>JAAUSC010000357.1 GCA_012031965.1 Scytonema sp. RU_4_4
GCTCAACCTAATTAAACGTGAAATGTCATTGCGACCGAAACGCAGTGAGCCAGTGCGTTGCGGGGGTTCCCCCCGTTGTAGCACCTGGCGAACCCGAAGGGTGGAGGGAAGCAATCTCATCAAATTATAAGTTTTTAAATGAACTACTTAACAATAGTCTTGTTGTCAGTTTTCTTTTGATATTGAATGACTCGTAAAAAAAATGAAGCTATCTATTTCTGCATTGATAAAGTCTACCGTAGGCATTGCTATTGCTTCAACCCTCCTGTTAACTCAAGGTTGTGAATCACAAGTAAAATCTGGAGAAACATCAGCCTCTACTTCCACGGTTGCAGACTCAAATCCTCATTCTGGTCATTCTGGTCATTCTGGTCATTCTAGTCATGCAAAGTCAGAACTTGCAAATGCTACTGCAAAGCTGAGTGTTAAGGATCCCATCACTCCCAAAACTCCTGCAACTTTAGTGATTAATGTGCAAGACAAAGATGGGAAAGCGATCGCTTCTTTCGATACCTTTCAAGAACAACTGATGCATCTAATTGTAGTGAGTGATGATTTCCAGTTTTTCGATCACATTCATCCCACATATAAAGGAAATGGACGCTTTGAAGTCAAAGCTAATTTCCCACAACCAGGTAATTACACACTTTTCAGTGATTACAAACCTGCTGGGAAAGCAGAACAAGTCTCAGTGCTGAAAACACAAGTTCCAGGGAAAAGTCCAACTGTACCAAAAATTGACCTGACTACCACTAAAACTGTTGGTAATACGAAAGCTAATTTGAAGTTTTCACAACCAAATCCGAAAGCAGGAGATGAAGTTCACTTAATTTTCAACTTACAAGATGCTGCGAATAACCAACCACTTAAAGATTTGCAGCCTTATTTAGGTGAACGAGGACATTTAGTCATCATCAAACAGTCATCAACATTGACAGAAGCAGACTACATTCATGCCCATGCGATGAAAAATACTCCAGCGGGAGAAGTTCATTTTATCACCAGTTTCCCGCAACCAGGAAAATATAAACTTTGGGGTCAGTTTAATCGTAACGGCAAAATTGTCACTACTGATTTTTGGGTAGACGTGCAATAGCCACCGCGCTCAATTTACAGGTAACAGGTTAACTCTATGAGAGTGCTGCTAGTCGAGGATGAATCAGATTTGGGCGCTGCTATTAAGCGAACTCTTACCCAGCAGAAGTACTTGGTTGACTGGGTTATGAATGGTACTGACGCATGGGCATATCTAGAAAATAGCTGGACGCAATATACGCTAGCTATTTTCGATTGGATGTTACCTGGAATGTCAGGATTAGAGTTGTGTCAACGGCTACGTCACAAAAAAAATCCTCTGCCTGTGTTGATGCTAACAGCAAAAGACAGAATGGAAGATAAAGTGATTGGGCTGGATGCAGGTGCAGATGACTACTTAGTAAAGCCATTTGGTATGGCGGAATTGCTGGCGCGGTTACGGGCTTTGCAAAGGCGATCGCCTCACTTCCAACCCCAAGAACTAACGGTTGGTAACCTGACTCTAGATTACGGTAGCAGCACCGTTGTGAGTCACAACGCTACGGGGGATAGACAGGTAATTCCCTTAACTAATAAAGAATTCCAGCTACTGGAGTATTTTATGAAGCACCCGAACCAAATTATTACCACTGAACAGATTCGTAATCAGCTTTGGGAAGTCAGTGCAGAACCTATTAGTAATGTAGTGGCGGCTCAAATGCGTTTGCTGCGGCGCAAACTAGCGTCGAGTGGCTGCTCTAACCCCATTGAAACTTTGCATGGTATGGGATATCGTCTCAATCTCACGCCATGAATCAAAATAAACTATTTAGGCTAACCCGCTTGCGTTTGGCTTTGTCGTATGCACTCGTCATGGCTCTTATCTTAAGTCTATGCGGATTTGGCGTTTACCAAGCAGTATCTCATGCTCATTGGGTAACCTTAGACCGGGAACTGGAATCCGTTGCAGGAACTCTGCACGACAGTATTGAACTGAAACTACAGCAACCCGGACGCTTAGAACCAGTTATACAGCAGCTTTTACCAAATACTTGTGTAGTCGGAGATAGGTGTATTCAAGAACAATCAAGTTCCAAACGCCATATAGAGAGCGCCATCAATCAAGGCTATTACTACGTACGCTTTTTCGATCATTCAGAACGTTTGATTGCTATAGCAGGTTCTTACCCAGAGGGGCTATCCCCAGTTTTTAAAAAGGAACTTTGGCAAACCCTAAAAGACAGCAAAGACAACCTTTACCATCAAATTTCCTTTGTGCTGCACACCCAGGACAATCGGGATTGGGGATATATTCAAGTAGGGCGAAGTCTGGAAGACTTCAGTAGTTATCTGAGTGCTGTGAAATTGATTTTAGTCTTCGGATTACCAGTGGGTATGGGTTTAGTTGGTGTTGCTAGTTGGTGGTTGGCAGGAATAGCAATGCAACCAATTTATCAATCATACAAACAAATTCAGCAATTTACAGCGGATGTGGCACACGAGTTACGCACACCTTTGGCTGCAACACGAGCAACAGTGGAATCAGCACTTATGATACCGCAACTGGATGAAACAGAAGCGCGGGACATTCTGCAAACTGTAGAGCGTCAAAATCTGCGACTCACGACTTTGGTTACTGACTTGCTGCTTTTATCTCGCCTAGACCGACAACCCATGCCAATGCGGCGTGAATCTTGTTGTTTGAATGATATTGTCAGCGACTTAATTGAAGAATTTGCAGCGATGGCGTCAAAAGCCAAAGTATCGTTGGCATCTTTAATACGGGTGCATCAACCTCTAAATATCGTAGGCAATTCTGAACAGCTTTATCGTCTGATTTCCAACTTAATTGTAAATGCCATCCAATACACTAGAGTGGGTGGTGAGGTGATAGTTATTTTAGACCGCAATAAAACTCATGCTGTGATTCTGGTTCAGGATACAGGCATTGGCATTCCACAGCAAGAACTGAGGAGGATTTTTGACCGCTTCTATCGGGTGAATAGCGATCGCTCTCGTAGCACTGGCGGTTCTGGATTAGGGTTGGCGATCGCCCAAGCAATTGTTAAGGCACATTACGGCAGTTTGACTGTACAAAGTGAGTTAGATAAAGGTAGCACTTTTACCATTCGATTGCCCCTCGATGTCACGGTGCTAAATGGCGTTTGTTCTATTTACAAATTTAACTATTTCGGCGTAAGTCCCCCGCTATAACGGTGCTTTCAAAAAATTATTTTCTCTCCTCTTTCCGTAAAACGGACTTCTTTGATACGCCATTGAGAATTACCTAATAAAGTTTTGCGAAGACCACCAAACAAAGCAAACTGCTCACAACTAGAAAGAGAAGTGAACTGACGCTGGGAATTAGGGGATATTCGTAAATCAACTGTTGCGACTCCATCTTTGACGGTAACACGATATCCGGACACGCTAAAATCAGCGCTGTCACGTTGTTCTATGATTTTACCGACTGCACCTGTAACAGGTGCTTGGGCTGGGACTGAGACTTGTTGTGGAATAAGTTCTTGACATTGAGTATCACTTGTAAACAGGGTGACGTTGACGGTTTGTTTGACAACAGCATCAGAACTTGAGGAAGCCTGTTTTTGAATTGGGGTTGTTTGTGTTAAAGATGATTTGCCCTCAGGTGTTTTACTGTTTGTTGTATCTGGTACTGGCGTTGTCCTTTTATGACGAGAGGTGGGACCAAAACGACAACTACTAAGGCTGACAGCTAGCGCCACAATGACAAACGGAACAACATATTTTTTACTGGATTTCATGACTTTATCTGTATCTCTTGCAAGAAGCTGCTGGATTTTTACTGCTCTCCTTTTAGTCATTCGGTATCGAATTCTACTGCTGACTCGTTTGATAAGTAAACTTTTTTTTCAAACAATCTTTTTTTAGTCCTTACATTGTAGTAATGTTACGTACACATCTTTTTAACGAAAAGGTATTTTCTTTTTTAAA
>JAAUSC010000143.1 GCA_012031965.1 Scytonema sp. RU_4_4
TGTCGGGCATCCCTCTCCTTACTAAGGAGAGGGAAAGATTTTAGTGCAGCTAAAAGCGAGGGTGAGGTTTTGAGCGAGATGTGTGTACACCGTAGCCTTGGTAAGGGGAGGGGATGTGAAGCGTAGCTTTACGGGGGTGGGGTCAAATCAACGTGGAATCAAGGCTTGAACGTGATTGTTGATACCAATGAGCAAAGAACAGCCCCTACGAAAATCTGCGTTTTGCTCTTTCTCAAAGCTTAATGGCTAGCAATACTGTCAATTTAACTGCTGAAAAAGCAAGCTTACTAAGAATGACGACCAAATTTCAAGAAATTCCTCACCAAAGAACGTTTGGCTAGTGTAACTTGATGAATTGTCTTCTTAAGAAGTTGAAACTATAGCGATTAAATTGATTCAATTGACAATACTGTTACAGCACTGTTACAGCATACTAGCATTGACAACAAGCTCCCGGCGGCAGACAGAACCAACAACTTGTTATCACAAGCTCCTCATTTGGAGTTGCTCGTAAAAAATCTATAACTTGCTGGTCACCAACAACATCATCAGGTTCAATTATAGAGAAGTCGAGTGAGGTATCAAATTTGATGAGCTTGTCTACTACTAAACCGTATTTCTGGAACACCTCCTCTAACTTAGAGTCTCTCAAAGCGCTCATGATTTCATCATGAACTTCTTGTTTGAACTGCTGAAAATTTTCATTATTCATGGCTTTTTACTCTCCTTTCTAAATTTGTGAACTTATCTTGCATCAATGACAGCACAAAGTACTATCCGTTAACGGATAGCTAATAGGAAAGTAGTTAACACTAAAAGCATCTGCTCTCCAGCTTTACTGCTTTCCTTCTACTCCTTAATAGGTATGATAGAAATCAACTTATGCACTTTTAAAAGAGAAACTTGAAACAACCTTTTCCCTTTACGTCTAAATAGGTGGTCGTCATGAAACAGAAAATACTTATTTTTCAGGAAAAACGACAAGAGCCATAAAAGCGATGCTCCTCTGGAGCCACCCCAAGGCGCAATAAGCCGGAGGCTTGACGCAAAGCGTATCGCGTTCGCGTAGCGGCTCCTTTGGAGCATCGCCAAAAGACTCAACGCTTCTGATATCTGAGTCGTAAGCAGGCGTACATCGGGAACTTTGACCTATTACTGTCGTCAACTAATACCAATGCAGGTTGATAGCATTTTGCGATATCGCATACACAAAAGAGGAGCTTGCACAAGATAACCGCATAGTTTTAGTATTCATTAGCACGGTCATCAATAAAATCAGGGGTGAGAGCCAAGAAGCATATATGATCCATAACTAATAAGTCCGGTAGGTGGAAACTATGTCATTCTTGGCGAATATTTTTAATCTTGCTTTGAAGAAAATAGTGAATTGGAATCTGCCTTTTGAGTCAGAAGTTGGTGAGTGTTGGATTGAGTTGAATTTGTCAGCCGACGGTAGATTCATGCATTCGTCCGTATATGCGCAGCGATCCAGAGCATTGCTGGGCAAGTTCAGTTTGTCCAAAGCGTTTCGGGCTTCGGGGGTAGGACGTGCTAAGCGATGCTCCCAAAGGGAGCCGCCCAAAGGGCGTTCGCAGTTGGGTAGACAAAGACAACAATATCATTTTGGAGCGCGAATGACTGAAAACCTCAAATTGTAGGGTGGGTACTGCATGCTACCTACAATAACTTCAGAAGGTGAGCAGCAGTCTCCACCTACGTTGAATTCGCCAACAAAGTCACAATATTAGGCAAAATTAATAATACCCAATGGAGCTGCAATATTATGGACTTGTATAGAGATGCCTTAAACATCCTCAAGGAAACGAGTCGGACTTTTTACATTCCAATCATCCAGTTACCACTAGGCTTGCAAGAGGCGGTTGCATCAGCGTACTTGTGTTTGCGAGCTATTGATGAAATTGAAGACCATCCAGAACTAGAGAACTTCACTAAGGCAAAGCTGTTACGAACAATTAGCTTGACATTACAGGCTGGAGGTGATGGCTTTGCTGTCGATGCTTTCCATAAAGGATTTCAGTCGCATGAACATCTACTACCGGAGGTTTCTCTGCGAATTCGAGAATGGGCAATACTTGCACCTGCAACTATTGCTCCTCGGATTTGGGATGCGACTGCAGCGATGGCAGATAGAATGGCTTACTGGGCGGAAAACAATTGGAAAATCCGTACGGAGTCCGATTTGGATCGTTACACGTTTGGAGTTGCTGGAGCCGTTGGCTTAATGCTTTCAGATTTATGGGCTTGGTATGATGGGACGCAGACAAACCGTATTCATGCAATTGGTTTTGGTCGTGGTTTACAGGCTGTAAATGTCATCCGGAACCACACCGAAGACTTGGCGCGTGGAGTTGACTTCTTCCCAGAGGGTTGGGCGGCTGTTGATGTGCATCATTATGCTCGTCGCAATTTAGCGTTAGCAGATGCATACATTAGCGCTCTTCCTGCTGGTCCAGCTTTGGACTTTTGCCAAATCCCCTTGACCTTGGCTTACGGTACCCTGGATGCTCTTGCTAATGGCAAAAGTAAACTCAGCCGTAGCGATGTTCTTGCACTGCTTGAGCAATTGACTAACACAAGCAAGTAAAAGACCCGCCGCCAAGCTTTTCTTTATTGGAAGGTTCACGGGTATCCACATCTTGATATACCTTAACAAACTATCAACTCTGTTTGTTTAGGTTTTGACCAAACGTCCGTATGTTTTGCTCAACATTGCTCCTCGCACTCACTCACACACTTTAAGCCGTATAAGCGTTTTTATCCTTATGGGAAGCCGTGCAGCGTCTACAGCAGCCCAACAACAGATCTGAATAAGACTAAAAGTACCAAACTTTGCAAAATTATTTTTCTCATTAGACTCTGGATGATATTCAAAGATATACTCAGCCACAGTAATGTTTTTGCATTCAGTGAATGATTGATAAGCGCGTTGCATTTATGACTTACACCTCACCCCGCCCTCACGGGCACTTCTGTTTGCGAGTTCACCAGATGGGTAGCTGGTGAGGTCATTGAGCCGCAACTTGATATGAGTACTCAACTTTTCTGATAGTTAGATTGCTACACACTATATAAAACCTTGCAGTTTAGTCTATTGCTTTGCTTAAAAAAAGGAGACATTTTTCGTGAAAAAAACCCTTTTTCTCAATCCTCCTTCCTTTGATGGATTTGACGGTGGTGCAGGTTCTCGATACCAAGCCAAGCGTGAAATTACCTCCTTCTGGTACCCCACATGGCTAGCGCAGCCCGCCGCACTCGTCCCTGGAAGTCAGCTTGTAGATGCTCCTCCACACGGTCAGACTGTGGAAGATGTGCTAAAAATAGCCAAAGATTACGAACTGATTATCATGCACACCAGCACACCCTCACTGGCAAATGATGTGACGTGTGCTCTTGGAATGAAAGAACAAAACCCTCATGTACAAATTGGTTTTGTTGGGGCGCACGTCGCTGTCTTACCAGAGGAAACACTGCGCGAGAACTCAGTGATAGACTTCGTGTGTCGCAACGAATTTGACTACACCTGTCAGGAATTGGCACAAGGTAAACCTTGGGATCAGATTAAGGGTCTTAGCTACCGAGATAAAAACGGTAAATTACACCACAATACAGAACGTGATTTGATTCACGATTGGGATGCAATGCCCAGTGTATTACCAGTTTACGAGCGTGACTTAGACATTACGAAATATTTTATCGGATATTTACTGCATCCTTACGTTTCATTTTACACTGGACGTGGATGTCCGGCTAAATGCTCCTTCTGTCTCTGGCCTCAAACAATTGGCGGTCATCAGTATCGTACCAAAAGCCCAGAGGCGGTTGGACGAGAAATGGAAGAAGCCAAAGCCATCTTTGGTGACAAGGTGCAGGAATATATGTTCGATGATGACACCTTCACAATTGATAAGCACAGGGCGATCGCCATCAGCAAACACATGAAACGACTCAAGCTCACCTGGAGCTGCAACGCCCGCGCTAACTTAGACTACGAGACTCTCAAGCAACTACGTGACAATGGCTTGCGCCTATTGCTGGTGGGATTTGAATCAGGTAATCAGCAAATTCTGGATGGAATTAAAAAAGGTATTAAGTTAGAAGTGGCGCGAAAGTTTATGGAAAATTGCCACAAACTCGGCATCACCGTACACGGTACATTCATCATCGGCTTGCCAAACGAAACTCAACAGACAATTGAGGAAACAATTCGTTTTGCTTGCGATATGAATCCCCATACCATCCAAGTTTCCATCGCCGCTCCTTATCCAGGAACCGAACTTTATCAACAAGCTCAGACTAACGGTTGGTTTAGCGATAATTCCCTAGTCGCATTATCGGGCATTCAAATGTCTACACTGCAATATCCCAACCTCACCAGTGCTCAGATTGAGGATGCAGTCGAGCAGATGTATCGTCGCTTCTACTTTCGACCCAAAGCCATCATTCCGATTGTCGCTGAAATGCTGACTAATCCCCAAATGCTAGTGCGTCGCTTGCGTGAGGGACGCGAATTTTTCTCTTATCTCAAAGAGCGTCACACACAAGCGGCGGCTATTGAGCAATCAATTGTAAGTGGGTATAGCATTCCTCAATAATTTATGAACAAACTCTTGTGTTGCTTCCTTTTCTAACCTTTGTGTCCTTTGCGTCTATGTCCTATGCGCGGAGCGCACGCCTCCTCCTCCCTCCGCACGCACTATTATCATTTTCATTACAGCGGATTTCAATTCAGTGAGGTACATTAAAGAGTTAAGAAACCGCAGACGGACAAGCCACTGCGTTGGAGGGTTTCCCCCCTACCCCTTATCCCCAGAGGGGACCCCATCCAACCCCACTATCGTGGGGACCCCTAAGCCCCTCGTTGTAGACGCCCTCCGGGCGGCTTCCTGTAGCGTAGCATGTGGCGTGCAGATAAACGCAGATAAATCTGTACTTCACCCAGATGAAAACCGCTATAAGACCATTTTGAGTATTTTAACTAATTGACAAAAGACGCTTTATCTTATCATGTCACCTGTTGCCGCAAGGAGGCTCCCACTGTACCTGTACTCAGGTCAGTGGTGAGAGGAATTGCGGGTTGAAAACGAGGTACACCTCCGACTGATAACAACCGTAGGTTGTTGAAGAAGTGGGGTGTCCTCGCAATACGGTTCGGTTAGCCAAGTGACTCGTATTGGCAGCAGGGGAGATGGGGAGATGGGGAGCAGAGGGGAAAAGAACGGCGTTGCCTATTAATTCTTTCCCCCCTGCCCCTCTTGCCCCTCTGCCCCCCTGCCTACCAACACGCAAGAAATTTCTTATCCGAACCGTATTGGGTGTCCTCGTTTTCAATAATCTCCGGAAACACACAACGAGAAATTGTAGTCTATAATTGTAGTCACAAAGTGAGTAGGTCGAACTCATGGAACAAGTACTGACACTAGTTTGCAAACTCAACCCCACGCCCTTGCAGGCCGAAAAATTGGAAGTAGTGCTTCATGCTTTTGCTGAAGCTTGCAACTACACTAACCAAATAATTAAGCCGGATATAACGAGCAAGTTAACCATCCAAGGCATCGTTTATGAAGACTTGAGGGCTAAGTTTGGTTTGCCTGCTAATTTGGCTGTCAGAGCTTGTGCCAGAGTTGGAGCTAACCGTAAAACGGCTAAACAAAAGAATAAGCCCGTTATTGCGTTCAAGCCCACATCTGCTGATTATGATGCCAGGATTTTTGCATTTAGAGAAAAAGACTGGACTGTCAGTTTGACCACTTTGTCTGGTCGAGAGCATATCAAGATTAATGCTGGTAATTATCAACGCGGTAAACTTGCTGGGCGCAAGCCAACAAGCGCTCAATTGTGCAAGCATCGCGATGGACAGTATTACATCCACATCCAATTAAAAGACGAGGTTCCAGACCCGCAACCCACCAATAAAGTAATCGGTGTCGATTTTGGACGCCGTGATATTGCCGCAACCAGCAACGGTGATTCATGGAACGGCAAACAACTAACCAAAACAAGGGATAAATACAGCTTAACTCGGGCATCTCTCCAGAAAAAAGCTTCCACACGCACAAGATCGAGTCGGCGTAGATGTCGGCAAGTCTTGGCACGGCTATCGGGGCGTGAGAGACGATTTCAAGCGTGGGTTAACCACAACATCAGCAAAGCAATCATTCAGCAAGCCAAGAGTGAACAAGCGCTTGTAGCAATTGAGGATTTAACGGGGATTCGTGAACGTACCAACCAAAAACCACGCAATAAGACAGAACGCCGTAGAAGTAACTCATGGGCGTTCTACCAATTGCGGATGTTTATGGAATACAAGGGATTGAAAGACGGCGTAGAAGTTGTAGCCGTCCCCCCTTCTTACACGAGTCAAACGTGTCATCAATGTCTACATATTGGTTTGCGCTCTGAAAAAAAGTTCAAGTGCGGTAATTGCGGGTTATTTTGTGATGCGGATTTGAACGGAGCGAAGATGATTGCATTATTGGGGCAGTCTGTAAACCTGCCTGGAGGCTCGAATGGTTTGTATTGTAATCTCAGTACAGACTCTTCAGGGCTACTGAAAGCCCACACTGATTCGGAGTACCGAATACAGTGTGGGTAGTTTACGAATGATATCCCTTAAAGTCACAGCAGAGATAACATAAAGTAGGATGAATCCCTAACTTCACATGACTTCACAAAGGTAGTAGACAATGGGCAGACTCAATCCCTACACTCTACAAATGGAGATTACCCGTATGTTTGAGAACGGGCAATCATTTTTCGCTACAACAAAAGTGCATGATTGGCTAAAAGAACGCAATCATAATCCTGCAGATTACGATATTCTTTTCCATCAAAAACCTGCACCTCCTGGTTCAAAATCAGTTATGGTTGTTGAAGTGGAATTACGTCGCAAAGATGGACAACCTGTTGATCCGTGGTTACAAGAGCAAGCTAATCTTCATGCATGAACTCATAACAAAAGTCCTCTCAAGAGGACTCAATAGTGATTATTTAGATGATTATTTAGAATTTAAGTCCACACTTAGTACACTTAAACTATTAGCCCGGAAATTCATTTCTAGGTGAGCCATAGAGTTTGTTGAGAATGGTGCAAGACTCAGCCTAGACAAGTTTTTAGACGTAATTGCTATTGCTGCGTGGATTGCGAGTTCCAGTAGCGGCTCCAATCATTGAAGCAAGTAAACCTAACAAAGAACCAAAAACAAACCACCACAATCCTGAACGTACATTTGCTGCAATTTGACGAGCTTCTTGCGCACTGACGTTAGTTGTATTTCGTGGTACAGGAACGCCCCCTTGCTGTTGTACCTGGTTAATCACTTCTCCAGCGTTAGAAGCAGCAATGCCAAAAGCACCGGATACTCCACTAGCCAGTAACCAAGAACTGACTGCCAAAGTTGTTGCCCAAAGTATTGCACCGTTGAGAAGAGCTGTGTTACGGTTCATGGGACCACAAGCACGAGCCATAACCCAAGCACCAGTAAATAGCGAAATCAATAAAGCAATGGTTGACCAAATACCAACATTCCCAGCCACATCTGAAGCAATTGTTCTGGGTCTACCTGAAGCTTCAATGCTGCCTGCTCCTATTGCAGCAAAAATAGAACTTAAAATCAACTGAGTGGCTAAGGCAATCAACAAACCAGAAATGATAGGACCCCAACGAACGCGGTCGTGATAATCGGCAACTCTACCTACTACTGTAGGCTCAGTAATAACCTCATCGCCCACTCGATTTGTGTATGACATACGACTATTTTTCCCTTAGTACTCCAGTAAAGTTTTTTCCCAACTATTCATGTTTATTTATGCTAATGATTAAAATTAAATTGCCTATTGTGATTTTCATAATCTATCAGCAGAAATAGTTCCTGACTCTATCTTTAGTCATAAATTAGTTATCAATAATATTCATCAGAAATTTATGATTTTCCACAAAGTTTATTGAAGTTTTATTAAGTGCTAAAAACTTAACAAATTTAAGTTTTTAGATAGTAAGATTGACGAAATTTCATAAAAACAATCAACATTTAAGAATAGTTTAATGATAACTCTAATTCTTCAATGAAATCTCATCAATCATACAGCACATGGTTCGTGCGTGAAGTACAAGGCTGAGGGCTACAAGCCAGACAGAAAGCCCTTTTTCCTTCTGACTTCTTGGCAAAGCGTAGACAGGGGTAACGTTTAGGAATTGCAGCTGTATATTTCATCAATATCAAAAGAGTTATCAGTAAACAGTTATTAGTGAACAGATTTTAACTAACAACTGATAACTGATAACTGATAACTGATAACTACTAACGCAGTTTTACAGCAGTACCTGTAGCAGTAATCAGTACGAGAACACCTGATTGGTCAACATTAATTGTGCCAGTATCGACCTCAATACCGACAACAGCATCTGCTCCTAGACGTAATGCCCGTTGCTCTAATTCTTCTAAGGCTTTACGGTGACCTTCTTCAAAGAGGCGTTCGTAACTACCTGTGCGTCCGCCTATAATATCCCGGATGCTAGCAAAAAAATCTCGTAAGAAATTGCTGCCGTAGACAACTTCTGCTGTTACGATGCCTAAATATGACTGAATGATGGCTCCTTGAATGACATCAGTCGTAGTTAAAATCATAGATTTGCCTCAAAAACATCACTATTAGCTCATACTTCTGCCTGGATGTTTAAACATTTAAGCAGATAATTGAAAAGCAGATTGTATGAAGAAAAACTGTTAAATTATTGTAATTTTCCAGAAATAAAGAAAATTTATCGTAAATATTTTGTAAAAGTAAACAAACATAGTTTGCAAAATCAAATATATCTGTTTTAATGGACAAGCATCCACGGAGATTGTGGGAAAAAGTTGCAGAAACTTTTAGGTAACGAACTGTGTACAATCGAACATCATTTCTAGTAAGTGTTCTCTTAGTAGGGAGCTTTGTAGTAACAATGCCCTTGGTGACTCAAGCTCAAGAAGCAGTACCACAACAAAGTAGCCAGGAATTAAAAGGACTTTTGGAGGAAGGACGGAGACTGGTAGATAGTGGTGATTATAATGGGGCGATCGCCATCTATCAAAGAGCAGCTGCTTTGGAGCCAAAAAACGCCACAATTTCTTCTGGTATTGGCTATCTCTACGCCCTACAAGGGAATTTTCCTGCAGCACTACAGGCTTACCGTCGTGCTGTTGCCCTTAATCCTAATAATAGCGATTATCAATATGCTTTGGGTTATGTCAGTGGCAATTTAGGAGACAACAAGGGAGCAAAAGAAGCCTACCGTCGTGCGATACAAGCTAACCGGAGCAACGTCAACGCCTATATAGGATTAGCGACAGTCCTGTTGCGTTTGGGAGATAACAACAGTGTCAAATGGGCATACGAACAAGCTGTTACTCTTGAACCTAAAAATCCTCAAGTTTATGAGTTGCGCGGTAATATCTTAATGAAACAGGGCAAATCAAAAGATGCGATCGCAGCGTTTCAACAAGCCCGTGATTTGTACGAAAAGCAGGGTAAGCAGGACAGCGTAGCAAGGGTAGAAGCCGTACTGCGAACTTTGAGAGGATAAGATTAGTCCAATTTGTGTCCGGTGAGTTCAACAAAAATATCTTCCAAGTTAGAGGGACGAACCATCATCCCTGTTTTGTCTTCTTGTTGATTAAGGTACGAGTTTGCATCTTCTAAAGTTGGGAAAAAAAGATATTCCCAACGCTCTCCTACTTGCTTCATCACCAAACCTTCGCCATGAGCAGAGCGTAATTCTTGTAGAGTGCCAAGAGAAATTAATGTACCACCATCCATAATGCCAATGCGATGACACAAATACTCGACCTCATCCATATAATGGGTTGTCAGCAGCATCGTCATCCCTTGCTTGTTTAAATCCCGAATCATTTCCCAAAGACGTCGCCTTGTTTGAGGATCTAGTCCCACTGTTGGTTCATCTAGAAACAGAATTTGCGGTTGATGCAACAAAGCTCTTGCTATCTGTAGCCGCCGCTTCATACCCCCAGACAAGGTTCTTACCAAGTTATCACGTCTGGTTGCGAGTTCAACATATTCCAGCCATTGATGAATCAGCCGCTGTCGCCCAGGATTGGCAATGTGATGTAGCCTTCCGTGCAGCTCCATATTTTCCCATACTGTTAAATCGTCATCAACACTAACTTGCTGTAACACAACACCCAGACACTGTTTTGCTAGTATGGGTTGGCTGATCACATCATATCCAAATACCTCTATCTGTCCCTGGGTTGGTTTTGTCAGTGTGGTTAACATCCGAATTGTGGTAGATTTACCAGCACCATTCGGACCAAGTAGACCAAACATTTCTCCTGCATTGATAGTGAATGAGAGGTCATTCACCACAGGAACGTTATTGTAAATTTTGTAGACGTTTTCTAGATGAACAGCAACACTCATGAGTCGTTTGGCAAGAGAGAACTTCATCGCCTGTTGTGACCATTGTGCCAGACAAGAACGATTTTGCTAGTATTAGCTTCCGAGCGTAGTTTTAGTTCCTAAGAAGAACCGCTACGCTACACGGTTTTTCATACTTAACTATACTAATGACGCTCTGACTATTGACGGCTTCACTAATGTATTCGCACACAAAATACCAGACGCCGCTAGAGCAGGTACACCAATTCCTGGCGTGGTGCTATCACCAACGCGATATAATAATCCCCGTATTGGTGTGTGTGGTCCTGGAAACATCCCCTGTCCCGCTTTAATAGCCGGACCATAAGTTCCCTGATACCTTCGTAAATAATAAGCATGGGTTAAGGTCATAGAGTACAGATTCTAGAGATTCGCCCAAAACCTCAAGAACTTGTTTGATAGGATTTAAACTTCCGGCACTTGTCAGACCACAATAGAATGAGGGGCCAGAATCAAATTCAAATCCTCGTCGTCTGAAGGTATGAGCAGCACCTCCAGGTATTGTATGGCTTTCACAAACAATCACCCGCTTACCCTTCGGGGATGACCTCCGGTCACGCTACGCTAACGCCAGTCGCCTACGGAGGGAAAACGCCAGATGCTTTACTTGGGGAGACACGCCAGGTGCTACAACGGAGGGAACCTCCGCAACGCACTGGCTCCCCAAGACCGCACTGGCTCCCCTCCTGCAGCGCTGGACTCACCGTAACGAGCAAATAATGCAGCAGCAGTTAACCCGCCAATACCACTACCGATAATAATGACATCACTATGGTGCATTTTTGTCATTTGTCCTTTATCATTTGTTCT
Source organism: Scytonema sp. RU_4_4 (assembly GCA_012031965.1). Lineage (GTDB taxonomy): Bacteria > Cyanobacteriota > Cyanobacteriia > Cyanobacteriales > Nostocaceae > Brasilonema. The sequence continues at coordinate 11,266 of JAAUSC010000143.1, forward strand.
TTGTTCTTTGTTCTTCGTCTTTTGTCAAATGTCTGTTGACTCATAACTGATGACTAATGACCAATGACTCAACCTCTGATTGAACTAAAAGGCGTTTCTAAATCCTTTGGTAGCAATAAGGTTTTAGATAACGTAGATTTGACGATTTACCGAGGCGAAGCATTAGGAATCATAGGTCCTAGTGGTACTGGGAAATCAACAATTTTACGGGTGATTGCTGGGTTAATCGCTCTTGATTCTGGAGAAATTTTTATGAAGGGGGTGCGGCGAGAGGGATTGATTGAAGATGGAACAGATCCAGTTGGTATTGGTATGGTGTTTCAGCAGGCGGCATTATTTGATTCTTTAACGGTGGAGGAGAATGTGGGTTTTTCACTTTATCAATACTCAAAACTACCACGTTCTCGGATTCGAGAACTGGTCAATGAAAAATTGGAGATGGTAGGGTTATCGGGAATAGGCGATCGCTATCCTGCAGAACTTTCTGGAGGTATGCGAAAACGGGTTAGCTTTGCTCGTGCAATTATGTCTAACCCCGATGACCCCAAAGACACTCCAGAAGTTTTACTGTACGATGAACCAACAGCTGGACTTGATCCTATTGCTTCCACTGTGATCGAAGATTTAATCCGGCAGTTGCAATGTATACAGGAACTCTGTAGCACCTACGCTATTGTGACTCACCAACAAAGCACCATTCGTCGTACAGCTGACAGGCTGGTGTTTCTTTACCAAGGTAAAGTGCAATGGGAGGGTAGTGTCAGTGAAATAGAAACTACAGACCATCCTTTGATTAGACAATTTCTCAGTGGAAGTGTTTCTGGACCAATTCAAGTTGTTGGTTAGGATAATTTTGGATTTTAGATTTCAGATAGAAGCAAAATCTACAATCAAAAATCTAAAATCTAAAATCCGTAGGTGAGGAAAAGTAAAATGCGACGTCTATTAACAAGCCGCTTCGCGTCTGAGCGAACATTTCGAGAAGGTTCTGTCGGATTGTTATTCTTAGTGGGACTGGGTGTGTTTGGGTTAATCGTTTTGTGGTTGACTAGATTTAATGCTGCTCGCAGTTCCTACAAAGCGATTGTTGAATTTGCGAATGCTGGCGGTATGCAAAAAGGGGCAGTGGTTCGGTATCGTGGCGTGAAGGTAGGTACTATTTCTACTATTCGACCAGGACCAAACAACATTGAGGTAGAAATTGAAATTACCAATCCCAACCTGATCATTCCGAGCAATGTAACAGTTGAAGCTAATCAGTCCGGACTCATTAGCGAAAGTGTTATCGACATCACACCAAAAACACAGCTACCTCCTGGAGTTGTGGTAGCCAAACCGTTAGCAAAAAATTGTAACCCCCAAATTATCATCTGTAATGGTTCTCGCTTAAGAGGTCAGATCGGGATTAGTCTTGATGAACTTATTCGCACAACAACACAGCTAGCAACTGTATACACTGATCCAACGTTTTATAGAAATGTCAATAAAGCTGTAGCAAATACCGCTGTTGCTGCGGCGAGTTTTACTGAGTTAAGTCGCAACCTTAATCTTTTGAGTAAAAGCTTTCAACAACAACTGAGTTCCTTTTCTACTACGAGCAATACACTTCAAAAAGCAACAACTGAACTTAGTACATCCACGACTAAAACTCTGAATCAATTTGGTAATACAGCAGAACAATTTGGTGCGACTGCTAAAGAAGTTCGTTTAACAACCACTCAAGTTAGTAAGCTGATTAATAACCTCGATACTCTAGTCACTAGCAACCGCTCTTCACTTGTTGCAGCGTTAAACAATATCACCGAAACTAGCAATCAACTGCGCCAGACAGTTAGTAGCTTATCGCCTACTGTTAATCGCATCACCCAAGGAGAATTAATCAAAAATTTAGAAACTTTGTCTGCAAATGCTGCACAGGCTTCTACTAATCTGCGCGAAGTCTCCAACAGCCTCAACAACCCCAATAACGTGCTGGTTCTGCAACAAACTTTAGATTCTGCACGGGTGACATTTGAGAATACTCAAAAGATTACATCTGATTTGGATGAGTTGACAGGAGATCCAACTTTTCGGCAAAATCTTAGGCAACTGGTCAATGGTTTAAGTGGCTTGGTGTCCTCTACGCAGCAGATGCAGCAGCACGCGCAAATTGCTAACACTCTAGATTTGGTCAAAGCTGCTGTTCACAATTCTAATGCTGCAATTTCCGCACCCAATACAAACCAACAGCAAACGTCATTTAGTCTCCCATTCGCTGCTGCGCTCAAGAGTGCTGATAAGACGTTTGCGCCTCACACCATGACCTTAACTTCTCCCACCCCAAGTCCTCGTCAACAGCAGATCATGTTTCATCTCTCACCTGATGATGCTAAACCTGCTGATAAAACCTTTCACCCTACCACCATCACGTTGACGAATTCCACCCCAAACACTCATCAACAATCAGTTGATACTAAGAGTGCTAGTAAGCAGCCTCAACCTACCAGTGTTCAGGTGACTCCCTCGTTATCTCAAGAAAACCTCTTGAGGAAATTGAGGGAACATCGTGAGCAGGCGAAGTAGGGAGAGTGGGGATTAGGACAGGGCAAACGCATCTAAAATTCGTTATGGATATCCCAAACTATCGGATCAGTTATTTCCGCAAATGCGTGAATGTCAGCAAGCTGTTCCAGGATTGATGCCATTTTCTGCCCTGTTGCGCTGGATTCCCCTCCTATAGGTTCATCTAAAATTGTGACAAGTACAGTCATGGGTTGCTCAGGATTTGGAGAGAGCGGGGCAGACTCACGCCATTCTATACAATTTCCGCGTAGGATAGCTTTGTAGGTTTGCAGCATATATGATTTCTATTCAAACTCTTGACTAATTCCAATCTTCTTCTTCTTTTTTGCCGCGACTTTTGTAAATACCTCCACTGCTGTGTAAGGCGCGTGTTTTCTCAAAAAGTTCTGCTTCGCTCAAACCCCACTGCTGTAGAATCTTGTCCAAATCACTTTGGATGTCTCTCGCGCCGGGAAAACCTAGATAGCGAATTCGCAATCTAGCAAGTTCTGCTAAATTATAATCAGTCGCCTCACCAACCAGTAAATTCTCAATGGTTGAGCGATCGCGATTGTACAACGGATGCTGTTGGTCTTTATTTCCTTTACTCATAAGATTCACTGATTGTAAATTGGGAATCGTCAGTGAGCAGATGTTTTTTGTCAAATAAACTACCACTAATCACAAACGATTTACATTCATCATTTTCCATCTATTCCCTAGTATTCAGCCATTGACGGCAAACACGCCCACACTCTTACGGCTCTCACTACTGTCACTCGACTTTAAATAAAGATACATTGTCCATAAGAAAGTACACAAAAGTTCAGGTGAGGGTGAATATAAAGGAGTCATGAGCAAAAAGTCTAAAATGCCAAGTATAAATCACTAAGCATAAACCACCAATAGCTCACCTATACTACTGAAATCACCCATAGCCCAAGCAGCAAGGGAGCAAGAACCCGATATGTTTGAACACTTCACATCTGAAGCCATTAAAGTCATTATGCTAGCCCAGGAGGAGGCACGTCGCCTGGGACACAACTTCGTCGGAACGGAGCAAATTCTCCTGGGGCTGATTGGAGAAGGAACAGGGATTGCTGCCAAAGTGCTGACCGACTTGGGCGTTACCCTCAAAGACGCACGTCGCGAAGTAGAAAGAATTATTGGTCGGGGTTCTGGCTTTGTCCCCCCGGAAATTCCTTTTACCCCTAAAGTCAAAAGTCTGTTCGAGCAAGCGTTTAAGGAAGCTCGCAGCCTGGGAAATAATTATATAGGTACTGAACATTTACTCTTGGGATTGACTGAAGCTGGTGAAGGTGTCGCCGCTAAAGTCCTGCAAAATTTAGGGCTTGATTTGTCGCAAATCCGTACAGCAGTTATTCGTCAGTTGGGTGACACGACATCTGTTTCCGCTGGTCGCGGTAGCGGTTCAAGACGTACTCAAAACCTAACTGTAGAGGAATTTGGTAGAAATCTTACCAAACTAGCGCAACAAGGCAATCTCGACCCCGTTGTCGGTCGTGAGAAGGAAATTGAGCGTGCTGTCCAGATTTTGGGACGCCGTACGAAAAATAATCCTGTGTTGATTGGGGAACCAGGAGTTGGTAAAACAGCGATCGCCGAAGGTCTAGCTCAACGTATTGTTAACCAAGATGTCCCCGACATTTTACAAGGTAAGCAAGTCATTAGCCTTGATATGGGGTCAGTGGTGGCTGGTACTCGCTTCCGTGGGGATTTTGAAGAACGCCTCAAGAAAATCATGGATGAAGTCCGCACCGCAGGTAATATCATCCTTGTGATAGATGAAATTCACACTTTGGTTGGTGCTGGCGGCACAGAAGGTGGCTTGGATGCAGCTAACATCCTTAAACCCGCATTGGCAAAGGGTGAACTCCAGTGCATTGGTGCGACCACACTTGATGAGTACCGTCAACACATTGAGCGTGATGCAGCGCTAGAGCGTCGTTTCCAACCGATTATGGTCGGTGAACCATCGGTTGAAGAAACCATCCAGATATTATATGGCTTGCGCGGTGCTTACGAGCAGCATCACAAAGTCCAAATCTCTGATGCTGCTGTCGTTGCTGCAGCTAACTTATCAGACCGCTACATTAGCGATCGCTTTTTACCAGATAAAGCCATTGACTTGATTGATGAAGCAGGAAGCCGCGTTCGTCTGCGGAACTCTCTCAAGTCCGCTGATCGGGAACTCAAGCGCGAATTGGCGTTAGTGACTAAGCAAAAACAGGAAGCTGTTAAAGCTCAGGACTTTGACAAAGCTGGGCAATTACGCGATCAGGAGTTGGAACTCGAAGCCAAAGTGCGTGATTCACAAGATGATAAATCTGTCAATAGCCCTGTAGTAGACGAGGAAGATATTGCTCAGATTGTCGCTTCTTGGACTGGCGTCCCAGTGAACAAGTTGACTGAATCTGAATCAGAGATGCTGCTGCACTTAGAAGACACTCTCCACCAGCGTCTCATCGGTCAAGAGCAAGCAGTGACCGCAGTTTCTAAATCCATCCGTCGCGCCAGAGTTGGGTTAAAGAATCCCAATCGACCCATTGCAAGCTTTATCTTCTCTGGTCCCACAGGAGTTGGTAAGACAGAACTCGCGAAAGCATTGGCTTCTTACTTCTTTGGTGCAGAAGATGCAATGATTCGCGTGGACATGTCCGAATTTATGGAACGCCACACCGTCTCTAAGCTGATTGGTTCGCCTCCTGGTTTCGTTGGATACGACGAAGGCGGACAATTGACCGAAGCAGTACGTCGCAGACCTTACACAGTAGTGCTTTTCGACGAAATCGAAAAAGCGCATCCCGACGTCTTCAATATGCTGCTGCAAATCTTGGATGATGGTCGCCTCACCGATGCGAAAGGTCGCACAGTGGACTTCAAGAACACGCTGATTATCATGACTTCTAACATCGGTTCTAAGGTCATTGAAAAAGGTGGCGGTGGTTTGGGCTTCCAGTTTGCTGAAGATGAAGCTGAAGCGACTTACAACCGCATCAAAACACTGGTAAACGAAGAACTCAAAACATACTTCCGTCCAGAATTCCTCAACCGTCTTGATGAGATTATCGTCTTCACCCAACTTAAGAAAGATGAAATCAAGCAAATTGCTGACATCATGTTGCGTGAAGTCGCAATCCGCTTGAGAGAAAAGGGAATAACTCTTGAAGTGAGCGATCGCTTTAAAGATCGTGTATTACAAGAAGGCTACAACCCCAGCTACGGCGCAAGACCATTACGTCGGGCGATTGTGCGCCTCTTGGAAGATTCTCTGGCTGAGGCGATGCTCTCAGGTGAGATCACAGAAGGTGACACAGCCGTTGTGGATGTGGACGATGATGGTCAGGTGAAAGTCAACAAATCCGAGAAGCGAGAGTTGTTACTCGCAAATCTTGGCTAAGATTTCTAGCATCTTACTTTTTGCGATCGCATTCAGAAAATAGCACCTTTCAATTGACTGAAAGACACATCTATGTAGGGTGGCATGAGTAATGCCCACCCTAATTTTACTGTGGTAATTCACCAAAGCGTTCCCGATAGCGAGCGAGTAACGTCTCCATTTCCGCCACGTGTTGTTGAGCTTGTTCGCGTTGTAGGCGTTCTTGGTGTGCGACTTCTTCTGGTGTGGGTATCAGTTCTGCTTGGGGAGTCTTACTAGATAGCCAGAAACCTTATCAAACTTAGTTAAAGTTTCGTGTGGGGTGATACCCCTACCACTGATAAGCTCGTTTCCAGCCTGAGGCTGGAAATGCAGGCGACGAGGCTCTGCCTCGATCTAAGTACCAGAGGCGGAGCCTCTTAGTAGCGCATTCCCAGGCTCAGCCTGGGAACGAGAAAAAGAAACCCGGTTTCTACCAAAAATTGTCTGTTTGACAACTAAATACGAACGAAGAAACCGGGTTTCTAAAAGGTGGTGCGTAAGTCCTAGCTATAATTAACAGCGTCTTAGCTGATACTGATTTGTTAACAAATCTTACAAACAAGCAGTCTTTGCGTACAAAGTTTGTTATTAGTACTTTTATCCGCAATTTTACTCATACTTACAGCTATTTTCAGTTAATTGAACCACAGATTTTTCTAGGTGCATAGTATGCTGTACACCTATCCCGTGGTTTATTGACTTAAAAAGCGCTGTAAAGTATGCTTCCCAACCCCATAATCCAAAAGTCATAAAATGCTGAGTATAAAACAGGCGCGTCACCCACTCTTTTCCTCGCCTTACCTCTGGCAACTTTAGCAACTCTTGCACCGCTTACCACAGCAGTTGCGCAAGTTTCTGCAGATGGAACTGTATCGACCACAGTTACCAGTCCTGATGGCAAAAACTTCAACATCAACGATGGAACAACCAGGGGAACGAACCTTTTTCACAGCTTCAAAGAATTTTCTG
>JAAUSC010000358.1 GCA_012031965.1 Scytonema sp. RU_4_4
TTAGGGTGAAGTATTTTCACAGAGCCTAAATTTAGTATAAAGACACAAGGAATCATAGATAATTATTGTAGCGTCTATCTTCACATATGCCTCAAAAGACTAGGCGCTTTAATTATCCTAAATCCTTCTTCTTATTAGGGATAAGAAACTCTTTTGTTCTATCTCTTTTGTTCTACATAGAGTTGCTAGTTATTAGTTTTAGTCTATTGACTAAAATACAAATGTTTCATTTACTGTCTCTACTATAGCTAACCTTATAACTTTGTTATGAAAAACGCTCTAAAGAATTATTGTACGACTAAACAAACTCAAATTGTCACAGCCTTAGTTTTATCTGGAATTTTGTCTATTGGTGGCAGTTTATCAGCAATAGAAAGTGCTATAGCTGCCCCTGCGAACTATTTTGCAGACACAGCTAACCAAGTTTTAAAAGAAAACATTAAAATAAATAGCTTACCGCGTCCAGTTACTTCTGCAATACTACGAGATTTATCCAACAGAGAGCAAATTTCCAACAGAAAACTAGAAATTATTGACTACAGCCAACGGACTTGGCGTGACGGATGCATGGATTTACCTCGTCCGGATGAACTTTGCACTCAAGCATTAGTTCCTGGTTGGCGCGTTGTCCTCTCGAATGGCGCTCAGACATGGATTTATCATACCAATAGCAATGGGCGTTCCATTCGCTTGGCAAATCCCTATATTCTGACAAAAAATCTGCCACAAAACTTTCCAAGTTATATTGAGAGTGCTGTCTTGCAAGCCGCATCTCAACGCTTGAATTTACCAACATCTGGGTTAACAATCATTCAAGCTCAACAGCGGACTTGGAGCAATGGCTGTTTGAACTTACCAAATTCAGGTGAAGGCTGTACCGAAGCTTTAGAAAGAGGTTGGCGCCTTGTTGTCAAAGCCGCTGAGCAAACATTGGTTTATCACACCAATACAACAGGTTCCAAAATCAGGTTCAATAGAAAGGAAAGCGAATTTAGTGAAAGCAGGTTACCTGGAAGAGTTAGAGATGCTGTGTTGCGTCGGGCAAGTGAAGAGTCGGGCTTACCTGAAAAGTCACTGAGTATTGTTGCATCTAAACCGTCTCGATGGAATGGGTGCGACCATCAGACTTCTGCTTATCCTTGCGACTCTGCTGTTTCTGGTTGGCAAGTTATAGTAGGCGCTGGACTCGATCGTTGGGTGTTTCTCACTGATGAACGTGGTTCTCGAATTCAGCTTTCAAGACACTATGGTGAAACACCCAATGTCAACTTACCCAAGGATATTGCTGAGAGAGTTTTGGTACGAGCCTCTAAGCGTTTAGGAGCACCTATTTCGCAAGTACGAATAGCTGAAGTAGAACACAGACAATGGTCCGATAGCTGTTTAGGTATAGCAGATCCCCTGACTTCATGTGCAGCAGTTATTGTACCAGGTTGGAAGGTCACTGTCAGCGATGGACAACAACGCTTGGTTTATCGTGTTGGCGAATCAGGTACTGTTATTCTTGATGAAAAAGCTAGCCCAATTGCTGATAGTCATAGATGGCTCAAGCCAATTTCCATTCCTAGAAGTGAGTTACCACGACCTTTAGATAGCGGCGTCATTTTTCGGCAAATCTCCAGTGGTGGTTTTGCTGGGAGAACATACGAAACTATTTTGCTCAACGATGGACGCCTCATTCGTGTTCGGATTGGTGATAGCAATGATTCTGAGCGTAGCGTTCGCCGCATTCCTTTGGAACAAGTGGAAAGGTTTCAGCAATTGCTTGAACAAGAGGGCGATGAATTCAATAATACGAGTTATCCTGCACCTCAGGGCGCTGCTGATTACCTCACATATACCCTTACCAGCCGCGATGGTACGGTTAAATACAACGATATTTCTCAAAATAGCTTACCCGAAAATTTACGGCTAATACTCAATACTTGGAAGCGGATAAGCAGGTGACATCTCCTACACTGATTGCAAGCAATACAGTGTAGGCTTCTCAGCCGTGGCGGCGAGCAACCAAATATATTCTACTATCAGTTATCAGTTATCAGTTATCAGTTATCAGTCATCAGTTTTTTGTTCACTGTTCACTGTTCACTGTTCACTGTTTACTGTTCACTGTTCACTGTTTACTGATTTAACCGCCAATTCCCAAACGCCCAGCTAAACCAGGAGTGAGTGGAAGGAGAGTAACAATCATCAAGAACAAAGCCAAAAGACCCAAAGCGGCGCGTGCATCATCGGGTTCGCTAATTTCATTTAAGCTGGGACGTTCTAAATCTCGTTGTAAAAACACAATCACAATTGCCCAGTACATAGCTAAAGGAGTACCGATAGACACTAACGCCAGCACAATTAAGGTCGCTACTGTTGCTCGTCCTGCAGTTTTTCGTCCATAAATCGCTTGAACAATACGACCACCATCTAGCTGACCTGCTGGCATTAAATTTAAAGCAGTAACGACTAACCCTAACCAACCAATGATGACAAGTGGATGTACATCCACCAAAGGTGACTGTAATCCAGAACCGAGGATAACCCGCGCCAAAGTTCCTACCAGGATTGAACCAGAGAAAAACTCATTTGGCAATTGAAACAGACTACCTTTGTGAGAAAGGAGCAATCCAGCCACCAACATTAATAATGATACAATTCCCCCAGCCGCCGGTCCTGCCAAAGAAATATCGAATAGTACCTTGCGGTTGGGTAATAATGATTCAAAACGGGTAATAGCACCGAAAGAACCAATTTGTACAGCGGGAAGAAAGTAAGGCAAGCTGAGGCGGATCTGATGACGGCTGGCGAGTAACCAATGACCGATTTCATGAGCTATCAAAACTGTTAAGATACCACCGGCGATGGGAATAACTTCTCGGACGCGTTCTGGGTTGGTAAAGAAATCAAAATTCAACAGTAATCCCCCTGTTTCCAGGCTTGTGGCGATTGTTCCCACCAGCAAGATAACAGCAAAGACTTTCTGCGGTAATGTCATTGGACGGGGATCATTGCGACTGGGAAGCACTATGACGACAGGTCTAGCATCTGTGTTTTCCACTAAAAACAGACGATATTTATCACCTAGACGTTCTCGTAAACTTTCAGTGAGACGGTTATGAACCGCTTCTGGATCTCCTCTGAGATTTCCTTTAAAGATAGCTCCTTCTTGGTAGGCAATGGTTTCTGTGGTAAAAAAGGTATCAATGCCGAAAATACCTTTAATGATGTTCAAGTCTTCTTCAGGAATCGGTAAAACTTCAAGTTTTAACTGTTCAGTTCCTTCGGGAAGATTGGAATTATTTGTGGGACTCGCTTGCTCGGAGGCATCAGCTTCAATCCTTTGAGTTGCCCGTTGCCTAAGTATTGCATCTTGTCCAGCTGCTCGCAACTGTCTTCCTAAAAAGATGTACACCCCAGCAGATACCACCAACAAGAACAAAATTCCTACTATATTGATGTAAATCCCTGCTGCAAACAAACCAAAAAACAGTAACCAAGGAGTCATCAAGACCACCGACTGTAACCAGGCTAAGATTCCCAGTTTGCCATAAGGTCTGGCTCGATAAAAGCCCCAACCTAAAATTCCGAAAGCGACCAGCACAATAGTGGCAACAATAGGTGTTTCTGAATAAGTTAACATCTTTTAACCTTTTTAAACTTTTGCTTCTGAAACCAAGCTTGAGTAAATCAGTGGTTCATGGATATTAATAATTTATAACGAGGCTGTCACAAATTATAGCGATTCTTGTTTGAATCAAATGCACAACAATATCTCATATCATGTTCGGATGAACACTTATAAAAAACGAAGAACCTCACCCCGCCCTCCGGGCACCCCTCTCCTTAATAAGGCTACCGTGTACACACAAGTGGTAGCTGTAAGGGTTTCAAGTCTTCTAGACCCTTGAAATTGTCATTACGAGTGCAGCGATAGCGGAACGAAGTCATCGCATCCATCCCGTGGTTAAAGCGATTGCTTCGTCGTTCCTC
>JAAUSC010000359.1 GCA_012031965.1 Scytonema sp. RU_4_4
CCTGAGGTGTCGTCACCGGCATCACAATAATAGCTCGTGTTCCAATCCGACGGGCACCGAGAGCAACACCCTGAGCATGGTTTCCAGCAGACGCAGCAATGACACCCTGTGCCAGCAAATCTGGCGGGAGTTGCGCCATCTTGTTATAAGCACCCCGCAGCTTGAAAGAAAAGACTGACTGCATATCTTCCCGCTTGAGTAGGAGTTTATTATTCAGTCGTGTAGAGAGATTCGGAGCGTACTCCAGGGGTGTTTCCTGGGCAACATCGTACACGCGGGCAGTCAGGATTTGTACAAGGTAGTCGCAAAGCATGGGCGTCAACAGGTTGGTAAATGCCAGATGGATGATAATTTTACGATAATTGCGTATCTACGTTATCCTTAAATTAGTCAGGATGACCCTCGCTACACTCCAAATGATAAAATAGCCAGCTTGTTAAGTCATGTGTTGGTCAGTTCTGGCTCATTGCTCGGCAATGTTTTGGTGAGTGCATAACAACAGTGTCATTTTTTCTTGGTTACTGTTTAATTTGAAAAGCTAAAGAAGTGTTATGCTATTTCGCCAGTTATTTGATAAAGAATCAAGTACCTATACTTACCTCATTGCCGATATCAAAACGAAGACTGCTGTTCTCGTCGATCCGGTTTTAGAACAATTAGAGCGAGACTGTCTGCTCCTTCAACAACTAGAACTGATTTTACGCTACTGCGTAGAAACTCACATCCATGCTGACCATGTTACTAGTACAGGAGAGTTGCGAATTGCAACTGGGTGTGAGACAGTCGTTCCTTTTGGGTCAGAAGTGCCTTGTGCAAACCGCTATATTGCAGATAGAGAAATCTTGCAGTTGGGGTCAGTTGTGATTGAGGCGATCGCCACTCCTGGTCATACGAATGCTCACTTAGCTTATCTTATTAACGGCGATCGCGTTCTGACGGGTGATGCGTTATTTATCCGAGGCTGCGGAAGGACAGATTTTCAAAGCGGGGATGCTGGAACCTTATATGACTCAGTGACGCAACGGCTCTTTACTCTACCCGATGAAACTCTGGTCTATCCAGGTCATGATTATCAAGGTTATACTGTCTCAACAATTGGTGAAGAAAAACGTTGTAATCCTAGGTTTGCAGGACATGAACGGAATAGCTTTATTGAATTGATGGGGAATATCAAATTAGCGTTTCCTAAAAAGATGATGGAGGCAATTCCTGCTAATCAAAATTGTGGTTATATTTTGCCTAGAAAGTAGACATTTAACATTATGCCTTCACGCGATATTTACCACAACACTGTTAAAAATGCCCTGCTCAAGGATGGATGGACGATTACCCACGACCCTCTAAAACTTGAGTTGGGTAAAAAGATTTATATGTTGATTTGGGAGCAGAACAACTCATCGCTGCGGAGAAAGAAAAGTCTAAAATAGCAGTCGAAATTAAAAGTTTTGTTGGTCGCTCTGATATTGATGATCTAGAAAAGGCGCTGGGGCAGTATATTCTCTACAATGATATTCTTTCAGAAAAAGAACCAGAACGAGTTTTATATCTTGCTATCCGTAATGGAGTTTACATAGACCTGTTTGAAGAACCAATTGGTAAACTGTTATTAAGCAAAGGTCGTGTCAAGCTGATTGTGTTTGACCCTAGCATGGAGGTAATTCTCAAATGGATACCCTAGAAAGTTATCGACAGATTATTGAAAAAATTCTCTCTGAATATGCTGCTGTTCCTTACGCTTACGGCGAGATTCAAACCGAAGTCGTCTTTGATCGCAAGAACGACCGATATTTGCTGGTGAATGTGGGATGGGATGGCGATCGCCGAGTTCACGGTTGTATTATTCACATCGACATTATCAACAACAAACTCTGGATTCAGCGGGATGGTACTGAACACGGTATTGCTAAAGATTTGACAGAAGCTGGAATCCCCGAGAACCACATTGTCTTGGGATTTCGAGAGCCTGAACTCAGGCAGTATACGGGATATGCTGTGGCGTAGGTTTGATGTATCAGGTTGTTGAGATTATAGCTTGCACCAGGAGAAGTCCTTGTTGGAGATGGGAAAAGAGGGCGCGATACACTTTCACCTCAACTTGTTTAGCACAAACAATGAAAGCTATGAGTGAGCAAACTTACCAACTTGAATCACGTAAACTCAGATTATAACGGGGAAGTGTAGATGACTCCCACTGTTGCGTACGATCCAAGTACTTGCTGCTGTAACCTAGTCGCCATAACAAAACTTCATCAATCCACTGAATTGTTTGTTTTATAAACTTCCAGCGCTGCTCAATTGTCATAATACTGACTCTAGGGTGAACTGCATCATTTCGGATGTTAAGAAAGGACTGTATGTTGTCAGGATTTTTATCTGCAACTAGCCCTATCCGTTCAAGTAAAAGGCTCAATCTGATTCCTGTCCAGCTAAGATATTTACCATCTGTCTTTTTATATTTATCATCCATTTTCCAGCGTTTGTCAGCCCTATTACGTTTATCCTTATCAAAGGTATCAAAAAGTAACTCAAAATCAGCCTTTTTATTGGTATCACTTTCTTCCTCAACAAGAATCGTGTAACTTAACCGCTCAAGAGCAGCACCTATAGCACTTGCTACAACTTGCCAAGGCATTCCTGGTCGCGTTGCTTGAAAATACTGAGTGAGTGTAAAGTCAATGGTTTCTCTCCATGTTAGGTTTTGCATCATGCGCTCAAAAGCAGGGAAGCACTCCATGTACAATTTTAAGTTGCTCTCCACAGTTACCCATGAAGAACACAATTGTTCTATTGGAGTGGTTTCAAATGCCAGGGCAACTGCACAAGAAGTTTGAATGGGATGCAATCGGTTTTGAGTGTATTTGTAACCTTCAATGTAGAGAGGACCAATATAGCCGCCGTTGGCATAAGACAGAAAGTAGCTAAGGTTTTTGAGGTGTTCTAAAGCATTACTGAGTGTAATAGTTTGAAGTTCAGATAAGGTTTCAGGTTCTATCGACTTATCTTTTGGTTGGTAAAGAGTTCCAACTGTAGTAATGAGGGTACCTGTGTTCCGATTTTGTAGATTGAGCCAATTTAGTGCATCAATCCGTATATCTAAGCGAATACTCCAAATCTTATCTATAGCTGATCGTACATATTTACCTCCGTTTTCCGAACCAACTTCTATATCACTGCCAACCTCTTTTAGGGTTTTTCTTAATATTTCTTGACCGACACTCTTGTACTGAAAGCGAGTATTAGGCAGGTAAAAGATAAAAATATGTGCTGTATCCTCCATGTCACCATAAACAGCCTGAGCAGTAGCACCCCTTATAGCTCTGAGTGGTCCAACAGCATTGTAAGAGTCGCCAGTGCATATCGACTGTTCTATGGAAAAATTATGTCCTATCAAGGAATTTTTTGTGTTTGAGTCAAATGAGAGTGAAGGAAAATGACACTGAACATTACCAAGCATTTCAAATTCCCAAATAATGCGTGGCGTGGGATAAATCTCCAATGATGCCAGTAGGCGACCTTCACAGTCGTTTATCTTGGCAATATTGTTATATCAGTTTTACTTTTCTTTGAGGATTAAATCTTTCTCTTTAGGAAGCATTTTTTTGGCTATTTATAAAAACTTAGTCTACATTTTTTCCTCGTTCCTTGGTTGGAGGCAGAGAATGCATAACTTGAGACAGAACCTCAATATAATCATTGGGAGACGGAACTTCCTTCCTTTGAGGCATTCCCATGGGTCGCACAGGAACGAGGGAGCCGGAAGATGATGTCAAGAACTTATTTTGCTTGTACTGTTTCCCCAAGTTGTAAAGACGCGAAATTCCGCGTCTTTACATAACGACCATCTCTGGTTCGTCTACTATAGCAATCCGGAATCATTTGTAAGAAAATACTGAGCCTCAGAAACCCGGTATCTGGGAGATACCGGGTTTCTTTATCTCACGAATCATTTAGGAATGCTATATTGTTGACAGCTCCAAC
>JAAUSC010000144.1 GCA_012031965.1 Scytonema sp. RU_4_4
TTGATATTATCAGGCACGTCTCCTGGAAGAATGGTACGAAAGACTAGAATAAATAGACTCAGTAAAGGACTGCTCAAAACCAATATTGTAAAACAGTAGACGCAATAAGTACCCACCAAGGTTTAGCTTTGCCACACAACTGGTAAATAAAATATAAAGCAGCACTAGTTAAGTATGCACCTAATAATATTAGGTATAAAAATCCTTGTACAAAAAGAGTAGTACCACCAGTATCACTGTGATAATTCCTGGTACTAAGTAAGCCTTGCGAGTTAAGTCTTTTGGTCTAGAAAGAATAGGAAGAAGTTGCGACCAACTTGCTTCACTATCTGTGTTTGCGAACGTTGTTGGCGTTATTGTTGGCTGTGATTTGCTTAATGATTGATAGTTGTATTGGTACTCGAAGACAAACTCTGGACCATGAGTCCCAAGCATCACGCGATCGCCTGCGTGTAATTCCTGACATTCTTGCAAAACATGTCCATTTAAATACGTCCCATTGGCGCTATTCAAATCACACAACACATAGCTGGTAGTGCCTTCTGGCGTTTTGGATGGGCGAATACTAGCATGATGTCGTGAAACCATTCCATATTCATTTGACTGCAAAACAACTTGGCAACTGGGGTCGCGTCCAATAACAACCTCACTCGTAGTGAGCAGTAAGTAAGAACTTTCTCCTTTCCCGGAGACTAACCGCACAAATGCATGACTCATTCAAGCAACTTTCCCCGCCCATCCCTATAGTCATTAATGATATCAAGCCTGTAACTGGCGATCGCCCGTTGAGTCAGAAATGAACCATTAGAACTTGCGCAGAAATAAGTTACCTATTTTCATAGACGCGCAGCGGCTTCCATAAGGATAGCACCTGGCGTGGGGGTACCAAGCGTTGTAAGCCCTATGCCTGTGGCATGCGGCTTGGGCGAACGGGCACACTACGTGTTGGCGTAGCGTCTTTGCAGGAGATAGCATGTGGCGTGCAGATAAGTTTGTACTTCATCCGCCATTACTTGCACCACAGTCGGCTGTCATCAATAGTTCACGAGCATCATTGAAACAATGGCTCTGGACTCTTGAGAGATGACTTTTGACAGATATCGCTGCATAGACGTTCACAAAATGTTTGAGAAAGCAGCATGAAAACGTTTTCAGCAATACGAGGCAATGCGTTCATGTCTATATGGAAATTTAGCTGATGCTGCGGTTTTTCTAACTGCTCCAACAGTGCTTGCATCAAAGTTTTGGGTTCGATATTTTCTGGGTTAATAACTTTAAATAGACCTAAACTAGCCATTTTCTCAGATCGGATTAACTGTTCTTTTGATGGCTGACAGCGCGGTATAATGACAGCTGCTTTCTCTGCCGATAAAATTTCACAAACAGTGTTATATCCAGCCATCGAAATTATGACATCTGCCGCTTCTATATAACTCATCAAGTCATCTGTAAATTCTCTAACTTGAATTTGTGAATTCACTTCTGCTGCTTGATATACTAATTTTTTTTGCGGTATCGGCATTTCTGGTCCGCAAATTATTAAACTCTTAATATAGTGCGGTTCTGGTAATAGCCTCAAACTTGATAAATAGCTATCAACTAACTCATAACCATCTTCCCCGCCACCAGGAGTCACCAAAACTAAACGTTCCTCTGGTAATACGTGTAACTCTTCCCTAATGAGTGTTTTGCTCTTCAGTCCCGGTTGACGACGTACATAGCCACAATATCGGACTTTATTGGTAAGATCTAGAGGAAATTTATATTCTTTGGCAGCATCAAAAACTTCTGGTGCCCCGACAATGAGTACCTGATGATAAAACTTATTAACAGCTTCGTAGTAAGAATTTTTCTGCCATTCAGCGATGGTTTTTTCTGGGCAGTCGAGAATATCTCGTAATAATAAGACAAGTTTAGTTTTTGATAGCTGGGAGTGCAAATAATTTAGAGTATCAGTTAACTCATTTTTCATTCCATAAGGTTTTTTATCTACCAAAAATAAGTCGGGTTGAAAATTTACTGCTGCTGATAAAATCAATTCAGAGCGCAACTTAATGGTTTCTTCAATGCCCATGCCTAGGTATTTTACTGCTATTTCGCCCGTCTGACCTCGATTTAGGCAGGGCAATTTAATATAATCTAATCCTTTGGGTAAGCGAAACCCTTGAAGCATGGGTGAACCGGATAGTAGCAATATTGAAAGTTCCGGAATTTCATATAGCAAGTGTTCGCATATAGCTAACATTCTACGAATGTTGCCGAGACCGAATGCGTCATGAGAATATACCATCAGTCTCATGTTTTTATCCCTCAATTCTTGGTTGGTTGTTATTTGTTGATTATTGGTTGTTTACCACTAACCATTCACTACTGAACTTTAGGTAACTTGAACGACTTTAAAAGAATTAGAAACAGAATTATTGAGAGTTGTAGATAACAGCTATCTTGCTAAGACTACATGACCGAGACTGAGACGAGCAATACCAGTTGGATTCTCTAGTATCTAAAATCTTTTCTACCTCTTGTTGGAAGTTTTTTAAAATCTTCTTGCTCTTGTAGGTTGACTTGAGAACAACTCTGACGAAGTACTATTTTTTGCCATTCATGTCTTTTGAGTAAGCGATAAATAGTGGTTTTGTGAACAGTTTGACCCACTAATTGTTCATAAGCCAATTTGATTTCTGCTGTTGTGGCAATCTCTCCTTTGATAGCTTTTATTTTAAACGAAGCTAAAAACTCTTTTTCTTGTTCTAGAGTCAGATACTGATTTCGTCTGCCGCCTTTTCCTGGTGTAGACAATGACGTAGTTCCCTTACGGTTATACTGGGAAATGACTTTGTGAACTGTACCAACTGATACTCCTGTATGTCTGGCAATTTCTGTTGCATTTCGGGGATCAACCAAGGCGTTATAAATCACTAACCATTTTTGACGTTCCCAATATGAACCTGCTAATTTTATTTTTTCTTTCACTGCTTCTACACTTAAGTGCGGCGCAGCAATGCTAATTCTACTCATCTAAAACTCACTGTATTTCAGAACCACGTTTATGTTTGAGGCGATTTTAAGCCTAGTTTTTTACAAAGTCCCGCTAATGAACAGTAGAAACATTAGCTTGCTCTTTCCTCTCTTGATATATAAAATGACCGTTGTTTGTGAGTTCTTGATGAAGCTTTTATGAGAAAATTCTTACTTTATGAAGCTTTTATGAAAAAGTTCTTATTTTATATTGTTCATTTGATTGCTAATCATAAACAAATCTCTCCCCGCCTTAGATGAACGCAAAGTACGCGAGAGGTTGAAACAGCAGCTACACGAACAAAGTCCTAAGAAAATTCTCATAGAAGACGGTGATTCCTCCCCGTTTCTTCTAGAAGAAACAGGGAGGAATCCAGGGCAAACGCACCTTGTCAATAAAAATACCAAATTCTCAATAAAATTCTATTTTTTCGCATTAAACTTTATTAATTGAGAATCAATGACATGAAAATTTTTACCTTCTGTCTACGGGTAAAAAATAAGATTAACGAAAAATCTTATTTCTGCGTCAAAGACACAAACCAAGGTTTTTGTCCATTTAGTTTTGTTAATTTTAGATGCGTTTGCCCTGGGAGGAATCACCGCCGAACTAGTGACAATTTCATGAGCGAAGGATGAGTTAAGTTCGCAGGCGATAACCCACCCCTCGGACAGTTTCAAGTAAGTCGCTACCTAGTTTTTTCCGCAAGTAGCCAATGTAGACATCAACAATATTGGAACCTGGGTCATAATCGTAACCCCAAACTCTGTCTAATAATTGCTCGCGGCTCATGACTTGTCCAGGATGACGGAAAAAGGTTTCGGCGAGGGTAAATTCACGGGCGGGTAGTTCGACAGTTTCTTCGCCGACTGTGACTTTCCGTGTCCGCAAGTCCAACACCACATCTCCAGCTTTTAGCAATATCTCTTCTTTATTCTTTGTAGGGGTGCTGTTGCGTAACCTTACTTTTACCCGTACTAGCAGTTCTTCAAAACGGAAGGGCTTAGTCAGATAATCATCTGCTCCCGCTTCAAACCCAGTGACTATATCTTGGATATCATTGCGAGCCGTAAGAATAATTACCTGAACTTTTTCGCATTGTCTGCGCAATTCTTTCAAAACCTCTAAGCCATCTTTGCCAGGAAGCCCTAAATCCAAAATCAACAAGTCAAAATCGCTACCTAATGCTATTTGAGTAGCAGAGTCAGCATCAACCGCCACGGCTGTTAGAAAACCATGAGAACGCAACCCTTTTTCAAGAAAAGCGGCAATGCGGGGTTCATCTTCGGCAATGAGTATTCGATTCATGCGATGCAACCTCATTGTGGTGGTTCTAAAGGTAAGACAATCGTGAAAGTGGAGCCTTGTCCTAATTTGCTTTTCAAATTGACTTGACCACCGTGAGCAAGAGCAATTGCTCTGACGATAGATAATCCTAATCCAGCACCTTCTGAACGGCGGCGACTAGCAGCAGCCCGTGCAAAACGCTCAAAAATTTGCTGTTGGTCGGCAAGTGCAATTCCTTCTCCTGTGTCGCGCACCCAAAAACTAACTTTACCTTTGGAAACTACCGAACCTATATAAATAGTATCATTTTTATCAGTGTGTTGCGTCGCATTTTGTGCCAGATTCATCATTGCTTGTGTCACTCGTTGACGGTCTGCAACCATACGACCTTTAGCTACCGCATCCAATTGCCAATTTCCGGGGGTCAAAGCCGTCATCTTGGCAAATAATTCTTCAGTCAATTCACCAATATCAATCGTCTCTAATAATAAAAAGTCGGAACGTTCCGCTTTAGCTAACAAGATGAGGTCATCGACAAACTGACTCATCCTGTCTAACTCATGCATGACTAACCCTAGTGTTTCCTGTTGCTCGTCGGGGTCAGTGCCCATCAATTCTAAGTGTCCCCTGATGATAGTAATGGGCGTACGGAGTTCGTGTCCGGCATCGTTAACAAAATGACGCTGAGTTGCGAACGCCGCCTCTAACCTGTTCATCATGGCATTGAACGTCGCGGCTAATTCGGCAATTTCTCCTCCCCCATGCACACAGAGGCGTTTTGTCAAATCCGACCCACTTATTGATTGGGCTGTCACTCTCAATAACCGCAACGGAGCTAAAAGCCTACCAGCAGCCAACCAAGCCAATAACAAAGCAACAGCGAGCACCACTACCTTAACTTCTACAATCATTTGTAGAGCTTCTAGGGCTTCATTGCGTTCGCCCCCCGTGATGTGGGCGACAACAAGCACACCCAAAGTCTCATTGTTAAATTGCACGGGTTGAGTAATATAGAGAACGCTTCCCACTTCTGGGTCTGGGATTTCCAGTTCTCCCCGTAATGGTTGCGTCAGTTTTGCCCAATATTGAACTAAAGCTGAATCTCGATTGATGACTTTTGGTAATGCTCGCGGACTGGCTTTATGAAATTTACCATCTAACAACGTAATCAAAAAGGTATCACCTTTTGGAATCCGCTGAAGTAAGTAAAAATCAAATAGCGTGGCTAATTCCTCCCGGTTTTTGGGAACTGAAAGGGGGATTTTTTTGCCTTGCCGCCGAAGTCGCTGTAAAATTTCTTCATCATCTTCGTCATCTTTTATACCCTTGGCGAGAAGTTGTTGAAATTCCGTTACTTCCCCCACGATATCTACCTCTACACGCGCTTGTACGCGGGTGAAGAGGCGCTGACGAATTGTGGGAAGCGCGACTGCGATAAAAAAAATCATCAACGCCAAATACCAAAGCAAAATCCTAGTGCGAGCTTCCCCAAAAACTTTTAACCAATTCCAAGGTTGCTTCGCTACTTTTTCTTCTAAGTTGCGCTCGCTGTCCATCGTCTGGTTTTTCTCAGTTGTACGGTTGAATTTTTCTGGCGTTCCTCACGCTCAAGATATAAAGACATGAAGAAGCTAACAATAAACAATTGGCTTTTGAGTTTTCTAGGAATGCTGCTAGTATCCATAATTATATTTAGCAGTCTAATATGCAAGTCCTTGACAGCAACAGGTGTCCGCCTCAATTCAACCCCATTGCTATCAACCTAAGGGACATCCAAAAAATAAAATGCCCCGCCGTTTCACATATCTCTTGGTAAAAAGCAACGAGTTTGAGCGGTTCGCCTTCCAGGCGAACCGCTACGGCGGGGCATTTTATGACTTGTAAGTGCCTAAGCAGTAACGCAAGAGCAGATGTCGCACAGCCGTGTGTAATACTCTTGTTGTATTCTCAATAACGTTGTAGTTAAAAATTTTCCATTTATTCCATTTAAAATAACTAGACTATAAGATAGTTGTCGATTTATGATTGTTGATTGTGAGTTTTTTCCGGGACTATGAATACTCAAGAGATCATCCGCTCCATTGAGGCGGAACAGCTAAAATCTAATTTGCCCGAAATATTTGTGGGCGACACAGTTAGAGTCGGAGTCAAAATTAAGGAAGGCGACAAATACCGCGTACAACCCTATGAAGGAGTTGTCATTGCTATGCGCAATGGCGGTATCAATAAAACTATTACCGTTCGTCGCGTTTTTCAAGGTGTGGGAGTCGAACGGGTTTTCCTTGTGCATTCTCCTCGCATAGACAACATCAAAGTGTTGCGTCGTGGTAAGGTAAGGCGTGCTAAGCTTTATTATCTACGTAATCGTGTTGGGAAAGCGACCCGAATCAAGCAGCGCTTTGACCGCGCTTTGTGATTTAGGAGCAAGATATGGAAGAAGGGTTAAACAAAAAGCGGCTCCAGCCGCTGGTTTATTCCCTGAATCAAAGTCAAATAAAAAATTGCCAACTTACGTTAAACTAGAGTAGATTAAGTGTAATAACTGAATAAAAGCCAGCCTGTGCGCTCTTAGTTCAGTTGGTAGAACGCAGGTCTCCAAAACCTGATGTCGGGGGTTCAAGTCCTCCAGGGCGCGCTGTCAGCAAAAATAAAGCCCGAAAGTTATGCAACGTCTGCTAACATAGCAGTATGCTTGAAAGTTTCGGGTCTCATTTTTGTGTTTGCAGCTTATTGCTTCGGACAAGTTAGTTTTGAGTACTAGCTGTTACATAAAGATAGAAATTCACGGGCAACAGTTTTTTGTATCATTTGTATCAGGAATAGGGGAGAGAGGTGAGGTGTCTAAAAAAAACGAAGCAGAAATGACAGAGGCAAGTAATGGCTCTAGCATGACGAACTTTTTCGATGGATTAAAGGAAGAGTTCGATAAAGTTGTTTGGCCCAGTCGAAGACAGCTGGTGAGTGAATCAGCCGCTGTGTTATTAATGGTGACTCTCTCCGCATCTCTGATATTTTTGGTAGATAAATTCTTTACTTGGGCAGCACAACAGGTGTTCTGATGAGTTTTGCAACAGACGGAGATTACAATGCGACGCTGCAGTCAGAGGATGCGGCAGAAACAGCGTCAGATGCTTCGCACGAAGCCCGCTGGTATGCAGTGCAAGTAGCCTCTGGCTGTGAGAAGCGTGTCAAGACAAACTTAGAGCAGCGCATTCAGACCTTCGATGTAGCTGATAAAATCCTTCAGGTGGAAATTCCACACACACCAGCAGTGAAAATCCGTAAAGACGGTAGTCGCCAGCATACGGAAGAGAAAGTCTTCCCCGGCTATGTGCTAGTGAGAATGATGATGGATGACGACACCTGGCAGGTTGTGAGAAATACCTCTCATGTCATTAATTTCGTGGGAGCAGAACAGAAACGTGGCACTGGCAAGGGTCGTGGTCACGTAAAACCTGTACCGCTAAGTCATACAGAAGTAGAAAGAATCTTCAAACAGACCAGCGAACAGGAACCAGTTGTCAAAATTGATATGGCGACAGGTGATAAGATAGTCGTGCTTTCTGGTCCGTTTAAGGACTTTGAAGGTGAGGTGATTGAAGTTAGTCCAGAACGAAGTAAGCTCAAAGCATTGCTTTCGATTTTTGGACGCGATACACCAGTAGAATTGGAATTTAATCAGGTTCAGAAACAGAGCTAATCAAAAATGGCGAAGAAAGTCGTAGCGGTCATTAAGTTGGCCCTGAATGCCGGGAAAGCCAACCCAGCACCGCCAGTGGGTCCCGCTTTGGGTCAGCATGGCGTTAACATCATGATGTTTTGCAAGGAGTACAACGCCAAGACAGCAGACCAAGCTGGAACGGTGATTCCGGTAGAAATCTCGGTTTATGAAGACCGAAGTTTTACATTTGTCCTCAAGACTCCACCTGCATCCGTACTCATTACCAAAGCAGCTAAAATTGACAAAGGCTCCAGCGAACCCAACAAAAGAAAAGTTGGGTCAATTACTAGAGAGCAATTGAGGCAAATTGCTCAAACCAAACTGCCTGACCTTAACGCCAATGATGTAGAAGCGGCGATGAACATCATCGAAGGAACCGCAAGAAACATGGGCGTAACAGTTACGGATTAGTCAATTATATCCGCGTCCAAAGCTCGTCCATCTGCGGTTCAAAATCCAAAATTGTATCGGGGGAGAGCTAAAGCCTCGTCATTGACCCCAAGAGAGAGAAACATGGCAAAAAAACTATCGCGCCGAATGCAGGCGCTACTAGAAAAAGTTGAAGACAGGGATTACTTACCCATAGAAGCGTTATCCCTTCTGAAAGAAACGGCAACAGCAAAGTTTCCCGAAGCAGCAGAAGCGCATATCCGGTTGGGTATTGACCCAAAATATACTGACCAACAGCTGCGGACAACAGTCGTACTGCCTAAAGGAACAGGACAAACAGTGCGGGTGGCAGTGATTGCTAGAGGTGAAAAGGTAACAGAAGCAACCAATGCTGGTGCTGATATCGTCGGTTCAGAAGAGCTGATTGACGAAATTCAAAAAGGTAGAATGGACTTTGACAAGCTGATTGCCACACCTGACATCATGCCTCAGGTAGCAAAGCTTGGTAAGTTACTTGGTCCCCGTGGTTTGATGCCGTCGCCAAAAGGTGGAACAGTGACATTTGACTTAGGAAGTGCGATCGCAGAATTCAAAGCAGGTAAATTAGAATTCCGAGCTGATCGTACTGGCATTGTCCATGTTATGTTTGGGAAAGTATCATTCTCACCGGATGATTTATTAGTAAACTTGAAGGCGTTGCAGGAAACAATTGACCGTAACCGTCCTTCAGGAGCTAAAGGTCGTTACTGGCGAACAGTGTATGTGTCTGCCACAATGGGACCATCAATTCGGGTAGATATTAACGCCCTACGCGATTTAAAACTGACCGAAGCTGCGTAATACAGGTTATGAGTTATGAGTTAATCATTCAAGACTCATAGCTTAACGTTCAGTACTCAAAACTTAAAACTCAATAGGCAACAGCCGCAGACAGCAGGTGCTATTAGCTTAATATCCTGCCGAGGTTTCCGCTCCAATTGCTAGCAGTACCATACATAGCCGAAATCAGTGAACAGTGAACAAGAATTCAGTGAATAATTGATAACTGATAACTGATAACTGTTAAAAGTATGAGTACTGTGACGTAAGGATGATAAGGTATAGACGCATTGTTATGACGCGTCTGTATTACGAAACCCCGGCTGCGAGAGCTGGGGTTTATTGTTTTCAAGCGGTCAGCCAAGGACGTCAGCAGTGAGCACTCAGCCACTCAGCAAAAAATTGAAGAAAGCTGATAGCCAATAGCTGAAAGCTGATTTGTTAAGGAGGTGAGATAGATGCCTAGAACGATAGAAAACAAAAAAGATATAGTCGCTGACCTCAAAGAAACTTTGAGTCAGTCTCAACTTACACTAGTCATTGATTACCAAGGGCTAACAGTTGGTGAAATCACAGACCTGCGGCGACGCCTGCGTCCCTCTGGTACTGTTTGCAAAGTGACTAAGAACACCCTGATGGGCATTGCCATTCAAGACGATGAAAAATGGCAAGTGTTGTCAGAATTGCTCAAAGGTTCTTCTGCCTTCTTGTTAGTTAAAGAGGATTTCTCTGCTGCAATTAAGGCTTACCAAGATTTCCAGAAAGTCACCAAGAAAACAGAAATTCGCGGCGGCGTCATGGAAGGTCGCTTGCTGCAAGAACCTGATGTCAAAGCTCTAGGAGATTTGCCATCAAAAGAACAACTCATGGCACAAATTGCTGGAGCTATCAACGCTTTGGCAACCAAGATTGCTGTGGGTATCAACGAGGTTCCCAGTTCACTGGCTCGTGCCTTGCAGGCTGTTGCAGATCAGGAAAAAGGCGACGAATCAGAAAGTGCTTCCTAGTTGGTCCTTAGCCCTAGGTAGAACAACTAACAAATTATCCATCGACATTACAGGATTACAGGAGTTATATTGATGTCTGCTGCAACTGATGAAATTTTGGAAAAACTAAAAACCTTGAGTTTGCTGGAAGCATCTGAGTTGGTGAAGCAAATTGAAGAAGCTTTCGGTGTAAGTGCTGCTGCACCAGTTGGAGCTGTTATGGCAGTTCCTGGTGTTGGAGCACCTGCTGCTGAACCAGTCGAAGAGAAGACTGAGTTTGACGTCATTCTCGAATCTGTTCCAGCGGACAAGAAGATTGCCGTACTTAAGGTTGTCAGAGAATTGACTGGTTTAGGTCTGAAGGAAGCGAAAGACTTGGTAGAATCTGCGCCCAAGTCAGTTAAGGAAGGTATTGCCAAGGAAGCTGCTGAAGAAGCCAAGAAGCAGATCGAAGATGCTGGCGGTAAGGTCACTGTGAAGTAATCTTTAATTCGTAATTAAGAATTACGAAAGGGCAGTAGTCTAGTAACCAGTTTGGTGTAGGCTGCTGCCTCTTTTTTCATTGAGAATATTTCATTGAGAAAAAATTAAGTCGGTTTATTATCAGCCTGATTTTCATCTGCATAAAAGGCAACATGGATTTTTTTTGCAAACGGAGCCCAAACTCTAAAAGCAGTTCCCCCGTCAAAAACAATACTGCCCATTCCTTGATGTTGACTGGGCGTGGAAATTTGTGTGATGGACAAATCAGGCTGGATGCTGGAAACCATAAGTCTTATTTCAATACTGCAATTGTTAACTTTCTAACTAATTAGAAGTTGAGATTAGACATCACTTAAGATGCCCATAAAGCAATACAGTTCAGTGAAATTTTTTTATCGATGCAAGTTAGCATCCCAGACTGCAATATAGATTTGGTCTTCTTGATTGCGTTGTATCATCCCTTTTAATCCGCCAACATTAAAAGAGTACTCATTAGTTTTACGCTTATAAACTTGTTGCAATCCCTGCTTAATATCACCAGAAGCATTACCTCCCAGCATGCCTTGCAATGTACTCTGCATAACCTCTGGTTCTACAGATTGAGCAAATGAAACTTCTGTTTGGCGTAGCACTTTTGTTTTACGGTCAAACAAATAACCAAGGTCAACGCGGTTTGGATCATGCTGATAAAGGTAAGCGCGAGTTCTCCACAAACCTCTGGAAACTTTTCTCGGATTTCCTAAAGCTGCTTTGACACTATCTTCTGAAGATCCGACAGGAAATGCAGGAACACCACGGCTGCTGGTATTGGGAGTTGTCGTACTTTCTTGTTCCTGCTGTGGAGGTGGGGTGGATACCTCCGGGGTTGATGTAGGAGCAGGAGAAGTCGTTGATTGTTCGACTTTCTGCGGTGTAGATTGTTGCTGTGGGGTAGATTGTTGCTGTGGGGTAGATTGTTGCTGTGGGGTAGATTGTTGCAGTATGGTTTCTTGTGGCGTGGAAGCAGCTGGAGTTTGCGATTCTTGAGGGACTTGTTCTTCTGGTGCAGGTTCAAATGTTGCTAGCTCTTGTTGAGAGTTAGGAGGAATTGGGGGTGGCTCAGATATGTAAGCTTCTGGCTGTTGTGGTGGTTTAGGTGCTATGACCACCGATTCTGGTACAATAACCTTCCTATTTCTAGGTGTACTAGCTTGGGAAGTAGGAGTCGGGGACGCTGTTGAAGGGGTTGGATTTGTTTCGTTAGCTGCTGGAAGCGGTGTAGAGGTAGGCGATGTAGCAACGGGAACTTCAGGCGCTTGACGATTTATATTAGCAATGGCTACTGCACCAATCAAGCTACCTACAACCAAACTACCCACAATCCAAGCAGGTTTTTGCCAGTTTGCTGGAGTGGAAGAAATAGGAATAACGGGAGCTTTTTGATTGGAAGGGAATGGTGGTTGAGTATTTTGGGACGAGTATGCTGCAGCAGTCTTTGTAGCAGATAGAGGTAGCGTCGGTTGATAGTTAGCCGTTGGTTCTAGCGTGGGAAGAGAAGTTGCAGATTTTAAAGCATAGAGCATCTTACTAGCAGTAGTGTAGCGATCGCCAGCATGCGGCTTAGTTGCCTGATTGAGTACCATCACCAAGTTTTGAGAGACTTCAGGGGCGAGGTCATGCCATATAACTTCGCCAGTTTGAGGATGCGTTTGCAATTCACTCGGGTATTTGCCTGTGAGCAAGTAAATTGCTGTCATGCCTAAACTATAAATATCAGTGGCGTAAACTGGGCGTCCAATTGCTTGCTCACTAGGCATATAGCCTGGTGTACCAATGACCAATGATTGTGTGGGATATCCTGCAGGATTCACCACTGAACGTATTGTTTCTTTGACCGCACCAAAATCAATTAAGATAGGCTTGCCATCCGAGGAGCGGATAATAATGTTATCTGGCTTAATATCCCGATGAATAATTCCTTTGCTGTGGACATAATCCAATACGGACAGCAAACTCAATAAGATTTCCTTAACAGTCGTTTCGCTGAGTACCCCTTGTGCTTTAACTATGTCTGTTAGAGTTTGACCTTGAATCCATTCTTGAACGAGGTAAAATTGTCCTCTTTCAGAAAAGTAGGCAAAGAGCTTGGGAATTTGGTCACTCCCTTCGCCCAGATACTCTAGGGTTGCAGCTTCTCGTTCAAATCGGTTTTGAATAATTTGGTAGGCTTGCGGGTCGTTAGTTACGGGTTTGAGTTGCTTAATGACACAGCGACGGCGAGAAGGCATATGTATATCTTCCGCCAAAAAAGTTTCACCAAATCCACCGGCACCTAGTACCTGGATAACTTGATAGCGATTGTTCAGCAGCTTAGTTGTCATGCTCCGTTATCTCAGTTCTTATTCGGATAGAATATAACGCAGCCCAATGGGACATTGTGCAGTTTGCTCAGGTCTAATTGTGTAAAGATAAGAAGAGGTTTGTGTAAATCCCTGTCAGGGATTGAAATAAACCAACAAACTCTTACCTGGGATGCTCGCCTTTTACAAATGTATACTAAATCAGAGACGACTCAAGAGACGAAATGTATCCCGCTTTAATAACTGTGTTCCCAGGTAGAGTATCATAACACAATTGGTCATTTCCTAAAAAATCTGCCGTTGTAACGGTCTTGATATTGTGCAATATATTTCACATTCCACTGCTCCGTATTTGAGAGCAAGCTAGTTGGAAAATCTTGTGGTGAATAGAGAGGTCGATACCACGGCTGTTTCTCAAAAAACTGTTGTAAGCCAGCAGTGTCAAAACGACGACCATGACGTGCGAAAATTGAGTTTCGCATAATATCAAGCTCGAAACCGCTCTTACCATCTAAATCTGCATCTGTTACAGATCTTTGAGAAAGCCAAGAATAATCATTGGCTGACCCAATTGATGGTACGAAAGAGTTAGGAACAGATTGTGTCTTTGGAGTTTCAAGAGCTTGTGGTGTGATAGTTGATAGCTGAACAGAAGGTGAAGCCGTTTGCTGTGCAACTGGTTGAGAAGATTTTGTTAACACCAAACCAATAATTGTTGACGCACCAATCAAACCACCTGCAGCAATGATACTGCCTATAATGACTCCTTTGTGCCTACCGTCTTGATGGAAAGGTGGCTGAGAAATTTCTCTACTCTCGGAAATGGTGTCTTGAGATTTTACAGTGGGTCGTGCAGCATTTGATGGCGGCTGAGTAGAAGGCGGTTGTGTCGGTAAAATCGTATTTGCTATTCCCTGCAAAGCTTGCAACATTTCTCTAGCACTGGCAAACCTATCCCGTGGATGGTAAGCAATTGCTTTCTCAATAACAAATGCCATTGTTGGGCTAATATTCAAGGCATGAGAGCGCCAAACAATCTCTCCAGTGTGTGAATTTATCTGTAGTTCTTGCGGCTGTTTCCCTGTCAGCAGATAAATAATTGTAATTCCTAAACTATATAAGTCACTAACATAAACTGGTCTACCCATTGCTTGCTCGCTAGGCATATATCCTGGCGTTCCAATAATAATTGAGCTAGCGAGACTCCCTTGGGAATTGATGACTGTACCCATTGTTTCCCGTACAGCACCAAAATCAATCAGTACTGGTTTTTCATCGTGATGACGCAAAATAATGTTATCGGGCTTGATATCACGGTGGACAATCCGCTTTAAGTGTATGTACTCTAGTACGGGTAATAAAGTTATCAATAGTTCGCGAACGGTACTTTCACTAAAGACTCCCTGTTGTTTGACTTTAGCTGTCAGAGTATTGCCTTCAATATACTCTTGAACTAAGTAGAAGAGCCCATTAGACTGAAAAAAAGCATATAAAGCTGGTATTTGGTCACTGCTTCCACCTAGCTCTTCTAATATCGCGGCTTCGCGTTGAAACCTCTCTTGTACAAGTTGATAAATCTGAGGGTTATTGTGAATAGGTTTCAGTTGCTTAATAACACAACGACGAAGCGATGGCATTTGGGTATCTTCTGCTAAGAAAGTTTCACCAAATCCACCACTCCCCAAAGAATCAATAATTCGATAG
The DNA here is from genome assembly GCA_012031965.1 of Scytonema sp. RU_4_4. GTDB lineage: Bacteria > Cyanobacteriota > Cyanobacteriia > Cyanobacteriales > Nostocaceae > Brasilonema. The sequence continues at coordinate 14,749 of JAAUSC010000144.1, forward strand.
CGATTGTTTAAAAGATTTGACATAAGCTAAGCTCACTGAGCGCTGGCTGAGGCAAATATTGCTGCTCTTGGTGTTCCTCTGATACCCATTTATAGCAAGCTTGAAGTGAAATATATCACTCATTGTGTCCGAGCAAGTTCCAGAATTTCGCTCTGCAAGCTGATTAACAATTTGAAGCGAGGGTCAAAGAGCTTTTAAAATCATCCCCATCACAAAGCCAACAATTAACCCAGAACTATGCCCAACAAAACTAATGTGTGGAGTTGTGAGATCAAAGATGACTTGCACCACAATAACTGTTAAAATTCCTCGCAAACTTCTAGCAGCAAGGCGCGTTTTTTTCCTTCGCCAGTCGTACAATAATACAGCAGTAAAACCACCAACAAGACCCATCACACATCCTGATGCACCAACGACAAAATTAGTTTGAGAGTATCCTAAAACTGACATATAAGTCACAGCTAACATTGAGCCAATCGCACTTGTAAAGTACAATAGGAAGAATCGCGGTATTCCTAGTGCAAATTCCACTAAGCGACCAAACAAATAAAGACCAAGCATATTCAGTAATAGGTGCAAGAAGCCGAAGTGAAGAAAAGCAGCACTTAACAAGCGCCACCAATTTCCAGCAACAACTTTTTCTGGTACTAATGCACCTAAACGATATAAATTATCGAGGTTGGTGCTACCTCCTAATTTCACTTCTAAAGCAAAGACAAGTACATTCAAACTGATAATCAAATATGTGCCCATCTCCTGACGTGGCTTGAAACTGAGTCTATCGTTATATCTTGTTTCATACTCTATTTCTGTACAGATTCTAGATAGAATTTGTTTTGATTCTTCAGTTAGTACTGTATTAGCTACAACCACGGGATTGGACAAACGCCTTGCAACTGCGTTACGAATACGAACATCACTGCTATTAGCAATACTCAAAAATTGCTCGTGAGCTATGATAAGTTCTCCAGTTGCTTGATCAACTGTTGCTAACCAGAATAGTTTGATGGTGTTGGAATAGTTCGCTAATGAACCACTGAATAATCTCGCGACATGTTCTTTTTGACCGCAGAAGGTTAGCACATACATACGTACGAGATTGCGTGTTCTCAAGTTAGGCATTTTTTCCAGACTACGCTCATAGCGCTCCCAAGCTTGGAGCATACCATTCAAATCGCCAGTCTCTCCAAGAGTCCTCAGATAGGACTCCAGCATATCGAAATCCTTCTGCAATACTGCTTCGCTTAGGCTATCTTGTATCCACACCAGCAGTTCTTCCCAACGAGCATCCATTTGGTAAAGACTGACAGTTGCACAACGACCAGTTGATGTTGTCGCAGTTTGATAACGGTCTAGAATTGCAATAGCTGAAGCTCTTGCTCCACGCTGACTCAAATCCAGAGCGTGTAACAATTTCGGTTGCTCACGCCAACCATCCAACGGATGAAGCCAGGAAATTAGACTCGCCACTGTGCTTGCTTGACCAAAACGTTGTTGAGCAATAAGTCGGTCAACTTTTTTGTGACCAATACTAGGCAAAACGACTAGAATCCCCCACAAGCATCCACCAATCAAGCCACCTAGGGATGGAGTGAGATAGGACAAAACTGCTGTGACAACCAAGATGAATCCTGACACTATAATCCAGCCACAATTATTCTGAACAGAGATACCAGATGCACTCATTATTGTTGAGATGCACGATAGACACACAAGCCAAATCAGTATGTGATTAAGATCCATTGGATTTACACTAGTTAGGAAATGCCTGGTTGTACAGCAATTCAGCAATTACTATTATGATTTTGTTTTCAATATGCGTGTATTAACTTTGTAAAAACCCAAGAAATCTACACCTCTAAAGCCAGCGTTTTAAATGGTGATTTCGTGCCTAAATTTGTCTCTACGTAATTCCACTCGTTTTAAGAAGGAATTTGCGTCAATTATGACATTATTCAGACATGACTTATGAGCTGTTTTAGATAATCACGCTGCTGTGGATCAAGACGATTCAATTCAGTTCCTGACTTTCCTATGATGTATCCTTGGACGTATCGAATTCCAAGTTGATACAACTTCCCTAATGTCACCGGACTTGTGTTATCAAATCCTTCAATGACGACTTTTGGAGCATGAGAGCGCCCTTCACTAGCAAGGTCAAGGACAAAGCGACATGTAATATCAATAGATGCCTGGTGAAGAATATCGCGGTCAATTTTAACATGAGCAGGGTTTAATCCTGCCAAGCGATTGACTGAAGCATGACCAACACCGAAATCATCAATAGCAAACCCAATCTTTAACTCTCGCACATACTTTCCTAACTCTTTTCGGAATCTTTGTAAGGCAGATTTCTTAGAAACAGCTTTATACTCTGGCAATGGAGACTTCTCAGAAATTTCTAATATTAGTTTTTCAGCCTGAAGCAGTTCCTCATCAGCTAAAATCTCCTTAACTGCTTTAAAGAACATATTTTGCAGGTGAAGCTAAGAAAATATCTTCGTAGAGTTCATCCATTCTCAAGCCTGCTCGTCTATTTTTCGTGAGTAGCGTCATAACATCTACATCACGAGTTCCCAAATAAGCTTTTCGTTGCTCTTGTCCAAGAATAAAACCATGTCCGGAAAAATAGACTAAAACAGTATCGTTAGCCGTTGGTTTTTGTACAATTTCTCTAAAAAGGACTTCGCGTATATTATTTGTCGTTGCATCTTCTCCTAATAGCAAAGTCGTGTTCTCTTGCAAGAAAATACCAGTTTCTATATCTGTCAAAACTGTGTAAATATCTTGACAATCTTTTTCTGCATATTCAAGAAAAGGTAAATATTGGGAATCATTATAATTATTAATTCCTATTAAGACAGCATAATTAGTCCTCTTCATGGCTAATTTCTCCAGATTTCTGCATATTTATATTTGTCTTGAAAGTCCTGAGTGCTGAGTGGAACAGCAAAGGAAGAAAGTCTTTACTGTTCCATTCAGTGCATGGAAGTCTTGCATTTGCAAAATTGAATATCAATTTCATAACTAAGTACACCACGCCATAAATAAGGGTTGAAAATTTTAACTGTAGGTTAGATTGAATGGAATAAAACCCAACCCCAACACATACGAAAGTATTGGATTATGTCCTGCGGACATGCTACGCGGAGCGCATTAGCTCCTTCGTAGGAAGCACGTTGCTCAAACCGAACAGCAGTTTGCATACTCGGAGAACCTCAAGTGTGCAAACTGCTATCTAGGCTTTAGCGTGTGAACTGAACCGTATTAAGATAAAACCAATTAAAGATAAATCCCCACAAGCGTTCCTTGCCTCTTCCTGTAGGATACGATAAAAGATTAATGACTAATTTAAATTCACCTTGAAGGTACCAACAGTTGCTTGCAACTGCTGAGAAATCTCGACAGTTTGTTGCAAAGATTGGGAACCTTCATAGAAGAATCGCTTGTGCGCTGTGAGCAAG
>JAAUSC010000360.1 GCA_012031965.1 Scytonema sp. RU_4_4
TTTCCTCTGCACCATCAACAATAGCATTTCTAGTCAGAGCTTTTTCAATCTGCACCTTAAACAGGCGAGGTAGCATTTCACCCCATTCAATTCGCTGCAAACCACTGCTTGTCGCTAAAACAATCAGGCGATCGCCCACAGAAAGCTTAACATCATCCCAAGGCATTAACGAGTCATTGTCTTGGCGCTCTTTTTGGTAGAGAATCGGCACAACACCGTAGCCATGAGTGATTTCAGATAGAAGCAATCCATTGAGGGTATCATCTTCTTCGATGTTGTATTCCGTCACCATGACTATTTGATTGCTCAAGTGAAAAAAGCTAAGAACGTTTTCTCCAAAAGCAGCACAAGCAAAAACTTCCGCTGATAAAGCTGCGCCACACAGAACTTTGGCATAGGGAAACAAAGGAGCTATATTGTCACTAAATTGGCGATCTTGAGAGCGGATAATCAAGCGACTGGCGGGGTTTTGCTGATCGCATTCCCAAATCACCGTCTTATTGTTGGGATGGCGGCGCACTCACCGGAAGAGAACGGGAGTGTGGAAGCCCCGGAGGAACAGGCACGTAGTGCCGTATTCCGTTCTTTAGACGTTGCGGGGTTTCGACTGGGAAAAAGAGCCAGCCTAAGAAAGCGGGAAGCCGCAGAAGCGTCTATGTTTCGTTAATCTGTGTTCCAAGACGAGTACTCGTTCTATTAAGGAAGCTCCCAAGGGGAGCCGCTACGCTAAGGCTCTTTTTCTTTGCCCAAGTGCGTCGGGAGGAAACACGACTCGGGGGACTTTAGTCCCCGTCAGACAAAGACCGAATAAACTCACGAATAACGTCAGACTTGCTTCTTTTGTGCTTTTTGCAATAACGTTCAAGCTTTGCGTATTCTTCCTGATTGACCCGAATGTGCAGCTGCTCTCTTGACATATTGTGTACCAATGCGGTACATATATTATATGCCGAAATTGCGAAAGGCACTGTGGTAGCCACGCAGAAAGGGTCTCGCAGTAGGCAAGTATCGGAGCTAGATACACAAACCGTGGTTTAATGGGGGTGTCCGGGAATTATCTCGGTTGTAGAAGCAATGTCTTTTGTGATATTGAGTAAGCCATCCTCGAGGTTCAAGAGCTAATATGTCTGGGAAGTTCTTCTTTAGCATCGTTAGTTTCTTAGGGCTACTAAAAATCTTCGTTCTGAATCGTGGTAAGTGGCGAAAGAAAGCGCGCTTCAGCCGGGGGTAAGCTTACGAATCATCTGCTTGTCGTTACTCCCACAGTTGTTGTCGTAACTCCCACAGTTACTGTTATTACTCCCACAGTTACTGTCGTTACTCCTACAGTTACTGTCGTTACTCCCGCAGTTATTGTCGTAACTCCCAAAGTTGCTGTCGTTACTCCCGCAGTTGTTGTTGTGGCAAACGCTTATGAATTCGTAACCACAGATTAAACAAAACTTATGAATTAATACGGTTCAGCAAGCATTTAAGCGGACATGATATGAGTCAGAAAAATCGGGCAAAATACTAAGTAATTTTCCTAAAATTAAGGTAGAAAAGCAAAAACCAGCCAAAAAATGTTGACAAACTATATTCAAGCAGCTTTGCAACGAGCTACTTATGAACTTTTAGATGACGGCACTTTTTATGCAGAAATACCTGGATTCCAAGGATTATACGCCAATGCTTCTACACTTGAAGCCTGCCGAGAAGAGTTAAAAGATTCTTTGGAAGAGTGGATTGTATTAGGACTACAGTTAGGGCATAGTTTACCTGTACTAGATGGAATTTCCCTTTCTTTTAAGAAGGATGTGGCTTAATGCCTTCTTTTGGAGCAATTAATCGAAGGGATTTGATTTCTTAGCTGAAACAGCTTGGTTTTGAAGGACCATATTCAGGCAAAAGGCATCAATTTATGATTAAGGATGAACTGAGATTAATCATTCCTAATTCCCATGAAGGAGACATTAGTAAAGGTTTACTGGCAAAAATCTTAAAACAGGCTCAAATCAGTAAAGATGAATGGGAAGCACTTTAAAAAATATTGCGCTTGTTACCATCTGCATCAATTCCCTATTTCTCGTTCCCATGCTGAGCATGGGAATGCCAAAAAGGAGGCTCTCTCTGCCTCCAAACGATTATATTGAGGCAGAGCCTCAAGTTATGCATTCCTTGCTAGAAGCAAGGAACGAGAAATAACTATTTATATCATGTCCGGCAAATTACTTGTGATATGTCATTGCGAGCGCAACGTAGTGAAGCGAAGCAATCTCAGTAGTATTGGTGCCCACCCTACACTGATAACTGTTCACTGTTCACTGTTCACCATTTCACCGCCCATCGCCAATGAGGACAAAAGGTGACCAATAATAAGGATGACGCTCAATTTGTTTCAGCTTAGCTTTTTGCAGTGCTTCTGCTTTACTCATACCTTGCTTAATATTTTTATAAAATTCAATCATCAGTTCCTGTGTTGCTTTATCCTCAACCGCCCACAAAGAAGCCATGACTGCTTTCGCACCAGCACGCTCAAATATGTAAGCAACACCTATAATTCCTTCTCTATCAGAATTGTTTTCTTGAGCAGTTTGACAGGCGCTGAGGGTTAGCAATTGCGTACCTTGTAGCCCCAAACGAGCAGCATCAGCAATATCAAATTGAGTGTCAGCAAATAGTAATGAATTCTTTTTTAAGTTCAACTTTTTACAATCTTGATTTTGGAAGCAACCGTGAGTTGCTAAGTGCAGTAAGGGAAAACGAGAGGCGTAAGTTTTGAAGTTGTTTAGGGTGGCGTTGTTGCCGAGGTAAGCTTGACTTGTTGGAAACAGTTGAGTGATATTTTTAACTTCTTCTTCTGCTCCTGGTAAATTTTGTGGAACGCGGGGTAAAGGATTCCCAAATGCTAAGACAGCTTGTTGTCGATTTATAAACTTCTGTGTCTCTGGTGATTCTAAAGAACGAGTAGAAATGCGAGTGAGATAGTTAACAGGATATTTCTTGATTAAAAATTCCTGTTTTTCTTTGTCATAAAGAGTTTCAAAAGGAAGGTTACGTAGTTTGCCACTCGTGATAATACTTAGCTCTCTGGGAGACAAAGCTTGAATTTCTTTCTCCACAGGGCGAATCAGGATATCGTAGAGGGGACTGCTACCAGTTTCGATGTAGCTATCATCACCCTCATTTTGCACTTGTTTGGAGTACTGGGTGAGAAGTTGATCAAACTTACTGGTGTCAATCGGTTTTTTAACCACATTCAAACGGTCTTTGGTTAAAACAAAGATGGCGATGGAATTTCTCAGTAATACTGGTTGAACAACAACCGTTCCTGCTGGGATAGAAGATTTCAGCTTTTCAATATCTGGGGGTGTAGTTTCAAACAGTTCTGCAACCTCAGGAAAACGTTGAGAAATATCTTCAGCATCTTTGTAAACTTGTGCTTCTAATTGCCGAACTTGTCCAGATAAATCCTCAGAAAAGTTATCTTGCAGCTTTTGTCGCAGGGCTTCGAGTTGTTGATTTTGTTGATTCCACTTGCCAAGCCTTAGCTGTACTTTTAGGTTAGCAACTTTGGCGTTAATCAAGCGAGTATAGTCAGCTAACTCAGCAGTGGTGAATAAGTTAACCAGTTCAAAAGCTTTGGCATATTGTTTTTGATCAATGAGGATATTGACTAAAGTAGTTGTGCTCCCATCATTCACCTGGAGAAAGCTTTGACGATTTTGCCTCTGTAAACCTTGGCGCATTTCCAAGATAATTTTGACAGATTGCTCTAAATATGAGATTGCATCAGTCGGTCGATTTGTATCACGATACAATATACCAATATTACTTAAAACTGTCGCTTCACCTGAGCGATCGCCAACAGCGCGAGAGATGGGCAGAGATTGGTTGTAGTACTTGAGTGCTTCTTGCTTTTGTCCTAAATCGGAGTAGACTGCACCGACGTTATTGAGGGTTCTCGCTTCCATAGAGCGATCGCCAACAG
>JAAUSC010000361.1 GCA_012031965.1 Scytonema sp. RU_4_4
TTAAAGGGTCCGCCCACTAAGGTCCGCCCCGCACTAAGGTCCGCCCTGTAAAAATCTTTGTGGATGAGAATGCAGTTTTGCAAATCTAAAAAACTCAAGCGATTTAAGCAAAACACCTCATTACCATAATCAACTCTTTGCCCATGCAGTCGGGAAATCCAAATACCAAAATCTTTAAAATATTCTTTCTCTTCTTCTCCTGAAGTTTGTATAACCGAATCATGCCATTTAATATGAGAAATTTCTTCTGTGACTCTGGCGCAAGCATTCAAAACAGCTAACAAAGCTTCTTCTGCATTACGTGCTTGTCGATTTTGTTCTTTAAAATTATCTAACTTTAATTCTTCCATTGGCATACCATTCTGCAGCATAGAACTAATGAGGTGGCATAGTGTCTGCTGCCATTTACCGACTTCAGATTTCTCCTTCAACTGCATTTCATTTAGAACAAACTTAAAAATGTACTTATCCATAGCAGTTGGACCACAAACTTTTGCCCAAGCTTTCAAAGCTTCTTTTTCATCCCATCCTTTATCAAAGTTCTCTTTGCGGTCTTCCAGATTCCCGTATATTTTTTGTACTTCTCGCACGATGCGTCTTGCAGTCAAATACTCACCAAAACTCTTGTGAGTAAATTCAAAGGTATTTTCATCCTCTTTAACTTCACCCTGTCGAAAATAAAAGGCAGTCAAAAGACGTGTGACTCCTTTTTCAGCTACTTGCTTATATTCTTTAAAAAGTTGTTTTAAATGCGGAGTATTAGCATATTTTTCTTCAATTTTTTTTACTGTTGTCGTTCTTCCATCTCCATGCCAGCAAGCTATGGCAATTTCTTCAAGAATGCGGACAAAATCTTCAATTTTTGTAATTTCATATTCTTCAACAGCCGCGTGTTGTTTCTTCTTTTCCCAACCGCGTTGATAAACTCCTTCTAGTAACTGTCCATAAATATAACTTAAATTACTACCTTGCTCTGACTTTAATTTGTCTTCTACAAAAACTGATGCAACCAAGTAGCTTTGCAAAGGTTGAGAAGTAATTTCTATAAAATCTTCTGACTTTAAATCTGATGGTAAACTATCAAATTCTTGACCGATAGCTTGACCATATTTCTGCCACCAAATGTTACGCTGGTCTTCCTCTAACAAATTTGCATCATCAATGTAATTCTTTCTCTGGTCTTCAATGACAAAATAAGGCACAACATATAAGATTTGATGGATTTGGCGCAACACACTACTATGTGCTTGCTGCACGACCAATTCGCGACCACTGATTAAGACTTGCAATTTGCAATTGTCAGAGTCATTCAACTTCTCTACTTGTCTCTGGACTACACTAACAAATTCTTGGGCAACATCTTTGTCAATTTTGCCTCGCATGGATAACTCATCCAATCCATCAAAAATAATCAACAATCGTGATATAGAATTGTCTCGTTTTAAAGGATTAGAAGGGAGAGGAATACGATGTGCTGACTCAATAAAATTGCTAATTCCCTCTACCAAATCAGCCTTTAAATCAAAAATATGCAAAGGAATAAATAAAACTCGAATATTTTGTTTTCTCTCTTCTTTTGCCAGTTTAGCTGCAAACCATTTGGTAAAAGAAGATTTACCGCTTCCTGGTCCTCCACTGATAACTCGGATAGCATCATCAGGATGAGCATTATTTAACCAATCTTCCAATTCATGTTCTAGGTCAACAACAACCTTCTCGTATGTTTTATCTTTTGTTATTCTGATTTCAGATTTCTCATCATCTTGTTCCTCAGCTTTGCGCTCATAGTAAGCACGAAGAGGAATATAAACATCTTTCAGAGTAAAGACTTCATCAAAAATGCGTTGTTCAACTTGTTTTTGCAGCCATACTGAATATAGTCGCCATTTTAGTTCCTTTTGACGTTCCTGTTCAGTAACTTGAAGAAAAGGACTATTGAGTTCTTCTTGTAAAGGAATATATTTATCACTATTATTATTCCACTCTTGATGCAAGGCATATACAAATTGATTGGGAAGTCTATTACTGATTACTTTTACCTGTGCTTGATTAAGACCAAAACCTCCTAACCACTGGGCAAAAGGAGTTTTGACCGCTTCAAGAAAATAAGTTTCGTTCCCTGTATCAACAGGAGTTTTGTTTGATTTAATAATAAGGGATTCTATAGGGTTTTCAAAAAAGCTAGGATAAATCGTCAGTTCTTTGTCTATTAGAAATGTACTTAGGCAATATTCTGAAAATGCCACAATAATATTATTGTTGACTTGCCTATATATATCTCGATAGTCTTCTACCAAGCTATCTATTGCTTGTTTTAGAGAATGGAGAATGAGCAGCCAAGCAAGTTCTTCTGGTTTGTGTTTTAGCCCAAGTGATGCTCCAATATCTACAAGATTTTCTGGTACATTGCTCAAATTAACAGTCGCAAGATTTGCTACTGTTTTCGCTAATGCTGTCAAAAGCTCTCGCTGCTTAATCTCAGGTTTTCTTACGATTTTATCGGGCTGAGTGACGTGAATTCCAGATTTGTTGCTCATCGCCGTTGTATGATTTACGTTGATAGAAAGACTAAATAATTAATTAAACAACGCTGTCAACGGTTTTTCCTGAAAAACACCAGACTGCAATACATATCTACTATAGAATTGTAGTCTGGTTCATATCTTACGCCCTGGCGATTGGAAATCGCAGCTATACAAACAAAGTCCACCTACGCGGACTATTTCTCGTTCCTTGTCTCTGGCAAGGAATGCAGTCATTGAGGCTCCGCCTCCTTGACTCATTAGAGGCAGAACCTCTAGAATTGCATTCCCAGCCCAGAGGCTGGAAACGAGGGTGAACGAGGGTGAACGAGGGTGAACGAGGGTGAACGAGGGTGAATTAGTAGAACTTGCCCTTTGAACTCGGAACTTCGAGCTTTGAACTCCAAAATTTAAGCTTTGAACTCGGAACTTCAACCTCAGAACTCGAAACTTCGCCCTCAGAGCTCCAAAATTTAAGCTTTGAACTCGAAATGTCTCGTTCCACACTCAAACATCCAAGCCCAAAGCTCTAATTGTCAACCTTTCAGGCAGAATTGCCGAGAAATTCTCTACACTTATGACTTCTGAGTCTCCACCTTCCGAGGTTTAACGAGGCAAAACCTGCGTCCCCATTTCGTCCACTGCTGAATCTAAACCTGTCCCTTTACCGCTTGCTTTTGCGTAGTTATAAACTGTCAACCCCGCTGCATAAGCTTCACTACCAACAGCCATCACAGTATCATCCACTAATTCTTGTAGTTGATTCAATGACAGCAAAACTGGGTACAATGCTTCAAAGAGTTCCACATCCCGGCGCATTTCATATAAATCAAACGACCGAGGTAGAAAGTCCGGATTCTGTGTCGCCACTTCTAACGCTTTACTGACAAACGCCCGACTCTTGTCACCTAACTTAGGTAAGGATTTACGCTCCTCAATAGTCAAACCGATCAAAAACGGTAACTTTTCACGAATAGTCGCGATCGCCTGCATCACCGCTTGTCGATCAGTTTGGGAAAGACTCGCACTGACTCGATTTTCTGCCATTTTTCACACTCCTGGGGGACATTTGGAAACAGTATTCCCAAAAGAAGAAAGGACGTACTATTGAGCAACCTCATCTTTATTAGACCTCTTACACAAGTAGATTTCATCTGCGTACCCTGCGGGAAGCCGCCTTTGGCGTCTACATCTGCGTTCATCTGCGGTTAATTATTCATTTTTTTGGACTTTTGTAAGAAGTCTATTCCTGAATTTCCACCAATACCGCATTTAATTCTGCTTCCAACTGTTCAACAGTAGGCAAACTTCCTTTTGCGCTCCTCTGATGACTTGAGTTTTTCCATTAATGCAATATTGTGATACCACGTAATTTGTGCAGCAGGCTGCTGCACAAATTGCTCATCAGGGTAAGCCTCAGCAAAAGCCCGCATATACTTAAGATT
>JAAUSC010000014.1 GCA_012031965.1 Scytonema sp. RU_4_4
AGGGCTGGCTTGCGACTTGTATATCGTTAGGGGTAGGATGACTAGATTGTTCACCTTCAGAGGAACAAGAGCGATCGCCAAAGCCAGAATACCTACTATTACAATTTTTGAATTTCTGCTGGAATTTCTGCCCATGAGTTGTTCTCAAAAAAATCTGTTAGCGTAGCGGGGCGTAGCGGGGCGTAGCCCGTTCTGTGTTCTTCTTAGTCAGTTTTGCTGTTAATCTTCTGGCACGTACATTAAGTGTTTCAGCAAGTCTAGCCCTTTCTTAAGCCTACGAGAGACCGTGACGACACTGATACCAAGACGTTCTGCTACTTGTTTTTGCGTCAAATCATGCAAAAAAACAAATTCCAAGACTTCACGAGTACGTTGTTCTAGCTGCACCAGTGCTTGTTGGATACGAATTTGGTCTTCTTGCGCTAGTTGAAAGCTGTGGTAGCGGTTGTCCGGAACAAGATCTCCCAATGCAGTAGCACCTTCATCTCCATCCTGCACTGGTATATCAAGGCTTAAGGGGGCGCGGTTAACCCACGCTAATTTAATTTCTTGCCATTCATCAGGGGAAATTTTCAATGCTGCTGCTAATTCAGAGTCAGTCGGTTGGCGATTGTATTTTTCCCGCAGAGAACACGACACTCTTATTGCTTGCTGTTGCAGTGCTAACCAGCGTCGAGGAATTCGCACGGTGACTCCTTTATCTCGAAGATAGTGTCGTATTTCACCGCGAATATAGGGAATAGCAAAAGAACTGAAGGCGTACCCCTTGGAAATTTCAAATCTTTCTATCGCTCGAATCAAACCCAAACAACCGACTTGGAGCAAGTCCTCGTAGCTTTCATGGCATTGATTCATCCAGTAATGAGCTTCTTTTCTGACAAGTCCAAAATTAAGTTTCACCAATTGATTACGAAAATCAGCTGAGCGATATTGGTGATATTCTCGCAACAACTGCCAAATCTCATGCTTCAGTTCGTTGGTGACTGTGGTTGGCATAGTATCGCATTTCTTGGTCGAATAAACAAAGAAATACTCATCTTTAAAGCAAGCTACGATTGCACTTATGAGTCAGATTTTTGCAGCATATCCGTTGGACGATGAGCGCCAGGGTCGTAGACACAAAAACGCTCTTTAGACACCTTTGTACACAGTAGCGGACTTACACCATCTCTTTACGAAAATGCGCCTAATTAGCCTGCAAAGGCAGACTACTCTCCGGGAAGCTACCTCCCGGGAAGCTACCAAGGAGCGTCTATGTTTGTATAGCCCTAGCCTTTAGCCTGAGGGTGAATACAGCGCAGTCTCACATAGAATTAGTATTACCCGAGAACAAGCAGTATCCGATACCTAAATAACAAAGAGGTTCCTATGACAGATAAAGAATTATGTGCTGGAAATAGCCACCACAACTGAATTGACAATGCAGCTTAATTTAAATTGGAGGGGTTCTTTTGTTTTTGAGTTAACTTTTTTTGTTTTTATAAAATTACATAGGAATAAAATAAAAATTTATTACTAAATAATAAACCGTAATTCTACTGAATTAGACTCCTTAATACATCAAGAATTGAGGGAAAATCTAAAATACATAGCATAAATAAAAACCGATTTGAATAGGTAAAATACTTAAAAATGCAAAACCTTCTATAAACTTGCTTTATAATTTATAATTTAAACTTCAAAAAACTAAATACGGACAGAGGTAACTCCAAAACCTCCTTCCAGAAATTCTCCTGTTAAGAGGGCAAGAAGTTACCCCTTAGGTTTAACTGAATAAACGCAATAGACGCTCTAAGTGCCGGTCAGTTGCAATCTTTAGAACAATCTAGACTCCATGCGGTTCTACACGACCGTAGAACAAACCACGAATCTTAACTTCTTCTGGCTCTTTAGCGCCTAAGTCGGTATCTGAAGGCTGTTCACTCTCGAAGGTACCTGCAATTTCACCAGTAGAGCTATCTACTTTTGCTATTTGCAGAGAAATTTTGCCCTTGAGAACATCAGCTCGCTTAACGTTAGAGTTAGTCAGTTCTTCATCATCAGCTTGAGCCGGGAGAGCCACCGCGTTATCATACCCGGTAACGACACCGCGACCTTTGGGATCGAGGAAGGCAGCACCTCGATAAGATGGGACTTTGAAGGAACCTTCAAAGTCAGTGGAGGTGTTGATACTAGTCAAGCCAGGTTCTGTTTGAGCCACCAAGCCTTTGATGGTAAATAGGAAAGGAATGCTTTCACCACCAGGGAGTTTGACTGTAATGGCTTGGAAGTCAAAGCCATCTCGTTCCACAAAGGTGAGGCTACTATCTGGATTGACCTTGAGATCGCCACTCACTTGATCCAAGGAGTAGGTGCGACGAGTCAACAATTTGCCAGAAATATATTCTGCTTTTTGCCGTTTATTAAGGGGTTCTTCTTTCACAAAGAATTGGGTTGGCTCTAAGCAGAGTTCTTTTAAGGTGTAGGACTGGCTACTATCTATGGGGATGAAGCCACGACTCGTTTCTGCCAGTTGAGGGCATCTAACAGCCAAGCCAGTACCTTTAATTTGGTCGTAGGTCAGGAACTCTGTACTCGTCGATGATGGACCTTCACTACAAGCAGTTAGTAACCCAAAGCATAAAGCCAAGAATGCAACAATTAAAGCGCGAAACCTCATGGTTAACCTCAATGTCAAAAATTAATATTTAACTTGTAAAACCGCACCTAAGCTTTGATAAGCACAAAGCCGCAACTTAAACTTACCAGGAGCTATACGTTTCTTAACGTTTTCCTTCCTCTTGCCCAGGCTTTAAACCTTAAACTACCCGAACCACTGCATCAGTTGGGATGCGTGCTTTAAGGGTGGTAAAAGAATTAGCAGTTTTACATACAGCCCATTGTTTTATGGGGAAATCAAAGCGATCATCAGCCAGATCATACGATTTTTTTTAACTCAAAATCAAAACGTTCTGATGTTTACCAACAAAGCCGGGATCACAAATAGCTATCTCAGAGGCTTTAACGATGCGTCGTAGCTTTTTTCTGTCAGTCGTCAGAGCTTCAACTGTTGTCGGAGCAGGTAGTTTTCTCAGAAACTGCAGTTTTATGTATTTTAAACTACTTTTTATTTAAAGAAATAAATGTTAGCTACATATTTTTTTTTCTAAAAAATGCTTAAATAAAGCTGTCAGCACTTACTGGCACAGGAAAATGTAGTATTTAACACATTTAAGTACAGGAACTCAAATTTAGAACTTTGCTTTCAGTAAGATAATTACTGGCGGGAGGCTAGCAGGATAGTGAGTTTTTGTATCTATCAGGCTATTCACTAAAGTCAGAAACTCGCAAAAACCTCTTTCTCCAAGATATGCAAAGAAAATTTGTCATAGCAACACCTCAGAAATCAATTAAGCTTTTCAACGTAAGGTTGACTGGTAACAAGTGAAAGCACAAAATCTCCAGTAAATTTGATTAGGCTTGATTTATAGGGACACGGGGGTGTATGAGCAACGCTAAAAAGTCAGAGTTAATGAAATTGTCTTGTAAACTGCAAGCAATTGCATCAGCAGCATATGATGCAGCTCAAGATTGTCAAGGGAATGCTAAGGCTCTTTTAGCCTTACTAAGACAGTTGGAGCAGTTACACCGACAGATCCGAGATGGGGCTTTTCAACAGAGTTTGCCTGATAATCGTCAAGCCCTCTACTCACTGCTTCGCGATATTGAGGCTGAGGGAGGCTGGCCCTATATTGAACGTATGAGGCTACAAGCCTTCTTAACAAATGTAGAACAAGAGGCGGCTGTTGAAAACAGCACTGAGGTTTTGGAAAACGATAGCTCCTTGAACTGGTAGTCCCAATTTTGGATTGTGGATTTGAGATTGGTAAATGTTAGTTATTTTTTGTTGGTTGTTCTGGTAAGACAAACCTCTGATCAATCCCTATGACCATCTCTAACGCTTGATAGTCATGCCATCATCACAGTTGCCATTGCCCGTAAGGGCAGTGCATTCCGCACAAAGCGCGCTACTTATGGTAGTATTATAGTTTTACCTTGTTTATCTCTCTTTGTGCTAAAAATTTGACAGCCTGTATGTTTTGGTTAAATTTTTCCGATTATCAACAAATTTTATCTGCCTGGGAGCGTTCGTCAGAAGTTAAAAGGCAGAGGGTTTAAATTCTCTTCCAATCGCTCCCTTCAGCTCCCGCTGCTTTTCTTCAACCGTTTAATTCCTCTTGTCTTGTGAATTCTAGCGCCTGAGTTTTTAGTTAGATAACGAAAAAGCAGTATGCAGATATAAAATAGTTTGTCAATACTATTTTTGTTTTTGTAGCTTTTTTTCAGTAAAAACGGTTGCCACAAAAAAATCAAAAGGCTACATTCAACTGAAAAGCAGGTCTCCCTGGCTAATAGCGTTTACTAAAATTACACAATAGTACGAGCGCAACAACGAGTTGGACTGAAAGTGTGGAAGGGTTTGCATGGCTGGCATTGTATCGGTTTCCCGCTCAGATTTAGAAGGTCGCCGTAAGAAATTACGTCAAAAGCGGCAAATGAAAATTATCCAGACTATTTGGCAAACCATTGCTGTGAGTTCATTGGCGGGAGGTTTGCTGTGGATGACTACTCAACCGATTTGGGTACTAACAACACCCAAAGACATTGAGGTTTACGGGAATCACTTACTATCTCGTGAGACTATTCAGTCATTACTCGTGCTTGCTTATCCTCAGTCTTTATGGCGCATAGAACCTCATAGGATTGCCGAATCTTTGAAACAGCAACCGACCATAGCACAAGCAACCGTCAGTCGTCGTCTGTTTCCACCAGGGTTAATCGTTCAGATTAAAGAGCGGGTTCCTGTAGCGATCGCACATAGCGCGGCTCCCTCTGGGAGCATCGCCCAAAGTCATCAGGAGCAAGGAAACACTGATGATGGTCACAAAAAAGTATCTGTAGGGTTACTAGACGCTAATGGCGTTTGGATACCTATAGAAAAATACACATCTGGTGATCCCAAATTGCGATTGCCTAGTCTCAAAGTTTTTGGCTCACCAGAACAGTATCGTCCCTATTGGACTCAACTTTATCAAGCTCTCAGCCAGAGTTCTGTAAACGTCAAAGAAATTGATTTGCGAGACCCAACAAATTTAATTTTGGAAACAGAACTGGGAAATATACATCTTGGGGCACCAAGTTCCTTGTTACCTGAAAAAATTAGGGTAATAGCACAAATGCGCAATTTACCTGCACAACTCAATCCTAGTCAAATAGAGTATATTGATCTAAAAAATCCAGAGCTTCCGTTAGTACAAATGAACCAAAAAAAACAACAACCATTATCCTCAACTCTCTAAGAAAAATTTGGTGTGTTCGATGTGTAAAGCACACTTAATTGATAAAGAAGTTTTATGCTGAGTCAATATACAATTTTCGATATTGCAGTAACCTACGATATTGCAGTAACCCAAGTTAAAACCAGCGTTAACTTCTAATGACAATCGGAGGAATAATCATTAAAACTTCTATTTTGGAGTAGAAGTAAAGCTTGTTATTGCCCTAACATCTAAGTAATAGGGTGCAAACGTTAGACAAACTAGCGTTAGATAAATTTAATGGTGGGGTCTAGGCTGAGAAACGCCTATCGCCTACTTAGTATTCGACAGAACGCATCACGTTATCGGGTTGAGTTCATGAACTTTTTATTTCCTGCTAACTCACAAGGGAAAACCAGTATTGTCTTTGAGGAAAACTGTTGTTTACAGCAGCTACCCGTAAGGGTGGGCAGTTTGTTCTACGATCTAGTGTGCTTTGAAAACAGTTGTATTCAGACATCCAAAGGTGGATTTCCGTAAGTAACACTTTGTAGCAACGAGAGTGAAGCATACTGAAAGAGACACGCAAAAGCTGCTTCCCTTAGATTCCTCTAAATACCCTCAGATTTTCTTACAAGTTAGAAGGGGAACTCTTCCAAAGCAAAGGTAGAATTTCTTTATTGCAAGTTTTCCTCGTATAAAGGCGAACTAACAGCAAAAAGACTAGGGTGTTCCATTACCTCACAAGTAACTTCTCGGTTATGTCCAGTTCAGGAATAGATAAGTAGAACATAAATTTTGTGTCTTAAATGGTAAATCCTATTGTTCAAATCTTGATGACAAACGAGACTCACCACGATCTGCCTTTACAAGTTACGCAGTTACTTCAGGGTTTTGTGTACAAAATTTCCTATGCTCCAAGATTGTGTATAGGCAATCACATAAGAGTACCCAGAGAAGACTCTTTTGAAGAGAAGAAGAGTTGGTTGTACCAATGGTTGAGATACTTATATTCTATAAATTTATACCATAAAACATCTGCATGCGGTGCGGACCGTGAAAAAAAAACCTGTCGCTCCACTTGCAAAATGAATGTCCCATGTCAGTCACAAACTCAAACACGGAGATATTATAGGGGATACCAAGGGTATACTGAGCCAAATCGGCTAAATAGCAGTGAATATATTAATGTCTGGTGGAAGTTATACAGGTCAATTTTCGGTGAATATAGGTATACTTCACTAGAATTAGCTATGCGACTGGGTGCCTTAATGGCTTACCCAATAGCAAACTTTCGACCTCCAATCCTATCAAGGCTGGAAGCAGAAAGAACAATAAACAAAAATGCCATAGATTATGGCAACCTCAGCGTCAAACTATAGTTGACTCCCAGGTGAATAACACCTTAAAAAGTCGTTTATCTACATGCTCGCAACTCCGATGACACTTGATAATAACCAAGGGTTTACCTATAAAAACTCCCAATCTCCTGGACCGCAGGGGTTCTCGCTGGCAATCAACTCCACCAATCCCTTTAATAATACTGGGGTAAACTACGGGCAAAATCATGACAGCAAGAAGATTCCCGGTGAAGAAACACGAATGGGTGATATTGTTCCTGGTCGAGTCGCCAATATCAAAGTAATTGGTGTGGGTGGTGGCGGTAGCAATGCTGTTAACCGCATGATTGCGTCTGATGTGAGTGGAGTGGAGTTTTGGTCAATTAACACCGATGCACAGGCTCTGACCTTAGCATCTGCTCCCTCTCGCTTGCAAATTGGACAGAAACTGACGCGAGGTTTAGGAGCAGGTGGTAATCCTGCTATTGGTCAAAAGGCAGCTGAGGAATCACGGGACGAGATTGCCAAAGCTTTAGAGGGTGCCGACTTAGTGTTTATCACCGCTGGTATGGGAGGGGGTACTGGTACTGGTGCAGCTCCGATTGTTGCTGAAGTCGCAAAAGAAATGGGTGCTCTCACTGTCGGCGTGGTTACGCGTCCATTTATCTTTGAGGGACGTCGCCGCACAAGTCAAGCAGAACAAGGCATTGAAGGTCTAAAAAGTAGGGTGGATACGCTCATCATTATTCCTAATAATAAGCTGTTGGAAGTGATCCCGGAGCAGACACCCATGCAAGAAGCTTTTCGCTATGCAGATGATGTGTTGCGTCAAGGGGTACAAGGTATTTCGGATATCATCACAATCCCTGGTTTAATCAACGTTGACTTTGCCGATGTGCGAGCTGTCATGGCAGATGCGGGCTCGGCGCTGATGGGTATCGGCATTGGTTCAGGAAAATCAAGAGCCAGAGAAGCAGCAATTGCTGCCATTTCTTCACCCTTACTAGAGTCTTCGATTGAAGGAGCCAGAGGTGTTGTCTTTAACATTACTGGTGGTAGTGACCTTACCCTGCATGAAGTGAACGCCGCAGCAGAAACAATTTATGAAGTTGTTGATCCCAACGCCAATATTATTTTTGGAGCAGTGATTGATGACAGACTCCAAGGTGAAGTAAGACTTACCGTAATTGCCACAGGATTTACAGGTGAAGCACAAGCCGTACCACAACAAAACGCCAATCAACCACGGGTTGTCTCCCCACAAACAACAAAAAGACCAATACCACAGCCACCAGCAGCTAATCCTCCAACTCCTATTGCGGAACCTAAAGAAAAACCAGGATTAGATATACCAGATTTTCTCCGCAACCGACGCACACCCCGTAATTAAGAACTGATGAATTATCAATGGGATCAGGCTGAAAAATTTTTTATGACTCCTCATCCATAGGTCTTATTTGGAGGGTTTTGCAATCTGCTGGGGTGAGCAACTCTATTGCCATCCCTGATAATGCATATAGTTAATTGATTAAACTCGTCTATCCTACCTACAAACCAAATTCATTTGGATATGTGTTCGCTCATGCGGATGTTTATCACAGCATTTGGTAGAAAAAAGCAAGGGCTGGATATTTTACCATATCTACCTAACCAGGCGAAATTTCAGAACCTGGTACTTCTATAATTTCCAATATAATTTTCAACTGGCTTGGAACCATGTAAATTTGCAACGGGTGCGAGGGAATAACCCCAATTTCTAACTGAGTGGGGTTTATGCCAATGATTGTCATTCATCATTTTTGCCTGCTCAATCCATTGAATGACCTGATGACCAAGGCGAGTACCATCTAATCGGTCTATCTCGCGCACTCCCGTAGGACTAGTGACGTTAACTTCGGTAAGATAACCACCGATAACATCAATACCGACAAAAATTAAGCCGTCTTTGCGTAAGGTTTCAGCGAGTTGGGCGCAAATTTCATACTCTCTTGGAGAGATATCAGTTTGGGCAACTGTACCACCTGTCGCCATATTATTACGAAAGTCGCTGCCAGATGAAAGGCGATTGAGAGCACCAATCGGTTCACCATTGAGCAGGATAATCCGCTTGTCTCCGTCTTTTGCCTCTGGTAAGTAGGTTTGTACCATGATTGGGACTCGACCTTGGAGGGTACTGAGTTCGATCATAGAATTGAAGTTGCGATCGCCTAGTTCTAAAAATAAAATCCCTTCTCCTGCTTTGTTTCCCAGTGGTTTAAGTACCGCCCTTCCCTGAGCCTCTACAAATTGCCTGATTAACTGCTTCTGTGCGGTGACAATGGTTTCTGGAATAGCTTTGGTAAACTGGAGAGCATACATTTTTTCGTTTGCCGCTCGGATTCCCGAAGGACTATTAATAACCAAAGTTTTGTGTTGGTCTACGTAGTCCAGAATATACGTAGCATAAAGATAAGGAACTGTGACAGGTGGATCTGTCCGCATGAAGACGGCATCTAGTGTTTCCAAACAAACAAGGGTACGGCTGCTCAACTTGTACCAAGGATTCGCTGCTTGATAACGTCCCTCAACTAACTGCACTGGTACAAGTTCTACTTTTTCTAAAAGAGCCCAAGCTTTGCCTTGGACTACACTGAGTTGATTGGCTTGAGTTACCCAAACTTCATGTCCCAGAATTTGCGCTGCTTCCATCAGAGCAACGCTTGTGTCGTGACATGGGTCAAGCTGATGGATGGGGTCAATAATAAAAGCCAGTTTCACGCTTTGTGCCTCAATTACCAGGAAATTCCAAGGTTGTTCAATTTTGATTATCCCTTTAAGAGTTATGAGTGACCCTTCCTAATTCCTCACTTTTCACTCTTGACTTTTCTGTCAACTTATACATATTTAGCAGATGCTAATAGCTCATCCAGTTTGCCTTGAGATTCTAGAGCATAAATATCGTCACAACCACCAATATGATGGTCGTTGATGAAAATTTGCGGTACGGAACGCCTGCCATTTGCTCTTCCAGCCATGAGATTGCGTGCAGCTTCATCTCCATCAATACTGTATTCAATGTAATTCACGCCTTTTTTCACCAGCAAATTTTTGGCACGAATACAAAATGGGCAAGTTCTCCAAGTGTAAATTTCTACTTTCGCTGCCATAACATCCTCAACTTTTATTAATGTTTCTTAATTTTAAGATAATAATGTTGTTGTAGCTGTGAGTGCTTTATCTATTCAACATTCAAAAATGAATTTTGAATTTAAGACTTCTCAAGTTTGTGTAAAGTAAAGCTTTAGAATATCTTATTTTCTTAGTTAATAAACTGCTCTTAATATGACCTCCCTATCTCCTCACAAAAAAGCCAAAGCCCTCAAACCCAGTAGCCGTCGCCCTGCTAAAGAACTCTGTAGCGAGTGCGGTCTGTGTGATACATATTATATTCACTATGTCAAGGAAGCGTGCGCTTTTATTAATCAACAAATAGACAAACTCGAAGAACAAACGCACACTCGCTCTCGGAATTTTGACAACTCTGATGAATTGTACTTTGGTGTGCATCAAGACATGATGGCGGCGCGGAAAAAAGAGCCTGTTCTTGGTGCTCAATGGACGGGAATTGTGAGTACCATCGCCATTGAAATGCTGAATCGCGGTATTGTTGAGGGTGTCGTGTGCGTGCAAAACACCAAAGAAGACCGCTTTCAACCGATGCCCATCATAGCCCGTACTCCAGAGGAAATACTGGCAGCACGAGTTAATAAACCAACACTGTCACCAAATTTATCAGTATTGGAACAAGTCGAAAAATCAGGAATGAAGCGGCTGTTGGTGATTGGTGTTGGTTGCCAAATTCAGGCATTACGAGCCGTCGAAAAACAACTAGGCTTAGAAAAACTTTACGTTTTAGGTACGCCTTGTGTCGATAATGTTAACCGCGCTGGATTGCAAAAATTCTTAGAAACGACCAGCAAATCACCTGATACGGTGGTGCATTACGAATTTATGCAAGATTTCCGGGTTCATTTCAAACACGAGGATGGCTCAATTGAAACAGTACCTTTCTTTGGACTAAAGACCAATAAACTGAAAGATGTGTTTGCCCCCTCCTGCATGAGTTGCTTTGATTACGTCAATTCTCTGGCGGATTTGGTCGTAGGTTACATGGGCGCCCCTTTTGGGTGGCAATGGATTGTCGTTAGAAATGAACAAGGTCAACAGATGCTGGACTTAGCCAAAGACCAACTAGAAACTCAGCCAGTGATGTCAAGCGGCGATCGCACAGCCGCAGTTCAACAAAGTATACCCGCCTACGACAAAGGTGTTACCCTCCCCATGTGGGCGGCAAAATTAATGGGTGTCGTCATCGAAAAAATTGGTCCTAAAGGTTTAGAATACGCCCGTTTTTCAATTGATTCTCACTTTACCCGCAATTATTTGTATGTGAAGCGGAATCATCCGGAGAAATTAGAAGAGCACGTTCCAGAGTTTGCCAAGCGTATCGTTGGGCAGTATAAACTGCCGGAATAGCAAGCGGATTTGGTAACGGATGAAACGGGTCAATTGCCTGGAGGTCCAACAAAGTCATCCGTTACATCCGTTTTGAATCCGTAGCTAACTGCCCATCGAATTCACGCTATTCTATTTGGGGGTGTATAAAGTGGATATTTTTATTTTCCTCTACACTTTGGGCTTAGGTTTGGGTTTGGCTATTTTCTCAGCCGGTTTCTCAGCCGGTTTCTCAGCCTGTACTGGAGGTTTATCCCTCTTAGCTGCTTTCTTGGCTGCTTGTGCAGAAGCCTTATCTTGTTTAGATGCTTTAAGAAATTTCGGTGCAGTCTCAGTGGGTTCTGCCAATTGCTCAACGAAACCGAAGACATCTCGTTGGGGTAAAAATCTTGCTTTGATTTGAACAAAAGCAGGATGTCCCTGTTCTTCTTTAGTTGCTTTAGGATTGAATCTAAATGGTCTGACTGGTCCATCCCGCCAAATCACAGGAAGATGGCTTGCCTTCATGAATTTCACCTTCTTTGCTAACTCAGCCTGCTTGATATATTCCAGCCGCTCTTTATTGAAATTCCGAAACACAGAGATACACGGAGTCTGGCAGACGGGAATGAACTGCCACAAACCACAGAGTTTGAATTCTAGGTCTTGAAGCTCCCCTGAGACAGCCTCTGCTTGGCGTCCCCTGTCAAAGCCAACGAGTTGAAAAGTAATCTGAGCAGGCTGTTCTCTTTTGGGAAAGTGAATGATTTTTGGATAGACAATCAGTCGCTGAGTGTGTTCGCCAGTCGCCTCTATTTCTTTCTTGAGTGCCTCAAAAGCTTTTTGTTTGCGTGGAGCATAGAAAAGTGGGTATTCTCTGCGACCTATGGTAACACTGCTTTTACCCTCATCAGTAAATTTAATTTCCCCAGTAATCACCCCAACAGCTTGAAAAATTGCTCCAGACTGTTCCGAGTCGTCTCTTTTGACCTCAGTATCTGCTGGTTTTTCTTCGGTATTAGATATTGCTTCAGAATTAACCGTATCTTCTGTTAGCTCTTGTGTGTCGGCTATGACTGGTTCTGGTTCTGGTGCTGGTGCTGGTTCTGGTGCTGGTTCTGGTGCTGGTGCTGGTGCTGGTTCTGGCGTTGATTCTGAGTTGGGTTTAGATTTTGGTGGAAGAATCTTGATCAATTCGTTACGAGTGGGTTTTCCAGGTGTCATAATTGGTGTTTAAAGCAAAAGTTGAATGTTTGTCTCATTATGATACAAGGCACTGGAAAACTTGACTTCTTCCAGTGCTTTTTAATTATCTATTATTTGAATTCCCACTCTAAATCATCAATCAAGTCAAAGACAATCTTTTTGCAAGCGACATCAAGGCAAGAGTTGAACGACTGCACGATACCAAGGCAAGTAAGGATTGATTTCAATAAGACTTACGCACCATCTGCGATAAATCCGGTTTATTCGTTCGTATTTGTTGCAAAACAGACGATTTCTGGTAGAAACCGGGTTTATTTGCATCAGTCCTGTTCAACAAAAAATAGACAAAATTCTCAAAGACATCACAGAAACACTTATTTGACAAGGAATCTCTCAAGAACCGTTCTGAACTTTTCTTGAGGCTTACAGACTTTCTCTTTCCCATCCCCCTTCACCCCGATACTCCTGTTCTACACTTCTTTGAGAGCTTCTATGACTGCTTCTAAAGCTATTGCTACGTGAGTCCAGTGAGTTCCGCCTTGGCAATATACCACGTATGGTTCCCGCAAGGGACCATCAGCAGAAAATTCAGAGGTGCTTCCCTCAATAAATGTCCCACCAGCCATCACGACCTTACTTTCATAACCAGGCATTTCATCCGGGATGGGGTCGAGGTAGGAACCGATGGGTGAATGCTGCTGAATTGCTCGACAAAAGGCAATCAGTTTTTGGGCAGAACCTAGTTTGATTGCCTGAATGACATCCCGACGCTTGTCAAACGGTGCTGGATTGACTGGGTAACCGAGTTTGTCAAATACATAACCAGTGAGGTGAGTGCCCTTCATTGCCTCTCCTACCATTTGTGGGGCAAGAAACAGCCCTTGAAACAGCAGGCGATTTTGGTCAAAGGTCGCGCCTCCATAACTGCCAATTCCCGGTGCTGTGAGGCGACAAGTAGCGGCTTCTACCAAATCAGCGCGACCGGCAACATAACCGCCCGCAGTCACAATGGTACCACCAGGGTTTTTAATCAAAGACCCTGCGATTAAATCAGCACCAACGTGGGTGGGTTCCTGAGTTTCTATAAATTCGCCATAGCAGTTATCGACAAAGCAAACGGTGTTGGGGTTTTGCTGCTTGACCAAGTGGATAATTTTTTCAATTTCGGCTATAGATAGGCTAGGACGCCAAGAATAGCCACAGGAACGCTGAATAAGCACGCTTCGGGTTTTGTCCTCCACTGCATGGCTTAAAGCTTCCCAATTTACGGTTCCTTCTGGAGTAAGATCTAATTGTCGATAGCGGATGCCAAACTCAATGAGTGAGCCTTGACCCTCACCTCGTAATCCAATGACTTCTTCAAGGGTATCGTAGGGTGCATCTACCACAGCAAGCATTTCATCACCAGGACGGAGAACACCAAATAAAGCACAAGCAATTGCGTGGGTTCCTGAAACAAACTGCACTCGTACAGCAGCCGCCTCAGCGCCCACCACCTCGGCAAAAACTTTATCTAAAGTTTCTCTCCCCAAGTCATCGTGTCCGTATCCTGAAACACCCGCAAAGTGGTGTGCCCCTACGCGATAATGGCGAAAGGCATTTAACACTCGTTGAAGATTTTGCTTGACCTGAGCGTCAATACCAGAAAAAATTTGTAACAGTGCCTGTTCTGCTTCACGCAGCTGTTCCAAGCTATTCATGAGTTCCTCTTTCACAAAAACTTAAAATTTGCGGATTTTTAAATCACGCAGACTAGGCTAAACAATTCCTATTCAGGTTACTGCATGACAATTGCTACATCAACCAAATCCCAACTCAATTGGCTTCATATCACATTTTTCGCCGGTTTGCATATCGGTATTTTGTTTGCCCTGTTTCCTAGTAACTTTAGCTGGAAAGCAATCGGTGTATTCTTGTTTCTCTACTGGGTGACTGGTGGCTTGGGTATTACCCTAGGATTTCACCGCCTCATAACTCACCGCAGTTTTCAAACTCCCAAGTGGCTGGAGTATTTCTTGGCTTTTTGTGGGACACTTTCCTGCCAAGGAGGACCAATCGATTGGGTAGGAATGCATCGTATACACCATTTACACTCCGACCAAGAGTTAGACCCCCACGATTCCAACAAGGGCTTTTGGTGGAGTCACATGGCTTGGATGTTTTATCATTCACCTGCTTTCGCGGACGTGCCTCGCTTTACTAAAGATATTGGCGACGACCCATTCTATCAGTTTTGCAAAAGAATATGATTTTCATCCAGGTCGCTCTGGGTATGGTGCTGTTGCTACTGGGTGGTTGGTCGTTCGTCGTTTGGGGGGTTTTTGTTCGCCTGATCTTTGTGTGGCACTGCACTTGGTTTGTCAACAGTGCTACCCATAAATTTGGTTATCGTATTTATGATACAGATGATCGCTCTACAAATTGCTGGTGGGTGGCTCTACTAACTTATGGTGAAGGCTGGCACAATAATCACCATGCCTTTCAGTACTCAGCTCGTCACGGGTTGAAATGGTGGGAATTTGACCTCACCTGGATGACCATTCAATTGCTACAAGTACTGGGTCTAGCTACAAATGTGAAGCTGGCACCAGAAAAGCAGTAAGCGGTCAGTTGCTAGCAATGCTTATCTTAGTTGAATGTTCAATTTTGAATGTGTTAGCAGCGTGGCGAATTTTGACTTGTCTATGCTCCCCCGCTTCTAAAAGAGGACTCAAGCATCAGCGGGGGTTTATTGCAGGTGCGCTGGGGTACCTTAGATTGCTATAATCCAAAACGCTAATATTACAGAACTTTGCGACAGCCACTTGTTTAGTGATTTGGTAGTGAGGTTTGTTGTCTTTTCAGGTATTCATGACTACATCAACAATCGAAAGCCACAAGTCAGCTCATGACCTTGGTAATTCCCACTTTAAGCTAAAAGATATTATCAAAAGCCTGCCACGGGAATGTTTTGAGCAGAATCGCCGCAAAGCCTGGACAAAAGTCCTGATCAGTGTCTTGATGGTTTGCCTAGGCTACTTCAGCTTGATCATTGCTCCTTGGTTTCTCTTGCCCGTAGCGTGGATTTTTACGGGTACTGCGTTGACCGGTTTTTTTGTCATCGGGCATGATTGCGGTCACCGTTCATTTGCTAAACGTCGCTGGGTAAACGATTTAGTGGGGCATTTGATGATGATGCCGTTAATTTACCCATTCCACAGTTGGCGCATTCAGCACAATTATCACCACGCTCACACTAACAAGCTGGATGAGGACAACGCTTGGCACCCAATCACCACAGAACTTTATGAAAGTTGCAGAAAAATCTCGCAGTGGGGCTTCGAGGCGTTTCTGCGCTATCGATTATGGTGGATAGGCTCAATCGTTCATTGCGGAGTTTTGCACTTTGATTGGTCTCAATTCCGAAAAAAAGACCAAGCAAGTGTGAAGTTTTCTGTGGCTGTCGTCGTACTTTTTGCTGCGATCGCTTTCCCCATCCTTATCGCCACAACTGGAGTCTGGGGATTTGTGAAATTTTGGCTGCTTCCGTGGCTGGTCTACCATTTTGGATGAGTACCTTTACTCTGGTTCACCATACTGCTCCAGACGTCCCTTTTGTGTCAGAATCTAAGTGGAACCAGGCCATAGCACAGCTATCTGGCACAGTTCATTGCGATTACCCCTCTTGGGTAGAAATCCTTTGCCACGATATTAATGTCCACGTCCCCCATCACATTTCAACTGCCATTCCTTCTTATAATTTGCGGATGGCTTATCGCAGTATCAAAGAAAATTGGGGAGCGTATCTGCATGATGAATGTCAGTTTTCTGTGTCTTTAATGAAGCGAATTACAGACCAGTGTCACCTGTATACAAGCGATAGTGCTTATCAGTCTTTTAAAGACTATTACGCAGGGCGATAAGCTAAGAGTTCATAGCTCTAGCAAATAGATTCTGGCAATTCTCTCAACGCGAGCCTTGTTAAGGAAATTGCCAGGTATTATCCAGCTGCGCACACTTGCGAAACTTAATATTAGGGATACCCAAAATCAAAGTAGTGTGATTGCTCATAAGGGCAATTGCAGAATTTTGATGACTTTGCCTCAAAAATATCCAGTTTAGCTCCCGTCAAAAAATCAAGTGCAATCAAATACTATTAAGTTAGATGGTCCTCATGGCTCTGAATCATTTGAGGATACAACCAAGCTGCCCTTCACCCTTCAAGAATTGAAAGCTGCAATCCCACCTGAATGTTTTCAGCCCAATGTCGGGAAATCACTCTTCTACTTTTTCCGTGACATCCTGATTATTGGTTTACTTTATGCAGTTGCTCATTCCCTAAATTCTTGGTTCTTCTGGCCGATTTTCTGGGTTATGCAAGGAACGATGTTTTGGGCTTTGTTTGTCGTTGGACATGACTGCGGACACCAATCTTTTTCTAAGAAGAAATGGCTGAATGATTTGATTGGACATCTTTGCCATACACCGATACTTGTTCCCTATCACGGTTGGCGAATTAGCCATAGAACTCATCATCTAAATACTGGTAACATCGATAATGATGAAAGCTGGTATCCTGTGAGTGAATCACAATACAACGTGATGGATTGGGTGCAAAAAGCAGGTCGATATTACGTGTTTTTATTGGCTTATCCGGTGTATTTGTTTATGCGTTCTCCTAACAAGGAGGGCTCCCACTTTTCCCCCAGTAGTCCTCTTTTCAAACCATCGGAAAAATGGGATGTCATTACCAGCACCACACTCTGGATTTTAATGGTTGCTTTGTTGGGTTTTTTCACCTATCAGTGGGGTTGGATGTGGTTGTTGAAATACTACGCTGGACCTTATCTTGTCTTTATCATTTGGCTAGACTTGGTAACATATTTGCACCATACTGAGCCGGATATCCCTTGGTATCGTGGAGAAGATTGGACTTTCCTCAAAGGTGCTATTTCTAGCATTGACCGCGATTACGGTTTTATCAATCACATCCATCATGATATCGGTACTCATGTTGCTCACCACATATTCCTGAACATCCCTCACTACAATTTGAAGAAGGCAACTGAGGCAATTAAACCGATTATGGGTGATTATTTCCATCAATCTGATGAACCCATTTTGACTGCATTACGCCATTCGTGCAATACCTGTCATTTTGTACCAGATACTGGAGGAAAAGTTTACTACACATGCAACAAAAAATTAGCTAAAGGCTAATATAAAGTCAAGAGTGAGGAGTTCATGAAAAACTCCTCACTCTTGATTTCATAACTTTGGTTCTTCTGCATTCAGCAGCTAAATCAATAGAAAATCAAAAGAATATTCTTAACAAGAAATCATATTAATTTAGCTATAGCAGTCCTAGATGATTCGTAAGAGTCTCTATCAGAACAAAGATATTCATACAAAAAATATTATGTTGGGTCAGAGTGAGAAGTTGCTTGTTGTATGACATCAGCTATTTTCTGCGCGATTTCTTTACTTTGCCAGTAGCTATAGTGAGCCTTACCACCATGTACTATTGAAAATGTTGTCTGATTGAATGTGTTGGTCACAAAGTCGTAGAAGGTTTTATTCTTAGTGACGATATCTTCAATCTGAATGAACTGACGTCTCCCATCCACTAGTTCCGGAAGTAGGGGATTCAACGGAAAGGCAAGAGGATCGCCTGGATGAATAAAGTTGCGCCAAGGCAATTTTGCTCCTAGCCTTTTGTATAAGCTATCCAGAAGTTTCTCCAAACGTGGTGTGATATCATGGCTATTAAGGACAACTCCCTGGCTGTTCTTTTTCTCTTCCACACTCTGATCTACGTCCATCCGGTAAAACAGAGCAATAGGAGAACCCATTGTGTGAATACTAGCCAATGATAGACCTTGACCCGCATTTGGTTCTATCCCGAAGAAATTCTCTCGTATCTTCTTGACAGAATCATAACCTGGTTTGTTCTCATCGTCCCAACGCTCGGCAAATAAGACATCGAACAGGATGATTGTCCCCCAGCTATGTGTAACCAAGTGCAGCCGATCAACTTGCGGATTATAGTCCTTTAAATCATGCAAGGCTTGTTCTGCTAGAGTTGCGACGACAGCAGCTCCTTCATAACGGGTCGTGTAGAGAGCACCATCACCAATAAACGGTAGTATAGTTTGGCAACGCAATTGCCTAAACCAAAGTTTGTTCCAATCTGTTGATTTCTCTAGGGTCTCCAGTAGTGCTTTATCCCTTTTTGCTCCGACTTCGCCCCAGTAGAGAACGACAGGTTTAATTGTGCGGGTGGTACCTAACTGGTTTTTGATTGAGTTAAAGAGTTCATTGGCGTAGTAGGGTTTAATAATGCCCTCGTATCGGGTATTAACACCATGAATGAACATGATATAGTCAGTAGCCATAGCACCACCTTTGAAGTTTTTGGTATATTAAGAAGCTACCCAACTGCTTCTTTGAAAACTTGAGTAAAGTCTAACGGAAGCTCATCGCTTAATGACATTTCGCTTTTGTAAGCATGCTCTGCTTTACAAACTGAAGTCATAGCTTTCCGCATACTCCTACGATATTATGCCCAACTCATATTCTGGTTGGTTAAGTAAAAATATTTATAGGTTGTCCAGCTTTTACGCCCGACGGTTCCCTGTGAGATAAGAAGCCCACGCCATAAACTCAGAGAAGACGAACGGTACTTCACTATTGACCACTGACCACTGACTAATATTGACATCCTCACCGAGCTAAAGCCTATGTCTCCATTGTTCGGGTGGGTCATTGAGCTATGCTTATTCTACCAGTAAAGCCGTCCTAAAAGGACAGGGTTTTAGACCCAAATCTTCGATAACTTAATTCATAACTAAAACCGCCCATTTCCCTGAACAATGTGCTTAACAGTCGTCAGACTCTCTAAGCTAATCAATCCGCGTCTATGACCTTTTTGATTGGACATGCCTAGAAATACCGAATCTCCTCGCGACGGGTTCCGGGAAAAACGCGGTGAAGCGTTGATGTAGCTAGAGGCGCTGTTCACTCCTAAGGCAAACTGCCGACTTTCCTGGTAGGATTCGGTGACAATACAGTCAGCATGACCGCTGCTGTGCTGATTAATCCAGGCGATCGCAGCCTCTAGACTATCCACTAATTTAAAAGCGACTGTCTTAGTTAAATAAGCACTTCCCCAATCTCCTTCTTTTGCCAGCTGTAACTGAGGAAAGGCTTCTACCAGTTCGGTATCTCCTTTAATCTCAAAGCCTTTTTCCTTTAAGCTATTCCATAATGTCAGCAAAGAAGATGGTAAGGCTTGTCGGTGAATAAGTACTTTTTCAATTGCGTTCACTGGGTCTGGTTCACTTTGATGGCTATCTATAATAATCCACCTTACCATTTCTAGGCTACCATTTGGCGACCAGTAAAGGTAACAGTTGCCCATAGCTGATTTTAGAACTGGGGCAGTGGAGTGACGCACGACTTGTTGTACCAAGCTAGAGCGTCCATAGGGAATCACTAAATTCAAGCATTGGTCTTGTGTCACTAAATCCCGAATAGAAGTTCCATGTTCTGATGTTATAAGCTGTAAACAACCCACTGGTAAACCAACTTCAGTCACAGCAGCCAGAAGTACGTTGGCGATCGCCGCGTTAGAATGACTGGCTTCAGTACCACCTCTGAGGATAAGACTGTTGCCCGTTTTGATACACAATGCTGCGGCGATCGCTCCCAACTCTGGAAACGCCTCATAAATAAACGCAATCACACCCAAAGGCATTAACTGTGTATAAGTCTGAGAGTCGTCTAGTTGATAGTCAGCATGTCTGACTCGCCGCAGCGGATCTGATAGTTCCCCCAACCGTTGCAAAATATCCACTGCCATCTCCAGCCGTTTTGGAGTTAGCTTCAGCCAATCTAGAATTAAATCTGGTACTGCCATTTCCCGACTCGCTTCTAGATCCAAAGTATTTGCTTCTAGAATGTCGTCAAATGAGCGTGTCATCGCCTTTGCCATTGCTAACACCGCACGACTTCTATCTGCTCCTTTTGTGGTTCCTAGCTTTAGGGCAGCTTGATGAGCGCGTCTCGCGCTTGCAATTGGTTCGGGGCTTACATCAAAAGCATCCACTGTCATTCAATTATCGCCTGTAGGTGAGCCATACCATCAGTGCTGGCAAAATAGCCAACAGCACCGCCACCATTGCCCAAGCAATAATGCTGTAACCATTTGCCAATCTTAGTGCCAATGGTAACCATATGATCACTAGCACAAAAATAATGCCAAGCGCTACAGGCAAATAGCTTTCTCCTAATCGAGGATGGACAACTTGCCAACTATTCCCTGTCCAGCGCCAAGCCCGCTTGTAGGGATAGGTGGTGGAAAGTTGCTCCAGTACGTAACCATTATCTTCCACCACAAATATTTGCTGACAGCGATCGCAACCAAATGCTTCTGTCAGCGTAATCGGAATTAACCGCCCCCGCCGACGACAGGGACACGGATATTCGCTATTAAAGTCAATTTTGTCTGCTTTTTGAGGTTGCACAAGCGAACTTTTATTACTTGAGCGTGTTTGCTAATAGTTGTGAAAATAGTTTCCCCTTGTCTACGCCTTCGGGGCTAGCTATCCTCCCATGAACTTTCTTTATAACACTAGCCAGTCTGAGTTACTCTTTTCCCTGGACAGATTTTTTTTAAATTCAGTGGCAATATAATTTTATCACTGAACTACATTGATAATAGCCAGCTATTATAGCTTTGAAGCATAAAACCTGAAGTGAATTTTTTCTCGCTTCAACCTTTATTCTTCATTTCTTATTTGTCACCCTTTATCCAGTGTAGTGCATTTTACAGAAAATTATTTTGAATCATGAGGCATATGTCTTGCCATCTTGATAAGAGCAATCTAAGAAAAGCTTTACGTCTATTTCTTAACTTTTTACCTCTAAGCGGGTAACGCGATTCGAACGCGCGACATTCACCTTGGCAAGGTGACGCTCTACCACTGAGCTATACCCGCAAATCATACTTATACTAATATGTCAGATTATCCATTATTTGTCAATACCTTTTTAATTATTTGTTTAGTAGTTAGTGGTTTCTTATTCCACTAACTACCAACTACTGACTATTCTGCAGACAACTCTCCTACGCTGGCACTTTTGAGCGATGCCGGTGAGAGAGAATTGCCTGAAAATGGCTCTGCGAGGTTTGAACGTAATTGCCGCATGAGACTAGCCATTTCTAAAGCACTCATGGCGTAGTCCCAACCATGGTTGCTTTTAATGCCAGCGCGTTCTAAGGCTTGCTGCATGGAGTCTACTGTTAGAATGCCGAAAATGACAGGTACACCTGTTTGAAAGGCAGCAGCAGCAATACCTTTGGCTACCTCAGAAGATACGTAATCAAAATGAGGCGTTTGCCCTCGGATAACAGCACCCAGACAAATGACCGCATCATAACGACCAGAGACTGCCAATTGACGAGCCACTATTGGAACTTCAAAACTGCCTGGTACGTAAATGTAATCCACCTGGGAGCCATGAGGGTTGACATCAACACCGTGGCGTTTCAAGCAATCTTGACAACCTTCCACCAGCTTGTTAGTCACAAGGTCATTGAATCGACCAATAACAATTCCAAACCGCAAAGGTTCTGTCTGAGTAAAAGTTCCCTCAAAAACTGCCATAACCGCCTCTAAGATCATCTATACTTCTTGCCAATATACATTTGTTCTCCAAAAAGTATAGGATCACAGGAAGCAACAGACCGTTTACCAAGACCGGAGATAGGCACCTCCAGCTCCTCTGCACGCTACGAGCGTAAGTCCCAAAGGGACATACTGTCTAGTCTTTTGACACTCCCACACCCGTCCCTGTATCAGAAGCAAAAGTCAAAGGGACGGGTATTTAGTAAATTAATTAGGAGAATTTGACAACTAAAGCCTTATGAAATTGTTGGTAAATCTCCCGCACGCGCAACTCCTCCACTATGGCTACTTGATTCGCTAAATCCATTGGCACTCGCTTCTTTGAGAAATCCGCTGTAAGCCTCCATACCGTGTTCGCCGATATCCAAACCTTCAATTTCCTCTTGTGTTGAGACTCTAATACCTAGAGTAGATTTGAGTGCTAACCAAAAGATAGTGCTTAGCACAACAGTCATACCGCCAACTGAGAGGATACCAATGATTTGAGGAATGAGTGTTCCCAAACCACCGCCAAAGAATAACCCGTGTGGTCCTACTGGTTTACCAGCCAAATCAACCATCCACGGATATCCACCAGGACCGACAGAAAACAAACCAACTGCCAAAGTACCCCAGATACCACATACGAGGTGAACTGAAATTGCTCCCACTGGGTCATCAATACGGATTTTATCAAAGAAGGTGACAGCGAAAACCACCAAAATTCCGGCGACCAAACCAATAATGAAAGCACTGTTGAGATTGACGTAGGCACAAGATGCTGTAACGCCAACCAAGCCAGCCAAAATACCATTAATAATCATGGAAAGGTCTGGCTTACCTAAATACAACCAAGCTGTGATTGTGGCAGTAATACCACCAACAGCACCTGCTAAGTTGGTCGTCAAGGCAATGTGAGTAATCGCATTCGGATCGGCAGCCATCACAGAGCCAGGGTTGAAACCAAACCAACCCAACCACAGAATTAAACAGCCCAAGGTGGCAATGCTCATGTTGTGCCCAGGTAAGGCAACAGTTTGCCCATCTTGATATTTTCCAATCCGTGGTCCAAGGAATGCGGCTCCCATTAAAGCTGCCCAGCCACCGACAGAGTGAACGACTGTGGAACCAGCAAAATCGAAGAAACCCATGTCTGCTAGCCAGCCACCGCCCCAAATCCAGTGTCCGGTAATTGCGTAGGCAATACCTACAAGTAAGAGGCTGAAGATTAAGAAGTCAACAAACTTAATCCGTTCAGCAACTGCGCCAGAAACAATCGTTGCTGCTGTTCCAGCAAACACGAGCTGGAACAAGAACTTCGCGGCTAAAGGAACACCAGTCCAATTAAGAGCGCCAAATATGCCTTTGTAAGCATCTCCTATCGCGGGACTATTATCTCCACCTTGCAGGAAGAAGCCACTCAAGCCAATGAAGTCATTCCCATCACCAAACATCAAGCCAAAGCCAATCACCCAAAAAGCAACAGTAGCCAGGGCAAACACAACCAAGTTTTTTGCAAGAACGTTGACAGCGTTTTTCTGACGACACAAGCCAGTTTCCAACATACAAAAACCAGCATTCATGAAGAACACCAAAAAAGCGGCGATCGCCACCCAAAGAGTGTCAATGGCGACTTTGAGTTCTGCGGTGGTTGGTCCTGCTGGGGCAGGGGTTTGGGCAACTGCTGCATAACCCCATGCCAGGACAATCAGACAAGCTAGAGGAATGCAGGCTTGCCAGCTAGGAGACAACTGCTTAATAACAACAATCACTCTATTGACAATTGAGTTATATTGTGCATTGATACGTGGTGACTTTGCGGCTCGCCACCTATTTTTTCTTCTCGATTTGTTTTTGTTTGTGATTTTTACCATCATTCTTTCAAGCATCCTGAATCAGAAAAACACGTTGAGTATCAACCGCTAACGCTCGACGCTAAACAAGCTATTTGTGATATTTGGTATTTAGGCAAGCTGTCTGCTTAGCTTAAAGTCACTATTTTTTATCCCCAGTAAGCGGTTGTTTGACAAATCAGGCAGTTATAAAGCTGATGTTACCTCTGTAGCTATTACGAATATTCTTAAAAAATTATTATGTAGTTTCTGAAACCGTCAAGTCCACTTACTTAAATCTTTAAGAATAATTCTTTGGTCTTGATAGGTAAATATTCTAATCAGTCCATTTTTCCCAATTTATTAAGATAACCTCTGGAGTGACGAATCATCTCTACAACAGTTCAAAATGAAACATAGTGAGTGTTTTTAGAGGGAAAACTCAAATTCTCAGGGAAAAAAATAAATTTTATCCTTTTTCCTTGTGCATTCTTGTTTTTACTTTTTCTTATTTGTTTATAGGTGCCAAACAGGAAGACTTTGTACTGAGCCTTCATTGGTGTTCAAGCATATTCCGAAGCATCTATAAGCATTACTTTTGAATCAAAAAACATCACAAAAGTCAATACAATGATGAAAATTGTGATATTAACATTCTGTAATTTTCAATACAGTTTTTTCTGAACCCTCAAGCCAAGCACTTGTATGACACTCTTGCAATTTCTCAACAAGAATGTAGAACAGTTAAAGATAACTATTAATTTTTATAAAAATAATGAACAAATTGTTGCTGACACAAGATTTTCTATTATTCTGCTGATTGCATTTGTCTTAAATATTGCTCGTAGCCAAGTTGTTCTAACTTTACTTGCTTTTCCAGAACTGATTCAGACAAAGTTTGGCGGTATTGCTGTACCTTCTTGAGTAATTCGCTTTGGTGAGTTGCAAGAATTTGTACCGCCAAAAGTCCAGCATTTTTAGCATTGCCTATAGCAACAGTTGCGACTGGTATACCTGCTGGCATTTGTACGATAGAATACAATGAATCAACCCCTTGTAAATGACGGCTAGGAACAGGAACACCGATAACAGGCAAAGGAGTTAAAGATGCTACCATTCCTGGAAGATGAGCAGCACCACCCGCCCCAGCAATAATGACCTTAATGCCCCGCTCGTGAGCAGATTTGGCATATTCCACCATGCGTTCAGGAGTACGATGAGCACTGATAATTGCTACCTCTGTGGGAACACCAAATTCTTCACAAACAGCGATCGCACCTTGCATAGTTGGCAAATCAGAATCGCTACCCATAATAATGCCGACAAGAGTCATAGGAGTGGAAAATTGAGGGGAGTAGAAGAAGTAGGGGAAGTGTATGTAGTTGACACTCCCCGGATTAGTGTACACCTGCGACAGGATTTTTGATTCATCGTTGCCTATTACCTCTAAAATCAGGTCAGATTTCACTCTCTTTTTGCTGACGTGATGACCGAAGCAACACAAAGCTCCACAGGTACTTCTGTAGACATTATCAACGCTAGAGTACCTGGTTACACAGATTTGCAGATGCTCTGCGTTAACTCGCAGGGCATAGTTGAACAAATCCTACCAATGTCTAAAGTCCTTAAACGTGTTCCGCCAATTGACTTACGGGTGTTGGATATTGGTGGCGACTGGATTTCACTTGGCGGTGTAGATTTACAGATTAACGGTGCGTTAGGATTAGCATTTCCTGATTTATCAACAGAAAATTCTCACCAACTACCAGACATCTGTCAATTTTTGTGGGATACAGGGGTAGACGCTTTTTTACCTACCTTAGTCACAACTTCGGTAGACAAGATTCAGCGTGCGCTTTCTGTCATCGCTGATTATATGAACCTCACCCAACCTACGGTACCCTTGTGTGCAACTCCCCTTCCCCTGAGTAAGGGGGAGTTGAGAGTGAACTCATCAGGTGCGAAAATTCTAGGAGTGCATTTAGAAGGACCATTTTTAAATCCTCAAAAACGTGGCGCACACCCAGCAGAGTACTTGCTACCACTTAATCTTGAGGGAGTAAAAAGGGTTTTGGGAAATTACGCTCATCTTGTGAAAGTCATAACCCTAGCACCGGAGTTAGATCCAACAGGTGAGGT
The DNA here is from genome assembly GCA_012031965.1 of Scytonema sp. RU_4_4. Classification (GTDB taxonomy): domain Bacteria; phylum Cyanobacteriota; class Cyanobacteriia; order Cyanobacteriales; family Nostocaceae; genus Brasilonema. The sequence goes on from JAAUSC010000014.1 coordinate 25,935, forward strand.
GATTCCATATTTGCGTTCTTTGGGTATCACTGTCAGTTTAGGACATTCCCAAGCGACAGCAACAGAGGCGCAACGTGCATTTGAACTAGGTGCAACAATGGTGACTCATGCTTTTAATGCTATGCCATCATTACACCACCGCGAACCAGGATTGTTAGGAGCGGCAATTGTCCATCCTCATGTTATGTGTGGTTTTATTGCGGATGGTCAGCACGTTTCACCAACTATGCTGCAAATTCTACTACGCGCCAGCACTCCCCCTGTTTCTCAAGACAGGGAAGGGGAGATACGCGAACAAAAACTTTTCCTTGTGAGTGATGCTCTTGCCCCTCTGGGATTGCCTGATGGGGTGTATCCTTGGGATAATCGACAAATTGAAGTGAAAAACTCAACTGCACGACTTCCAGATGGAACTTTATCAGGGACGACTCTACCTTTGTTGAGAGGTGTGCAAAATTTGGTCAAGTGGGGAATTTGTGATGTCCAAAGGGCGATGCTCCAGCAGGGAGCCGCCCAAAGGGCGATGCTCCAGCAGGGAGCCGCCCAAAGGGCTATCGCACTCTCAACCATGACACCACGAAGTGCGATTGGTTTATCAGCAATTCTGTGTGGTGCTTGTGCTAGTCAATTACTGCGTTGGCATTTGGATGAATCTACACAAGAACTTTCATGGCAACGGATTCTGTAGCGGATGTGTGTAGCGGCTTATCTCATTGTCCCACAGATAACTCATCCGTTACATCTGTTACCCATTGGTTGCCTCACATGGTACTTTTATGCTTTGGAATGGATAAATATTGAGTTTCATGAACGTAACTGACGATAAGACGATTGTTAAAGAATATTTCAATTCTACAGGCTTTGACCGTTGGAGACGTATCTACGGTGACGGTGAAGTCAACAAAGTCCAGTTAGATATCCGCACTGGACACCAACAAACAGTAGATACGGTACTAAACTGGCTCAAAGCTGATGATAATTTGCATGGTCTATCTATCTGCGATGCTGGATGTGGTACAGGTAGTCTGAGCATACCCCTTGCGGAAGCTGGAGCAAAAGTCTATGCCAGCGATATTTCTGAAAAAATGGTAGGAGAAGCCAAGGAAAAAGCCTTACAAATTGTAGGAAAAGCTGAAAATCCTACATTTGCTGTACAGGATTTAGAAACATTAAGCGGTAGTTACCATACAGTGATTTGCTTAGATGTTCTCATTCACTACCCTCAGCAAAAAGCAGATGAGATGATTTCTCACCTCTGTTCTTTGGCGCAGTCACGGCTTATTCTCAGTTTTGCGCCGAAAACTTTCGCCCTGAGTTTATTGAAGAAAATAGGTAGTTTCTTTCCGGGTGCAAGTAAAGCGACTCGCGCTTATCTGCATCGTGAAGCTGATGTGGTAAAAATTTTGGCAAAGAATGGCTTTTGTATTCAACGCCAGTCTATGACTCGAACTCGCTTCTATTTCTCTCGTCTATTAGAAGCAACACGTCATTGACATTCTCCCCACCCTGCCTAAAGGCTGAGGGTGGGGATTCTAGGAATCACTTCCCAGGTTTCCTCTTTCCGCGAGTTGACTTGCTTGGAGGAGTTTCCTCTCCCAAGTATTGGTCAATCTCTCCAGAGGCGTTAGTTCCGACGTGACCCGCCGTACGTAGTGCCTTTTCTAATATGTTTCGTGCAGCGTTCCAATCCCTGTCTTGAGTATGTCCGCAATGAGGGCAGGTGTGCGTTCTAGTACTTAGTGTCTTCTTGACAACTTTCCCGCAATGCGAGCAGTTCTGACTTGTGTAGTGGGGTGGAACAGCAACTGTGACCACGCCAAACACTTTCCCAAAGTACTCAACCCAAGAACGAAACTGAGTCCACGCTGCATCAGATATTGACTTGGCAAGATGTCTATTTCTCACCCTTACGGGTTCGCCAGTCGCTTCAAGTCGGGGAACCCGCCCAACGCGCTGGCTCACCATATTCCGCACCTTTAAGTCCTCATACGCCACGAGGTCGTTAGACATCACTACGCATCTTGCCGTCTTTGTGGCAAAATCTTTACGCTGGCGACTTACCTTAAGATGCTTGCGAGCTAGTTTGTTCCTAAACTTGGCTCGATTCTTGGAGCCTTTTTTGGTCTTAGAGAAACGACGTTGTAGCCGCTTCAACGACTTTTCCGACTTGCGCAGATGACGTGGGTTAGCGATGGTCTGCCCGTCCGAGTCGGTATAAAAATGGTTCAACCCTACATCAATTCCAACTGTCTTAAGCGTTGGTTCCCGTTTCTCCAGTCTTTCCTGATCAATGCAGAATTGTACGTAGTACCCATCGGCACGGCGTACAACACGAACACGCTTAAATTGTTTTTTCTGGTAGAAATGCAGGTCGCGAGTTCCCCACATCTTGAAAGTTCCAGCTTCAAAGCCATCGGAGAAAGTGATGTATCGTCGGTCAGCAGAGAGTTTCCACCCACTAGTCTTGTACTCCACACTGCCGTGGGTTTGCTCTTTCCGAAACCTGGGATATCCCTTTTTACCTAAAACTTTCTTTTTGCAGTTATCGTAAAACCGTGATATTGCAGACCATGCTCTTTCTGCACTAGCTTGTCTCGCCATAGAGTTGAGCTTGTCTGCCCATTCAAATTCTTTGGCTAGAACAGCGCAATAAGCCGAAAGCTCATAACGTCCTATATCGCGATTATCCATCCAGTACCTAATGCAGCTGTTACGGACGAAGCGAGCAGTACGAATCGCTTCATCTAGCTTTTCGTACTGCTCCTTTCTTCCTTCCAGTTTCGCCTCAAGTACTAGCATTTTTACGTTGAACTTGCTGACGTAATTATAGCGTAGAGATTGTTAAAACCACCACTGTTCTACTCCCCCGCTTTGCATCGGTCGCAGAACGTGGTGGTTTTAACCCGCTATCCATCCCCACCCTGTAGAGGGGCATTTCGCGGAATTCAAGTAAATTTAAAATCGCGGTAAGTTGATACTCCCACGGCTATGTGAATATCGCGCGTAGCGCTCGCTACCTACGGTACGCTGCGCTAACATTCTCACAAAAAGCTGTGGGTGTTGAGTATAGTTTAGGAAAGACCTAGAGGGCATCTATCTGTCCCTAAGCTTTTAGGTATTCGAGAGTGTCCTATTGTCAAATAAAGTTATTGCCACTTCTATTGTTACTGTTTCTACTAATGAGTGGAAGCTTATAGAAACTGAGGTTAGAATCACAAGCAAGGTTTGAATCGGAAAGATAACAACTATGAAGACTGCTGAAAAATTGGCTGCAGGTTGGCTGCTTACACTCGGATTCATGTTTTTGTCGCTCTCAGCCTCTGCAGTCATGCAGAAAAATACCATGCAGAAGCCAATCCTACCAGGTTTAAGAACAGTTGTAGAGTCTTCTGATGATTTTCGTAATGAAGCAGCAATTCCTGTACTTGACAATACTGCGTTTAATGGTCTAATTTTTGGCGTTCCAACATCAGTATTGGGAGTATGGCTAGCTTTGGGAGTATACCGCCAAAGTCAGCACGAAAGAAAGGCGATTAAGGCGCAGACAAGCGATCAGCTGCAATCTACGTTTTATCGTATGATTCAAGATAATAATGGGCGCATTACTCTTATCAGCTTTGCAATGCAGTCACAATTGCCACCAGCTACCGCGAAGCAATATCTAGATGAGCAAGCTAAACTATTTAATGCTAATTTTAAAGTAAGTGAAGAAGGGGGAATCTCTTACCATTTTGATGTTTAAAGAACAAATTGGCTAAATAGTTACCCCATGACACAATTTTTTTTGAGTTTAGCAGCTATTTTAGGTGGTTTGTCTGTTGCTGCGGGCGCATTTGCTTCCCATGCTTTGCGGGAAAGAATCAGCGATCGCTCTCTGGAAATTTTTGAAGTCGGCGCTCGTTATCAAATGTATCATGCCTTAGCACTGCTAGTAGTAGCATTACTCCTCAGTCGCATCGAGTCACCTCCTGCGACTCTTGTTGCAAGCGGATGGCTGTTCATTATTGGTATTGCCATCTTCTCAGGGAGTTTATATGCTCTGAGCTTAAGCGGTGTTAAATCTTTAGGAGCGATCGCTCCATTGGGAGGAGCAGCGTTTATTGCAGGTTGGGGTGCTTTAGCTTTTGCCGCTTGGAGTTTGAAATAATTCACACCTCACAACTTGTGCCACAATAATTGCAACACAAAACTCTTGCTATGCAAGAGTTTTGTTTGTATCAAAAACTGCTATAGTACATTTGCGATCGCATGCAGGGCAACTAAGAACTGGAGCAGCGCCCTTTTTATAGGCGCACCTTCTTGTCTATCCAAGTTTTACCCAACCCAGAAAATGTCATTTTTCAGACATTTTCTGAAAGAAGAATACAATTGCTCAGTAGATATGATTTATACCTAAACTCAAGATATCTCTTTGAGATGATATTTGAAGTGAAATCGGCGACGCCATGCTGTATATAAAATTACAAAGTCTTGTGACTTTATTTGCATTTATTCCTCATGGACATTGCTATCTCTGGAAGACAGAATTAGTTTCGGTTCATGTCATATCCGATGCTTTGATTGCGCTTGCCTATTATTCAATTCCAATCTCGCTAATGTATTTTATCAACAAGCGTAACGATTTTCCCTTTATCGGGATAGTTTGGCTTTTCGGGGCATTCATCTTCGCTTGCGGTACCAATCATGTGATGGAAATTTGGACGCTTTGGTATCCCACTTATTGGCTATCAGGAACGTTGAAAGCTATCACCGCTATTATCTCATTATACACAGCGCTGGCACTTGTGCCATTGATTCCAAAAGCACTTGCTCTCCCCAGTCCAGCACAGCTAGAGGCGGTTAACCGCGAGCTACAACAACAAATTGTAGAGCGCCTCTTTGCAGAAGATGCTCTGCAAAAAGCTAACGAGGAATTACTCAAAAGAAGCCAGTCACGGCTAGAGTTAGCTCAAAAAGTTGGAAGAATTGGAACCTTTGAATGGAATATTCAAAAGCTGGAGGCGATGTGGACGGAAGAATTTGAAGCTTTGTACGGACTCGCCCCTGGTGGCTTTGGCAACAGATATGACAACTGGGTGCAAGTACTTCATCCTAGTGACTTGGCTAGAACAGAACAAGAAATTCAACGTGCTATCAATGAAAGCTCAGAATTAGATACTGAGTTTCGCATTGTTTGGCGAGATGGTACTGAACGCTGGATTGCAGCTAAAGCTCAAGTATTTAGTGATGACACCGGAAAGCCTTTGCGGATGATTGGTGTCAATATGGATATTACAGAACGCAAACGAGCAGAGCAGAAAATCCGCGAACAAGCTGCTCTGTTAGATATCACAAAAGACGCTATCATAGTCCATTCTCTAAAGGATAATAAAATTCTATTTTGGAACAAAGGTGCCGAGAGTCTCTATGGATGGAAGGCAGAACAGGTATTAGGTAAGGATGCTAATGTTCTGTTATATGATGAGGAAATTTTACCGAATTTTGAAGATGCTAAAAGAACAGTTACAATAACAGGTGAGTGGCATGGGGAACTGCATCACTTCACGCAGTCCAACAAGAAAATTATTGTTTCAAGTCGATGGACTCTCATGTGTGACTGGTCAGAGCAATCAACATCAATTCTGACTGTAAATACTGATATCACAGAGAAGAAAGAACTTGAAGCGCAATTTCTGCGCGCACAGCGCTTAGAGAGTATTGGTACACTTGCCAGTGGTATTGCCCATGATTTAAATAATGTGTTAACACCAATTATTGCTTCTGCTCAACTCCTTCTACATATAGAATTCTCTGAACAGAAGAGGCAGAGATATTTGACAATAGTAGAATCAAGCGCAAAACGAGCGGCTGCTTTAGTAAAGCAAGTTCTACAGTTTGCACGAGGATTTGAAAGTCAGCGCACCATTGTTCAACTTGAGCATTTACTTGAGGAATTTAAGCAAGTAACCCTTGAGACATTTCCCAAATCTATTGAAATTTGCATGAATATAGCACCCGAACTTTGGACAGTTTTAGGAGATGTCACTCAACTGCAACAGATTTTCATGAATCTTTGCGTTAATGCTCGCGATGCAATGCCAAATGGCGGTATCTTGAGTATCTCTGCAGAGAACCTTCTCATTGATGAAAATTTTGTCAGGATGAATCCTGATGCCAAAGTTGGTTCCTACATTGTAGTTACTGTCTGTGATACGGGGATTGGTATTCCTCCGGAAATAATAGATAGAATTTTTGAGCCATTTTTTACAACTAAAGAGGTCAGTAGAGGTACAGGATTAGGTCTTTCAACAGTGTTTGGTATCACCAAAAACCACGGCGGGTTTGTTAAAGTGTATAGCGAATTTGGACAAGGAACCGAATTTAAGGTGTACTTACCAGCACTAGAAGGAACCATTTCTCAGCCAGTAGAAGAGACTAAGCTACTGACAGGCAATGGAGAATTAATTCTGTTTGTAGATGACGAACTTGCTATTCAAGAGATTAGCAAGACTTTACTCTCAACACATAACTATGAGGTTCTTACTGCTAGTGATGGGATTGAGGCGATCGCGCTGTACGTCCAACATCAAAAACAAATTCAAGCAGTCGTGACGGATATAATGATGCCATCTCTAGATGGTATAAATACCATTCGTACTTTACAAAAAGTTAACCCATCTATAAAAATCGTTGCCATTAGCGGACTGTCATCAAACAAAAGGATGGCTGAAATGTCTGGGATTGGTGTGAAAGCGTTTTTGTCTAAGCCCTACACAATACAGGAATTACTGAAAACCTTACACTCGGTATTGAACGTTAATTGACACTCCCCGGAGTGCGTAAGTATCGCTATGCTTACTTACACAAAAAGTTCAAGGATTCTTGGTTCGACAAGCTCATTATTCTCCTGTGATGGGATGCTTCAGTACGCAAACAAACCCGGTTTCCACCAAAAATCGTCTGTTTTGCAACCTAATACGAACGAAGAAACCGGGTTTCTAGCAGATGGTGCGAAGCCCTAATTCTCCTGTGATGGGATGGTTCAGAGAGAAACCAGGTTCTTCATAGGCAAATTTGCACTCTGAGGAAGAAAATCGCGACCATAGCAGAAATTCATCTGCCATTCAGAAAATTCTCACCATAAAAGCTTAATCTTTTTTACAGTAGCAAATACCTCAATTATGTGCCGATTACTTGCCTACCTCGGTTCACCTGTTTCTTTAGAACCTCTGTTGTACAAGCCTGAACACTCACTTGTTGTTCAAAGCTACCAACCCCGCGAAATGCTCTCAGGGGTGGTAAATGCTGATGGCTTTGGTGTTGGTTGGTATCATCCTCAAAAAGAAACTGAACCGTTTACTTATAAAAATACACTGCCGATTTGGAATGACATTAATCTGCCAAGCCTTAGTCGTTACGTTGAGTCCGGTTGTGTGCTAGCCTATGTTCGCAGCGCTACACCAGGTCAAGCACTCGATTTAAGTAACTGTCAGCCTTATCAGTATCAGCGTCTGCTATTCATTCATAATGGTCGAATAAACAAGTTTCGGCAGACACTCTACAGACCAATACGCAACTTGTTAAGCGATGAAATTTACCAATGGATAGGGGGAACAACAGATTCAGAACATATTTTTGCCTTGCTACTAAACCAATGGCAAGCTAACCCTGGTAAAAGTCTAGAGCAGGCTTTACAAAAAACGCTGCTTCAGCTTCAAGAGTTAGCGCAAAGTTATCAAACTTATGTTTTAGCGAACGTAGTCATCAGTGACGGACATCGCCTCATTGCTTCTCGCTTTAGCACAAAATCACCTGCTCCTTCTGTGTACTGGATTGCTGACGATCCAAATTTTCCTCAGTCCGTGATCATTGCATCAGAACCACTGTTTGCTGGAAATTGGATTTCATGCCCTGAGAATAGCATTATCAGTGTTGGAGAAGACTGTGATATCAGAATTGAGCAAATCTAGTTTAAAGGAAACAATTTTTCGTGCTTTTCAGCAGTGTCGTACCAAAACTCTCGCTTTATTTGAGGGTATTGATGAAGCTACGTTTTGCTATCAAGCTCATCCCGACTTTAGCCCAGTTGGATGGCACTTAGGGCATATTGCTTACACGGAGTCTTTGTGGTTACTAGAGCACACAGCAGGCTTACCGTGTTTGTTCACGCAATACCGCAAGCTGTTTGCAGCGGATGGTTTATCTAAGTCAGAACGCGTTAAATTGCCAAATCTTGAGGAAATTCGTTATTACTTAGATACAGTAAGAGAAAAAGTTTTTGATTACTTGGAAGTAGCAGATTTAGAGCAACAAGAGCGTCTTTGGCGCTTTATACTTCAGCACGAAAGCCAACACAGCGAAATTATTACTTTCGTGTTGGAATTAGGTAAGCAGGAGAGAGGAAAGGGGGACAGACTATTCAAAATTCAAAATCACCGAAGTTTTGATTGGAAGAAATCTCCTTACCCTTACGAGAAACCCTCCGGGGAAGACCTCCGGTCTCGCTGCGCTAACGGGAGTAGCTCTTTAAGAGGAACTTCGTTATTCAAAATTCCTATTTCCCCACTTCTGCATCACCTAAGTGATATGATCCAAATTCCAGCAGGCGAATTTGAGATGGGCAATGACTCAGTTCATGCTTTGGATAACGAACAACCCACGCAAAAAGTCTATTTAGAGACTTACTGGATTGACCACTACCCTGTCACTTGCGCGCAGTATCGGGTATTTATGGAAGCGGGAGGTTATCAAAATCCTCGCTGGTGGTCTAAGGCTGCTTGGAAATGGTTGCAAACTGAGCAGGTCACACAACCGCTTTACTGGTATGAAAATTCTACACTGGATCATCATCCGGTTTGTGGTGTCAGTTGGTACGAAGCAGAAGCTTACTCACGATTTATAGGTAAGCGCTTACCTACAGAAGCTGAATGGGAAAAAGCAGCAAGTTGGGATGCACAAGCTCAGCGTCGCCGCGTTTATCCTTGGGGAAACGAAGAACTAACGCTCAAACATTGTAACCATAATAATTTCATGGAAGGAACAACGCCTGTAGAGACCTTCTGTGTTGGGCAAAGCCCCTATGGTTTGTATGATGCTTTGGGAAATGTCTGGGAGTGGACAGCTTCCTGGTTTGATGGCTACCCAGGTTTCCAAAGTTACCCTTATGTGGGGTACTCGCAAGTTTATTTTGACCAACAGCACCGTGTTTTAAAAGGTGGTAGCTGGGCAACTCGTCCTTGGGCGCTGCGTTGTAGTTTTCGTAACTGGTATGATCCTGGGGTGCGCCAAATTTTAGCAGGTTTTCGCTGTGCTGCTGATTAACCCTCTTCTGTCAGTCTGGGAAAAGAAAAATAAGAGCCAAATTTTCAACTGTAGATAGAGCGAGCATTTGAGCGTTTATTTTCGTTCCAGAATGGCTGAAATCAAGATTTTTGGTAAAAGTCTTATGCTGGAAGCATCCCAGATTATTCTCTTCCGAAAGTGATAAAAGAGGGTTAAGGACTCGTTTGTAGTAGTGTTTAAGCGCTACTACAAACTCATTGACGTACTCCCCGGCATAAATGCACGGGGATTGTTAAAGGATGTATAAGTTGTTAATTTAATGGGAAAATCCCAAAATATAGCACAAACGCCTAATTAATCTTGCTCAGGTGTGATGTTATCGGGTATGTCTTTGTGTTTTCCTATTTCAGGATTGTCATCTGCGAACAAAAATCACTTATCGCAAGCAAACGGAGGTTTAATGACACTATCTCATGGTGCCAGCAACAAGATCAGTTCTCAAAACACTGTTGAAACACGCTTAAAAATTAAGCGTTTGTTAGAACCTACCTTGATTGTTTCTCCCAGTGCTGGAAATGATGTCGTTAAGGGATTAACTCAAACACCTAAGTCCTTACCCCCTCGTTACTTCTACGATGACTTTGGTTCTGAGCTATTTGAGCAAATTTGTGCGTTAAGCGAATATTATTTGACACGGACAGAAACGGCAATTTTGCAACAGTACGCTAGTGAAATAGCGCAGATAACAGGTTCTTGCGAACTAGTGGAACTTGGTAGTGGTAGTTCTACCAAAACACGCATTTTACTAGATGCATATCATCAATTTGGCTACTCTCTGCGTTATCTACCAATTGACGTGAGTGCAGGTATGTTGGAAAGCAGCGCTCTTGCGCTACTAGAAGATTACCCCACATTACAAGTTCAGGCTCTTGCAGGAACTTATGAAATGGCGCTGACACAACTCGAACCGACTCAATTACCCACCAGGATGATTTGTTTTATCGGAAGTAGTTTAGGTAATTTGAATTCCCAAGAGTGTGATGTCTTTTTCTCTCAAATGACAGATGCTCTTGAGGTGGGAGAGTATTTCTTGTTGGGAGTAGACTTGCAAAAACCAAAACATTTGTTGGAAGCTGCCTATAATGATAGCCAGGGAGTCACAGCGGCATTTAATCTCAATATGTTGCAGCATTTAAATTGGCGATTTGAGGGCAATTTTGATACGACACAATTTGAACATTGGGCGTTTTATAACGAAACGGAAAACCAAATCGAGATGCATCTGAAAAGTGTGCGATCGCACACTTTTCAATTACGCTCCCTGAACCTGAATGTTCATTTTGAAGCAGGCGAAACTATCCTCACTGAAATTTCCCGCAAATTTGACGTTAATTCTATCCAACATGAGTTAAAAGCAAAGGGTTTAGTACCACAAAGGGTATGGACTGACTCAAATCAGTGGTTTGCTTTGTTACTGTGTCAACTGCAATCATTGACAGCAGTTTGATGGTTGTATATAGTCAACTGAAATTACCGCAAGCAACGTAGCTTGTCCTCATCCCCTGGCTCTACCAGGGGATGTATAACTTGAGGCTCTGCCTCAATATAAAAAGTCATGACTATGACGAAATATAGCAGTTCTCATTTGGATCAAGTACAAGTTCATCTGCGTCCAAAGCTCGTCGAGGGTGCGGTTCCTTAATTCTTTGATTTGGTACTATAACGAATAGTGTTTTATAATATATGTACAGAAAAATGTACAGAAACTAATGCTCTCCTACAAAATCACATCCCCAACCGATGCAAGGAATGATTTTTTTAAGTTGTTAGATCTGGTCGTAGAAAATCATCAGGTATATATTATCAACCGTCGTGATAGTGAAAATGTTGCCTTGATTGCTGAGTCAGATTTGGTAAGTTTGGTTGAAACGGTTTATCTTTTGCGCTCTGGAGCTAATGCGCGTCGCTTGCTGGATGCAATAAACGAGTCGAAAACAGGACAGATTCAACCTCAAACTATCGCAGAACTTCAGCAGGAGTTGGGGATTGAGCAAGAAGAAAAAAAAGAAAGCTGAAGCTAATGAAATTAAGCCAGTCGTAGTTAATCGTAGTCCAGGTTTTAGTTCTAGATTTAAAGAAGATTTAGCTTGGTGGTTCAAGCAGGATTTTAACAAAGCGTCGAAAATCTTGGATTTAGTGACAGCTATCATGCAAGATCCCTTCGAGGGTATTGGAAAACCAGAACCATTGAAGTATCTGGATACAGATATCTGGTCACGGCGAATTGATTTAGAACATAGACTTATCTATCGGGTGGGAAACACCCAGATTGATTTTCTAGCTTGTCGGTATCACTACGAATAATGGCGAGAATTTGGAGTCAGGTTGTCATCCCAATTTTCAACAAAATTACAGGTATTGTAAGGTGGGCATTACCCACCCTACTTCTGACTCAACCAATTGGAAGATTTCCTGGATTAACTGCATGAATATACTCACTTCCTGAGGTTGGAAATCCTCGTTTATAAGAGGCTTCTTCTGGTTCGCCCCATCCTAATTGTAAAATGATTTCCAAAAAGTTAGTGTTTTCCGACTTCCATAAATTTGTCCATTCTGTTCTTTGAGCAATTCTGTCCACATCAGCTGTTATAATCTTTTGATGCTGTTTGCCATGATTAAAACTTAAGTATAAGTCCATCCCTAAAGTGACTTCATTCCAAAATTCCAACATGGAATTTTTCGCTGTTTTTAAAATCTCTAGATCACTGGGTAAAGCAATTAACTGAGCATCTACTTCTGGATAGCGTAAGGTTTTCTTTTTGACAGTCACTTCACGCCAAACAATACCTGAAACTTGATGTTCTCTTTGATAGTCGTGAATGGTGGCTTTAAAATCTTGATATGCCGTAAACTTTTGTAGCCCATCGGTTCTGATAAACTGGTCTATGACAGGATTGCCAGAGACAGTAACTGCTAACTTCAGGCGTTTTCCCTTGAGGCAAGCTTGGCGTTCAGACTGCAGAATTTGGATTAACTGCTCGGTGGTGTAAACCTTTGACATCAGAGCACACTCTATTAGTCATTAGTCATTTGTCAATAGTCATTATTTATTCTGTTACTAATTTGTGACTTCCTAGCTCCTTAGTTCTCAATAATTTTTAAAAATTGTTTGTGTCAATTCTCCCTTAGAGTTAATAGCTTTGCAGTATCTAATAACACTAAAAAATAGGGCAGACAAATTTTGTCTGCCCTACAAGTTACTTTGTTAACTCGCTGTTGAACTCATTAAACGATCGCCGCTTCAATGGTACTGATTCCGAACGAGGTAATAAATCAAACACATCTCGAAACTTATCATCTATTTCCTCAAAGGGAACTTGACCCTTTTTATTCAAAACAACCTCACCCGACTGATTAAACACGACAACTTGAGGAACACCCCCAGAGTAGTAATAACCTGGTTCTGTAGAGTTATAAGTCTTCTCACTGAGAATGCTATCAACATTGACGGGGATAACTTCTGCGACTCGACCGTAATATTCTTGTACCGTTGAAACAACGATCGCATATTTCTTACAATCGCTACTGTCATCCACATAGAATGCCAATAGCGTCGGTTTATGCTCTGCTAAAGCCTTTGCTAGAGTTTCCTTAGGAGGAATGAGTGAACCATTCCCCGCATAAACCACAAAAATATTGCCATCGTATCTGTCGTTATTGATCTCAGCAAACGCTGATTGTACATTGAGCAATAACAAGCAAGTCAGCAGCAAGAATAAGGAAAACAACCGCCGCCAGCTTGGAATGAAATTCAGTAAAAAGCGCCACTTTATACTATTCATCAAAAGGAACCTTTCAACGTCTATATTTTTTCTAGTTTGTGCTGAATGTAGCAAACTGGGGTGGAAATAAGGGGACAAGGGGACAGGTTACAGGATTTAGAGTACAAGATTTAGGGAGACAGTAGGGAATAAAATACGGAGTTTAGAGAGAAAAGGGAGGCGTTGAGCCAGTCTCAAAAGACTTAACTCTCCCGATTTACCTGAAACAGTCAGGACGTAAAAAATCTATGATTGTTGAGGCAATCCCCAATGAATTGGGAAGCCTACACCGTACCGTCAGGTCGGTGTAGGTAGTTCACCTGTTTCGATTTATGATCGAGGCGAATCGCTTGCTCTAAAGCTAATTTTTCTCTAGCTCTACGAGCATATGGCTGTAATTGTGTGAGATTCCAGCCTGTAATTATACTCATATTTTCTAAATTCATTCCCTTCATTAACATTTCTACACACCATGTCTGTTGGGCTTGCTTAATGATTAGCTGTTGTCCTTCAGGTGATAATAATTCCTCGGTTAATATTTGCCAACGCTGTTGTATTTCTACCTCTGAAATTGGCACTCCATTATCGTTAATAAATAATGCAGAATGGTTATCTTTACGACTTTTGAGCCACTGAGTTAAGGGATTACGAGTATATGAGCCATATCGCCTACCCATAATCCACTGATTAACAGGAACTTGTCGAATAGTACCCTGAGTGATTTGCAATAAGTATTGGTTAGCGTCTTTAATTTGGTGAGTTTGCTCTAAATGAGCAATTTCATCTGGAGATAAACCTGCTGCAAACAAAACGTACATAAGAGCATAATCTCGCAGCCCTGATTTTTTAGATCTTTGCAAAATCAAGTGGACTAAATTTGCTGGTAAATCTACTACCTTTTCTGTTGAAATAGACTCATTATTAACTTGATTTGAGGATTGTGTGGCTACCTTTAAAAACAGTGCCACCAAAGTTTCTAAAAACTCATCTCTGTCATGCCAAAGTTCATGAAATTCACTAGTAAACTCAATCACGGCATACCCTAACAACATACTATTGAGTAAACTTGCTAGCTTTTGAGGTGACAATTGTGTATGTAATTGCTCGCGTTCCATCACTGTTGCTAAATATTCAGCAACATAGTGATTGGCTTGAGTTAAACTTCTTCCCAGTGCTTGACGATTTTCTACTGGATATTTTCCTGCTTCACCGACCATAGAACGTACCAACTCAGGAACTTGTTCTAGAGCCTCTAAGCGGTTTTTGCAATAGTCTTTGAGAGCTTGGTCAACACTGGTCGTTTGACTGACTTGGATTTTTAACGATTCACCCAGTTCTTGAAACACTGGTGATTCGGAAATAACCGCCAGAACCAATCCATGCTTATTACCAAATTGCCGAAATAGCGTCACTTCATTAACTTTTGCTAATTCTGCGACTGCCTTGGTTGTCGTTTCAGTAATTCCCTGAGCTGCAAACAACTCCATTGCTGCATTAATCAGCCTTTGTCGCGTTGGAATTATATCACCAGACATAAGTCGAAAGTGCAAGTGGCACTTGCATTAAAATTTTATCCTTGCTAGACTAACAGATGTAAGTAGCACTTGCATCCTCTCTTCCTACTTTAGCTGTCTTCGCCAGTTTTTAGAGGATGTGGTAACCAGTACAGTCTTGTTCTGCACTAGTTTATTTACGGCATTCACGTCAAAGGAAAGATTTATGACTATAAACTCAGCTGCGGCTGTTGGTAAGCAGCCGCTTACTCTGAGCTGGATCAACGTAGTATTTTTCGGTACATTTCATGCCTTGGCAATGCTCGCTCCCTGGTATTTTTCTTGGTCTGCACTGGGAGTCATGATATTCCTGCACTGGTTGTTTGGCAGTATTGGTATCTGTTTGGGCTACCACCGACTTTTAACTCACCGAAGTTTATCTGTACCTAAGTGGTTGGAATATGCGATCGCCACTTTGGGAGCACTCGCCATGCAAGGAGGACCAATGTTTTGGGTCGCTGGACATCGGCTGCATCATGCGCATACAGAAGACGTAGATAAAGATCCCTACTCTTCCCGACGTGGATTTTGGTGGAGCCATATGCTTTGGATTTTTTACCCACGTCCAGAATTTTTTGACGAACAACATTACAAAAAATTTGCCCAGGAACTATACCGTGATCCATTTTATCGTTGGCTGAATCGCTACTTCTTGCTGCTTCAAATTCCTGTTGTTGTTCTATTGTATGTTTTGGGTGGATGGTCTTTTGTCATCTATGGAGTCTTTGTGCGAGCAGTCTTGCTTTGGCATACCACTTGGTTTATCAACTCTGCAACTCATCTGCGCGGTTATCGTCGTTTCCAGTTAAAGGATAACTCTCGTAATCTTTGGTGGGCAGCTATTTTAACTTATGGAGAAGGTTGGCATAATAATCACCATGCTCACCCAAATGTCGCCAAAGCCGGATACGATTGGTGGGAAGTGGATATGACTTGGTGGGCAATTAAGATATTGCAAACTTTGGGTTTAGCGAAAAAAGTTGTGATGCCTCCAATATCAAAAGCAGAAGTATAGAATCCGATTTCCAATGAACGACTCAGATCTACTACGCCCGTGGTCTGGGTTTCTGCTCCCAGACCAGTAGATTTGGATTTTTGACGTTTCTTCTGGGTAGGATCGAGGCGTGCATTACTGCATCACCGTTCATTGAAACAAGCGCCCAAATTGGACAGGACGTATCCCGAACAGTTAGGATACGATTACCGCGCTTGTTTTTCGCCTATCACAAATGTGAGAGCATCCCAGTTTTGCTGACATCCCTTATGGAGGAAATAGCAGAACTTTGTGGACTTGCAAAAGCAGGATGTTTCTGTTCGACATCCCTAGCTGCTAGTAGCGTACTAAGGGCATTGATGACATGAGAGCTTTCTTCTAAAGTAGAGTTAATTTCCTCTCCCAAACAGCTGTGAGCTGCTTTGAATTCACGAATCAGGGTATCGCGATCGCCTTGCATGACGAGTTGCGCCAACCGATTATAAGTATTCGCCAGTCTGCAAATGGCTTCTTGACGTTCTGGTGTAGCAAGCATAATGTCTACTATCAAAGGTGCAGACTGAGTAAATAAGCGGCTCACAAAGCCGATTTCCATACGGAAAATAGGGCTAGAAAAATCTAAGCTCCGGCGAATATCAAGCTCTTCTTCTGCTAGAAAAGCTCCTAAACTAAACGTCGCAAAGTTGCGGATTGCTTGAATAGCGACCATAATCTCGTCGTGTTCTTCCGCACCAGACACGATTAGCTTCCCACCCTCGCTTGATATGAGATCCAACAGCCATTGAAATGCCTCATCTTGACGACCTGAACAGACCACAACATTTTGAGACAAGAACGATTGGACGCCTGGACCAAACATTGGATGCAAGCCCATGACAGGACCACTATGGTGCTCAAGCATCGCTTGTAAGATTGGAGCCTTAATGCTCGCAATATCAGCTAAAGCAGTATTTGGACCAAGGTATTTAGCAATCTTGCCAATGACCTCTATCGTAGATTCGATAGGAACACAGAGTAATACTAAATCGACTCCTTTAAGGAGTGACTCTGCTTGCTCCCAGTCACTTCGTGCGAGAATACTGACGTCGTGACCTGCTGCGGATAACCGAGAATTGAAGAAGCGTCCCATCAAACCACTTCCACCAATGAGAGTGACTCGTCGTGGCTTGACCTTAGCCGGAAGTGAAGATGCAGTACCAACCGCAGCAGCACAACCTGTGACAACGTTTTTCCAAATTGATTCTGGAACACCAGCCTGAGCAAGGGACAATGTAGAATTAGTAAATTGTTCCTCTAGACAGATGTGTTCTAATTCAGCTAAGACTTCTATTCTTTTGCCTATTAGATTAATGAGTTGTTGATCTATTTCTTGCAGTTTGTGTTGAAACATAATACGAAATCCTAAGTTTGTAGGGACGACAGGCATTCTGTCTGCTTTAACAAGAAAGAATAAAGATATTAGGAGTCAGAATGAGCGCATGAATTCTGTGCGACTGGGGAATTAGTACTGCAGTTCTTGTTTCCCGACACAGACAACAGCCATCCAGACTTCTAGCCTGTGCGAAAAACAAGGACATTGAATCATGAATTCATTACACTAACGCCAAATCTGGACGCAACTGAGCAGCACGACGCAGATAGACAGAGCGTAATGCATTCTGGGGTAGAGGGGTGTTGAGGTGGATCAGCAGCCGAATACAACTTTCGAGGCTACCAACAACCTGCATCTGCTGTACGTCTAGCAGTAAAACTTGCTCCCAACCTGGACGACGACGCGCCACTGCTGCTGGAAATATCGCATCTAAGTCGGGAGTTACGGAAAAGATGACACTGACGATTTCAGTAGGGTCTAAAAGATTGTTTGTTTCTAAGGTGTCCAATAACTCATCTACAGCTTCAGCAATTGCTTCTTTTGTATTTTGACTGACTGTAGTTGCACCTCGGAGTGCGCGTACCCGCCATACTCCTGGTGTTGGTGAGACACTAGTCTGTTGGTATGTGTGTGCAGCAAATGTGAGTTTATCCATCTTGGTATAATCGTTGAATCGATTTTACAGTTGAGTACTTGATTTTTTCAAAAGCAAATTTTTGACTTTTTTGACTTTTTTGACTTTTACAGAGACTTCTAGAGAAACCTGACTCTCTTAAAGAATAGGCAGGTGTGTTTGAGATGAGCGTCTGACTCTGATAAACAGCAGAGCCAGGTAACTCATAATAAAAATCAAGGCGCTGTAGTAAAATAAGTTGCTATAGGCTAAAGCGACTGCTTGCTGATTGTCCTTCAAGCTAGGATTAGAAATATAAAATGCTTGCAGGCGCTGAAGCATGATGGTTAGCCCAGCAATGCCAACACTACCTCCTAACTGGTGGATCAGGTTAAATAGACCAGAGGCAGAAGCTCTTTTATCTTTGCTCACACCACCCACAGTTGCTGAAGACATAGGCACAAATACTAATCCCAAACCAATTCCTCGCCAGATTTGCGGCCAAAATAAATCCCAGTAGCCCGATTGCATTGTTAAATGGCTCAATTGCCAGGTACCAGCACTGGCAAAAGCAATTCCTATTCCTATCGGAATCCGGGGATCTAAGCGATCAGCGAGCAGACCTGCTAATGGCATCACTAAACCCGTCGCCAAAGTTCCAGGCATCAGAGTCATACCGATTGCCAAGGCGTCATAATGCAGGATTTGACTCATAAACAAGGGCAAGATAAACAAAATGCCAAAAAGGATAAAGCCAGTCAAAACTGCGAGAATGTTGCCTGCGACAAAAGTCAGATTGCTAAATACTGATAAATCGATAATCGGATAGCGAGTGACTAGTTCCCGGTAGACCAGATATGTGAGAGCTAAAACCCCAACTACGAGTAGGCTAATGATGAGCTTAGACTGTAACCAATCCTGCCGTTGCCCAGATTCCAAAGCATATTGTAAACTGGACAAACCTATAACTAAAGCAATCAGACCAGGCCAATCAAATTTCCCTTGGGGTTTATTGATGTAAGGTGGATTGTAAATAAAAAGAATCGCCATCACCGCAGCAATAATGCCAAGAGGTATATTGATAACGAAGATTGCGCGCCAGCCGAATATATCTGTTAAATAGCCTCCCAATACAGGGCTAAGAGTCGGACCAACGAGTGTCCCTACACCAAGAATACTCATGGCTTTGCCATGTTCTTCTTGAGGAAAAGTTTCCAACAAAATAGCCTGAGAACTTGGCAGCAGAACCCCAGAACTCAATCCCTGAAGAATACGAAAGAACACAAGAACCGGTAAATTCCAGGCAAGCCCACATAATAAAGAGGCAACAGTAAATAAAATGATTGCTCCTGCAACAGACTGTTTGCGACCCCACAAGGCGATAATATAGCCATTTAGGGGCATGACTATCACATTACTAATGATGTAAAAAGTGACTACCGAACTGATTTCATCAATTGAGGCTCGAAAATCAGTTTGTATTTGAGGAATTGCAACGTTGACAATGCTGGTGTCAATCACTGCAAGTAAGCTGCCGAGTAGGATAGCTATTGTGACCAACCACTTATTAACAGGTGGTTGTGAAAGGGGCAAATTCTCTTGAGGAGATTCAAGAGAAGATTTCTTCTTCCGGCGTTGAAAAAATTTGCTTCGCACCATAAGTTCTAAGAAATGTTAGCTAAAAAACTCTTAGCCTTCAACTCAATTCAAGTGGTAGATTGTGTTAATAATTTTATGGTATATGTGTTTTGGAAATGTATACTCATCCATAATTTATTGAATAATAGATTTGGTTGTTGAGTATTGTGTTTATTTTGTACACATAAGTTGCCATCTATGTATAACACAATGGTTGATGCTTTTATATATAGCAATCCTATTTTAGTGGTGAAATTAGTCGTGGAGGCAGGCAATAGGCAATGGATTTTTTTCACGAATGATTTAGGATTGCTATATGCTCAAAGTCTAGTTAAGCACCTATGAAGCGTTGTTAGAGAGCTAGGTAATATAGTCAAAAATAAAGCAAATACTTTGTAACTAACTAGAACTGGAGAATTTAGGCAAATATTACATATCTTGATTTTGGCTGTATCTGAGTGGTTTAGTAATCCATTACATAGCTACACTTGAAAGTTAGCGTTTTCCTGATTTTCTCAGCAAATATTTTTTTGTTCAACCACTCAGATACAGCCTAAAGACTTACGAGAAGAAAAACTAGACAATTCTATGCAATCTCGAGCGGCTTGGATGTTCCAGACGACGACGACACAGAATTAACCAAGCACTTACTTGTAACAACCCAAATATCAATGCTGGTTCGGGAATTTTCTCAATTCGGGTTTGGACTGTTCCTGAAAATGCCGTTTCACCAAGAGTGGTAGGGAAGTCCACATTTGGGTAGACATCAACTGTTGCAGTGCTTGGGACTGAAGTTGGTAGTTCTCTAGATTCCTCAAACGTCCCCTTTGGATAATGAAAATAAGTTACAAAGCTATACTGAGACTCTGGCTCCCGTTGAGAAGCACGCACCTCCAACAGAAAATCGTCGGTTTCTGGTGCTGTAATACCATCTTGACCTTGACGTACTAAAAAAACAACCGCATTACCAGTTGTTCCCTCGTAAACTTCTCCATCACCCAAGTCAACTTTGTACTCTTTCACCGCATCATAATAAATGGTAGAGATGGATGAATCCTCAGTACCCTGAGCGGAGTCGTCATAGATAAAGTAACCGTTGGCTTCCTCGCTCGAAAAGCTGTATTTGAATAAAGCAGCTTGAGCAGCATCTGTAGCAAAGCTTGCTAACGCGAGAAACGCGGCGGCGCTACTGGCTGCAGCTATCGATAATTTCTTCAACAGAGTCATTGGAGTTCTCTCTACATTGATATGGTTTGCAAATCCAGTGGCTGAGTGCTGTCACTCGAACCACAAGCAGTTAGCAAAGAATTAACCCCTGCAAGTTTGAGCACATACTTTGAGTTGTGTTTTTTGGCGCTGGCGACGACGTAGGATGAACCAAGCACCCGTTCCCAACAATGCGACCGATGATGTTGGCTCAGGAATCTTCTCCAGCCGAGTTGTCACGCTTCCTCGAAACAATGATTCATTGTATTGCTGAGGAGCACTCGCAGTTCTGACATCAATATATGCACCACTTGGGAGACTAGTCGGTAGATCGAAAGAGCCACCAAATGAATCCTTTTGGTAATAAAAATCCACTAGGAAAGTGGCTTCGGGATTATCTTCATCTCGAACCTCTAATCCAAAAACGTCAGCTTCGTATGAAGTTGGTATGCTGGTGTCTACAGTAGAACGTGAAAAATAGACGTTAGCATTAGCCGTTGTGCCTTCGTAAACTCCATACTCACCCAAGTCAATTTTGTACTCCTTAACCGCTTCTGGGTAGAGTTCTATGTTTGCTTCTGGGTAGGCTTTTTCCCCACGGGGGGTATCGCTATCATAGATAACGTAACCGTTTGCTTCGCCGGAGAAGCTGAGTTTAAATAAAGCAGCTTGAGCAGCATCTGTAGCAAAGCTTGCTAACGCTAGAAATGCGGCGACGCTACTGGCTGCAGCTATCGATAATTTTTTCAACAGAGTCATGGGAGTTCTCTCTACATCAATATGGTTTGCAAATTCTTCAGTTGCTCAGTTTTGGGAAATTGAGCAGCAAGCAGCGGGCAAAGAATCAGCTACTGCAAATTTGGGATGCAGTTTTGCAGTTGTGCTTGTCGGCGCTGACGATATCGCAGAATGAATCCAGCGCCTACTGCTAATAATGCTGCAGATGATGTTGGCTCAGGAATCTTCTCTATCTTGGTTGTCACGCTAGATCGCAACAGTGATTCGCCCCGGTCTTCTGTGGTTTCTCCTCCAGTCACATTTGGTTTGATATCAATATATCCAGCACTAGGGACACTCGTTGGTAGCTCTACAGATTGACCAAATGAACCCTCTTGGAAGTAAAAATCTGCCCAAAAAGCGCTGGAATCAGAAGTCTGAACAACCAAAGAGAAAACGTCTGAGTCATATTCAGCAGGTATCTCAGGGTTTATATCAGAACTTATAAGATAAATATTCGCATCAGCAGTTGTACCCTCGTAAAGACCTAAACTGCCCAAATCAACTTTGTACTCCTTAACTGCATTAGGATAGAAAGCACGGTTTGATATCGACGCGTATTGCGGATCTGGCTCGGTGTCAGTGTCATAGATAAAGTAACCGTTCGCGTCCTCACCGGAGAAGCTGTATTTATACAGAGCAGCTTGAGCGGCATCTATACCAAAGCTTCCTAACGCCAGAAACGCCGCAGCACTGGCAGCAGCTAGTGATAATTTCTTCAACAGAGTCATTGGAGTTCTCTCTACATCAATTATGGTTTGCAAATTCAGTTGCTGCTCTCAAAGAATCTGAGCAGCAGGCAGTAGTAGTCGTCGTCGGCAAAGAATTAGTTACTGCATGTTTGGGTTGTCATTTTGAGTTGTGTTTTTTGGCGCTGGCGACGACGCAGGATGAACAAAGCGCCTGCTCCCAATAATGCGACTGATGATGTTGGCTCAGGAATCTTTTCTATCCGAGTTGTTGCATTTCCTTGATACACTGACTCGCCCCTAGCGTCTCTATCTGTCGCATCAGTTGAAAATGGCTTGACATCAATGAGTGCGCCGCTACTTGGGACACTAGTCAGTAGCTCAGTAGATTCACCAAATGCACCCTTCTCATAATAAAAATCGACTATTATACTTTGCCCAGCCTCAGAACTAGGAATCAGGAATTCAAAAACATCAGAGTCGTATTCAGGAGGTATATCAGGGTTTACCTCAGAGCGTAAAAGATAAACGATCGCATCACCTGTGTTGCCCTCGTAAACCCCGTAGTCGCCCAGGTCAACTTTGTAATCAACAACCGCCCCGTTATAGACATCACTGTTTGGTGTTTCAGCGTATTGCGGGTTTGGGGCGGTGTCAGTATCATAGACAAAATAACCGTTCGCACCCTCGCTGGAGAAGCTGTATTTGAACAGAGCAGCTTGAGCAGCATCTGTAACAAAGGTGCCTAATGCCAGAAATGCTGTAGCAGTGGTTACAGCAGCCATAGATAATTTCTTCAACAAAGTCATGAGAGTTATCTCTATGTAAAGATGGGTTGTTTGGAAAAACTGGGAAAATATACGTAATTTTCCCAGCTTGTATAGAAGCATACGAAACTTTGATCAGGTTAATCAATCAGAAGTTTGTACTGGTTGTACTGTTTGAACTTTTTTCTGCTGGCGACGACGCAAGATGTACCAGGTACCTACACCTAACAATGCTGCCGAGGTTGCTGGCTCAGGAATTTTCTCTAGCCTAGTTGTCACGCTTCCTTCAAACGTATAGTCTCCCGTTGAATTCGGGTAATCCCAGTATGGGTATACTCTCACTCGCGCCGAGTCCGGAAGGCTCGTTGGTAGCTCATTCTCTCCTGTGGCTCCTTCAGAGTAAGTTCCTATGGTTCCTTCAGGGTAACTAAAGCGAATTGACAAACCATATTGGGAGTCACGAGAAGCTGGAGGTACGTAAAGGATGAAGTTGTCTTGATTCGTACCCTCGTAGCCGCCAAAGGTATCCCAAGGACCTTCAAGATAGACGACGTTTCTTGCTTCATCATGTACATCTGCCTGCGATCCCCTTGTGCCAGAAGCAGATGTACCATCGGCGAAACTCACAGAATACTCTAAAACTGAGCCATCGTATTCACCAAGATAGCCTTCAGAGCCAGGAGGCTCAGTTTTCGTAGTCTCTGTATCGTAGATAAAGTATCCGTTGGCTCCCTCACCTTCAAAAGTGAATTTAAACAGGGCAGCTTCAGCAGGAGTACTACCAACTGTTCCCACTACAAACGCTGCAGCACCAGCTGCAGCAGCGAGCGAAAATTTATTCAACAAACCCATTTCAGTTCTCTCCACAAACAGTTTGTATGGTCACTTTATTCTCTGACAGCACTAAATAGACTGCTGACTGATTCCCATGGTTATGGTTTTGCCCTTAAGTTGAGCGACAATGGTTGTGCTAATTGATGATAGAGAAAGAATAATAACTTCAGTAGCAGCTGTTAAAAATTGTCTCATATTTTTTTGTGTATTCTTCTTTTAAGAAGCTTACTATAAAATTTACTATTCGTTAGTTAAGATACATTGAAGAGATGAAACTGGGGAAGCGATATTTACCAGGATGTGACTAAGTGAGATGTTTGACTCTGCTGTGGATTTCCTCTAGTGGTTTATTCCACATCTCATTTGAGTAAGAAGTTGGAGCTACATAACACCCTTGTCTTTGCCTCTATTATCTCCATAGGAAAATACCTTTGAAGTCATATATTTTAAAAGAAAAGTCTCCGGTGAAAATACATATAATATAGAGTCCAAATTATAAAGTTTAGATAATGATTTCTTAAAGTTCAGACAATGATTGAACAATTGAACATTCAACTTTCTTTCATGTTCCTGTATCACCATGTCTGTACATTAGTCTTAGTTATAGGTATTCAAGTTAAATTAATCTAACTGTCAAGAAATGCTAAAGTGCTAATTCTTTTAAGAATTAGCACTTATACCAAATCTATGTGAGCCTGCATAGAATAATCTATTTATCTAGCAAGGGTTTCAGGCATCTTATTCTGTGCATCTTCATACAGAATTGGTATTAGCTATAAGCAATTAGCCCTCAGGAGTCGTTAGTGGCGAACAAGAACCCTATCCTCTTCTAAAGAAAAACTAACTGGAGGAGTGGGGGCAGATCCGAGTGCAACATCACCCCAACGCATCACGCTAGCACCTGCATTGGATGAGGAACCCATTGTGTAAACAAGAACCAGATCGTTTTCCTTAATTTTACCGGCATGTGCGGCGTGGTAGAGATTAGCAACGGGGAATGTTGGTCCAATGTTGGCATACAGGGGGTTGAGGTTGATGGTGCGCTCTGAGTCGATACCTAATGCACGCGTGCAAACTTTTGAATACCAAGCACTGGGTGTATTAAAAACAAAAAAGTCGATATCATCCAAAGTCAGACCAGCATCGGCGATCGCCCCATGACAGCACAGACGAATAAACTTCACTGTTGTCTCGTTGAACATCTTGCTTGCACCCTTACCGCCCCGGATGAACATCTTGACATTGCCTTGCTCATCGGTCGTAAATTCATTGTAGAAAGCACCACACGTAGAAGCAGTATTAGCAATTTTGGTCCCGAGAATTCCTTGGTCCTCTTTGAGCGCACTCACGACAAATGCTCCTGCACCGTCACCTGATAAAAATGCGAGAGTATCATTTTCGTCAGTATAACGAGAGTAAGTTGTCGAAACGACCACTAGCACGTTGCTGTATTGTTGTCTTTGCACTAATGCACAGGCACTTTGGAGCGAAACCAATGCACTGGTGCAGGTTGATTCAATATTCCATGCTGCACCTTCCATCCCCAGTTTACCAGCGAGGAAGGCGGCGTTACCTGGTGTGACTTGCTCTGGGAATAGGGAGGTGACAAGTAAGAGATCGATGTCATTGGGGGTGAGCTTTGCTGCTTCAAGAGCATCGATAGCTGCGCCATACTCCAGCGACAGCGAGGTTTCTTCCGGAGCGACAACCCGCCGTTCGACGGTACCCCGGAAGGGGTCTGACATATACGGCGCTACCTCTTGTGACCAGATGTCATCGTCGTTGCTGATTGTGGAGTTGTCAGGTACAAACAGCTTTGCCAAGGTTTTTTGCTCAGCTCGAGCAACCAACTCTGGGTAATGCTCTCTGTAGTAATCGTTGGTGCGAATGATGCTGGGAAACTTGACTGAGATTGCACGAATACCTGCTGGACATAATTTCATGATTATTCTCCTTTTGATTCTAAAATGGCACCTTGTTTGATCAAACTCCGAATACGACCGCCAATTGGTGCAGGTCGGGAGGAGTCAATGGTCACATCAACAACAAATGGACCGGTTGATGAAATTGCTTTTTTTAACGCTAGTTCTAGGTCTGACTCTGTTTCCACACGGACGCCGTCTGCTCCCATCGCTTTGGCGTACATGGCAAAATCTGCAGTTGGGATAGTCGTATCTACGCCTTTGAATCCCTGCAACGACATCCCTTGGGCGCACATGTTGTAGCGTCCATCGTTCAGTACAATCCACACAGCGGGAATCTGAAATCTCACAGCTGTACTGATTTCATTGTTCATTAGCATTGCTCCGTCCCCAACAATGGCGACGACTTTGCCATTTCGTGCTAATGCAGCACCCACGACTCCGGTGACAGCATGACCCATAGCCCCGACACCAGTACTGATACGGTAACGACCTGGTTGAGTAAATCGCAGCAAATTTGTTGCCCAAGCAAAGGAATTACCCGCTTCAGCCATGATTAGAGCATCGCTTCCTTCAACAATGAACCGTTGAATTGCATTCATCAGTGCATCGGGTCGTACTAAGCCATCTGTGTGTGGAGCGATCGCATTACTTTCAGGATGAGGCAATGTTGATGTCGGTGACCAATTCAGTCGCTCTGGCAAGTGTTTCAGTAGATTTTTCAGAAACACTTTGACTTCTGAGTGGATAGAGAAAGTCGGTACTGATGGATAAGCCACTCCTGGCACTTCCGGATCGATATCCACATGAACAAATCCACTAGCAGGAACCATTAACGGATTCCAGAATGAAGTCGGCTCACCCAGGCGGGTTCCCAGCACGAGGATGCGCTGCGGATGTTTTTCCTGCATGTACTTCAAAACAGACTCATGTCCACTAAAGCCTGTGACACCAAGATACTGGGGATGATTCTCTGGAAAGATGCCTTTACCACGGGGTGATGTCATCACCGCTGCGCCTGTTCTTTCAGCCAACTCAAGGATTTCCTGTGCGGCGTGTCGCGCACCAAAGCCAACCCAAATGGCAAAGGATTCTTCTGAGAACAACCGCACGCATTCGGCGATCGCTTCCTCACCAGCAGTTGGTACAGAATAAGAAAACTCTGGTAGTGAGAATTGTGCTTTCAGGGGGGTCATCTGAAGAGGGGTTGGGATACTAATATGGGCGACAAAACCCCCCGGTTGTGCTAATCCAAGAGCAAGTCGGCGAGAAATTTCTGGGATTTCATCTCCAGACTCTACGGTAGTCGCATAATTGAACAGTGCGCCTGAGGTAAAAATACCTGAGATAGGCATTGTGTGGGCACTCGTTTCCTGACAAGCCCACCGACCGCGATTTCCAGAAGGGGTTGCAGCCGATAAAAGAATAACCTTCGCTCCTTCTCCTCGTGCGGCGAAAAGCCCAGTGAGTACGTTTGTAATGCCAGGTCCTGTGGTCGTGAACACCACGACAGGGCGACCACTTGCAAAATGAGCTTCGCAAGCTGCAAAAGCTGCTCCTGATTCATGGCGAAAATGAAGGACTTGGATTGGGCTGCGATCCAACGTTGCCCAGAGTGGTCCAATACCGCCCCCAGAGACGCCAAAAGCATCGCGCACTCCAAGATTTTCGAGGACTTTGACAACAGCTTCTCCTACTGTCTGTTGTGCTGCTTCTAACTGACTAGACTGTCCATTAGAGGATGGCTCAGAGGAATCTGTGGGCGGCGAGAAAATAGAAGAGCCAGCTGAATATTCAACTGAAGTATAGTTGGATTTGGTATTAGTAAGACTCATAAAAAAACCTCTTTTTTGTCTTAAGTTATTAATCAGTTAGTGACAGCAGTAGCTAAGTGCGATATTGATTCCGCCCGTAAAACTCGCTTCAGGACTTTACCAGTTGGGTTCTTAGGGAGTGAATCTACAAAGTGAATCAGACGGGGGACTTTGTAAGTTGCCATTCTTAGAGAACAGAATTCAATAATTTGTTCTTCTGTGAGTGCGTGACCGGGCTTAAGTACGATGTTTGCCTTGACTCTCTCTCCTTTCAAATCATCAGGTACGCCATAAACTGCACACTCAGCAACTGCTGAATTTTGGTAGATGACATTTTCAACTTCACTCGGATACACCTTAAATCCAGAAACGTTGACCATATCTTTTAAGCGATCAACGAGATAGAAAAAGCCATCTTCGTCCACGCGACCGATGTCGCCAGTATGAAACCAACCATTTTTAATCACTTCAGCAGTTTCAAACGGGCGATTCCAATAGCCAAGCATGACATTTGGTCCGCGAATGAGTATCTCACCCGACTCGCCTGGTTGGACTTGATGACCATGACCATCAACAACTTTCATTTCCACGTTTTCAATCGGAGTCCCGATGGAGCCAACTTTATATTTTAGGTCATGGTTATAACAAGCACATGGTGATGTTTCGGTCATTCCATATCCTTCATGAATGACTTTTCCGTATTTATCTAGCCATTTCTGTGCAACTTCAGCTGGCATGGGTGCTGCTGCTGAGAAATAATAACGTAAGCTCTGGAGATTTTCAAAAGAGGTGTCTGTATTCAGCAGTTCTATAAAAATTGTCGGTACACCAAAGAACATTGTGACCTGATGGGTGCTGATAGCCTCAAAGACCTGCTCAAGCTTAAATCTGCGCTGCATGATAATGGTGGCACAGACGTTGAGTCCAGCGTTGAGAATAGCGTTTTGACCAAAGCAATGAAACAGCGGGAGGAAAAGCAGCAATCGGTCATCCGGTCGCATTCCACAACAACGGTTATGGGAATACATATTGGAAATGACGTTACCGTGAGAAAGGGTTGCTCCTTTTGGGAAACCTGTTGTTCCTGATGTGTAGACGATACTCGCAGGAGCGTGGCGATCCATTTCGACAGCACGCGCTTCTGGGGAAGCACTTTCCATGACTTGTGCTAAAGTTATTCCCTTGGTTGCTTGACCTTCTGCAATCAAAATGTGTTGCAGTTCGCTTAAGTCTCCTTCTGGCACCTGTTCGCTTTGCAACTCTGTTGTGATTATGGCTTTGGCTGCACAATCATTGAGAATGTAGCTAACTTCAGCACTTTTGAGCATCACGTTGACTGAGACAGCAACAGCACCAATTTTGAGAATCCCAAGATAAGAAATAATGAATTCTGGGATGTTTGGCAAAAATAAGGCTACGCGATCGCCTTTATTAATTCCTAATCCTCGTAAACCATTTGCCACGCGATTGGCTAGCTGGTTAAGCTCTTTGTAAGTAAAAGATTTATTCTCAAAAATCAGAGCTGTTTTGTCGGGAAATAACAGATGACCCTGTTCTATGTGATGTGCGATGTTCATGATAAAAAAGATTCTTTTTGTTTAATGGTATTTATTTAGTAAAACGACAAATTAATTAGTTATTAATGTCTTTTGAGTATCTTGTTGATTCATTTGCCCAAGCTCTGCTCTTGGCTCCAATGTCATCAGGATGCCGTGGCGTGTTTGCAGGGTGAGCAGCGGATTTCGCTCGACTGGGTATTCAGGCACCAAGTTCAGACGAAACTGTTGAGACACCATAGCAACAACTAACTGAATTTCAGTCAAGGCAAAGATATCGCCTAAGCACTGACGTGAGCCGCCGCCGAATGGAAAGTAAGCATAGCGTGGACGATTAGCAGATTGTTCTGGCGAAAAGCGCTCAGGATCAAAACCTTCGGGGTTATCCCAGAAAGCTGGGAGGCGGTGCGTTACAAATGGACTCAGTAAGAGCATTGAGCCAGCCGGGATATGATAACCGCCGATTACGTCGTCTTTCAAGTTATTGCGGGCGTACACCCAAGCACCTGGGTAAAGCCGCATTGCTTCTTGGACAACCATTTTGGTATATTTCAGGTTCGGCAGGTCTTCAAAGGTTGGGGTTCGCCCGCTCAGTACCGTAGAAAGTTCTGTTTGCACCTGGCGTTCTACACTGGGATGCTTAGAAAGCAAGTACCAGATCCAGCTCAGCACTGCACCAGAGGTCTCAAATCCAGCGGAGAATAGTCCGACTATTTGGTCGTGCAGTTGCTGATCGCTCAAACCCTCGCCTGACTCATCGCGGCTACTCATCAACATTGAGAGTATGTCATTAGGAGCGTTGTTACCTTTACCTTGCTGACGTTCCCGGATGATTCGGTTGGCGGTTGTGCGCAGTGTGTTTATTGCTTGTAGAAACTGGCGGTTTTTCGGTGTGGGGAAGCTGATAGGTGGCTTGAAGACAGCCCACAGGCGATCGCTCAGGAACTTGTATATGGTATTCCATGCTTGAATCAGCTCTGTGGTATCGCTGCTGGTGTCGATACTCAACGTCGTCTTCAGAAGCATTTTCTGCGTCAGTTCCAGCATCTCGTCATATGCATCAAGCGTTGCGCCGCGTTCCATTTGGGACCAGCGTTCCAGCATCTGGGCGATGACTGTAGTCATGTCACTAACCATTGCTGCGATTTGCTGGCGGTGAAAACTCGGCTGCATCAGGCGACGCTGGCGACGCCATGAATCGCCCTCACTAATCACCAAGCCCTCGCCGATGACCAGCTTCATTTCTTGAAAATTTTCACCTTTTGTGTAGTTCTGGGGATTTTCTTGCAGAACATGCTTCACACAATCCGGGTGAGCAATCAGGTAAAGTTGTTGCGGACCGATTGATCCCAGGTGGACAACATCGCCATACTCACGCGCAGCATTGGTCAGGAACTGAAGCGGATTTGACGCCATTTGCGGAAAGCAGCCAATAATGGGGAGACCGCGTGGACCAGGAGGAGTTTTGTGGACACTTGGGTAGATACTCTGTTTAACCATGATGCTTTCCTTGCTCTACATTTTTTGTAATGTTAGTTCACGGCTTTTTCGTGGTTCCAATGTCATCGGTAGACCGTGCAGTGCTCGTAGTACGTGTCTTGTATCAGGTTCGACCGGATGTCCAGGCACCAGATTCAAGCGCAATTGTTGAGATATCATGGCAATAATCAACTGCATTTCAGTCGTCACAAAGACTTCCCCTATGCATTGACGTGGACCACCGCCGAATGGTAAGTAGGCAAAGCGTGAGCGGTCTGCAGAGCGTTCCGGCGACCAGCGCTCAGGCTCAAATTTGTCAGGGTTTTCCCAGAAATTTGGGAGGTGTTGCGTCACATATGGACTCAGTACAATCATGGAGCCAGCCGGGATATGATAACCGCAGATCTCATCGTCCTCTACGTTGTTCATGCTTAAGATCCAGACAGCCGGATACAGCCGCATCGTTTCCTGAATAATCATTTTGGTATATTTCAGGTTCGGCAAGTCCTCGAAGGTCGGGGTTCGCCCGCCTAGTACCGCAGTGAGTTCTTCTTGCAGCTTGGCTTCTACGTTGGGATGTTGGGAAAGCAAGTACCAGATCCAACCAAGTGTGGTAGCCGATGTATCAAACCCAGCGACAAATAACTCCACAATCTCGTCACGCAGTAGCTCATCGCTTGAACTCTCACCAGACTCATCGTGTGCATTCATGAGCAACGAGAGTATGTCGTTATAATCGTTACTGCCTTGTTTGCGTTCGCGGATGATCCCGTACACAATTGTGTCAATTGTCTGTACTGCTTGTAGAAACTGCACGTTTCTCGGTGTGGGGATGCTCAAAGGCACTTTGAAAAAAGCCCAAATGCGCCGGGTGTGGAAGGCTAAGACAGTACGCCACGCCTGAATGATTTGGTCGGTTTCCTTGCTGTTGGTATCAAGACTCAACAACGCTTTGATGACAATCTTCTGCGACAGCTTCAGCATTTCGGCAGCAACATCAATTTGTGCATTCTCAATGCTGCGCCATTGTTCCAGCAACTCCTCAATAACATCAGTCATGAGGGTGAACATAGCTGAGAGCTGCTGGCGGCTATGAAAGGGGGGCTGCATCACACGACGCTGGCGTCGCCAAGCCTCGCCTTGGCTGTTTATCAAGCCGTTGCCCACTAATATGGTAAAATCTCTATCCTTAAAGTTTGCGCCTTTTACGTAGTTGTTAAAATTATCTAAAAGAACATGTTTTACACCGTCTGGATGAGCAATCAGGTAAAGCTGTTGTGGACCTATTGGTCCTAAGTGAACAACATCACCATACTCACGCGCAGCATTCGTGAGGAATTGGAGCGGCTTGGACGACATTTGCGGAAAGCAGCCAATAATTGGATAGCTGCGCGGACCAGAGGCAGTTTTTTTGTGGACGTCTGGGTAGATACTTTGTTTGACCATCTTTAAAGACTCACTTGCAGATCAATTAGATAAGGTCTAGATGTAGAGGTAAGCTCATACGTTTTTAAATTGCATCTTTTTCGTTGTGTCTGTCCAGAGTTAAGAGTCAAAAACCTCTGGACTATCGACTTTTGACTTGCCTACCCAATTAAACCCTTAACTGCTGATCCACTTTGGAGTCGTTGGCAAAACTAGAGCGTGGCTCTAATGTCATCAGAACGCCGTGGCGT
>JAAUSC010000145.1 GCA_012031965.1 Scytonema sp. RU_4_4
AATTAATCTTATATTAAATAATATATAAACTTAATATAGTATGTATTATTGATACATCAAAAATCTATTCAAGTTTTAGAAAATCATGCATCGAAAACTTGAACAATTAATGAATAAGCTCCAAGTAGTCTTTCCATTTCTGATTCCAGCAATTGTATTTACTTATTTGCCAGCAGTGGCAGAAGTTGAAGATAATAGCAATTTTATAAACAAGGAGCCGCCATCCTTCATAGATGATAGAGATGATAAAACTGAGCAAAAAACAAACTTTGATGATTTTCAAAAAAGAATTTTATTCTTAGCTCAAAAGACACAGAATTTACAAAAAGAACAAGTCAATTCTGTGTCTCAATTGTCAGATATTCAACCAAATGATTGGGCATTTCAAGCTTTACAATCGCTGGTAGAACGTTACGGTTGTATTGTTGGCTATCCTAACCAGACATATCGTGGTAATCGCGCAATCACTCGCTATGAATTTGCTGCTGGTTTAGATGCTTGTTTGCAGCAAATTAATCAATTGATAACATCTAGTACTACCAACTTAGCCAGTAAAGAAGACTTAGAAGTCATTAGGAAACTACAAGAAGATTTCACTCAAGAAATATCTACTTTACGGAGTCGCATTGATGCCGTAGAAG
The DNA here is from genome assembly GCA_012031965.1 of Scytonema sp. RU_4_4. GTDB lineage: Bacteria > Cyanobacteriota > Cyanobacteriia > Cyanobacteriales > Nostocaceae > Brasilonema. The sequence goes on from JAAUSC010000145.1 coordinate 642, forward strand.
CAAAGAATGTAGTACTAACTAAACAGCAATTTTCTACAACAACCAAACTTAATGGAGAAGTCATTACCTATGTGGGTGATGCTTTTGGTGATACGGCTTCTGATGCTAACAATACCACCATTAATTACCGGATTCGCTTGAATTTCGATACCAGCTTTACTGGCAAAGACCGTTTACGCATTCGTCTGCAAGCAGCAAATATGCGTTTATTTAGTGCAGGAGATCCTAACATCGATAACCTCACAGGTGGGTTTGGTACTCCGCAACGTTTTGCTTCTACCTATGCTGATGCTTTTTCTGATGAAGCGCGTCTTTTACCTTCACCAGCTTCTGAAGGAGACAATGACAGTTCAGTAAGGTTGCATGATCTGAGTTATAACTTTTCAGTGGGCGATCGCCTGAATGTATATCTTGCAGCCGGAGTTACTGATCCAACTTATGTAGGTGTAGATCCTATTTCTCCCTTCAGTGACTTCCCCACTGGTTCTATCTCTAATTTTGGTAACTCTAACCCACTGTACTACCCGATGGGAAACCGTGCAGGTGCAGGCTTAAGCTACAAGTTGACAGACTCTTTTGTCCTTGCTACAGGCTACATTGGACAGGACACTAATGATATTGGTAGTCCCAGCCGAGCAGATGCTAGTTCTGGTATCTTTAATGGTGGCTATACTGCCTTTAGTCAGTTGACCATGTACACAGGTAAGCTGACAGCCGGACTTTTATACATGAACACCTACACTCCTCAATTTGGTGTTGATACTCTTGCTGGAAGTAACTCAGCCAAAGTTAGTACAGGTGGCTTTAGTACAGAGAATGATGATCGTGTATCTGCCAATCATTACGGCTTAATTATGAACTACCGCTTTAGTGAAAAATTTCAATTTGGTGGTTGGGTCGGTTATACAAAAGCCCGAGTTCTGGGGACGGATACTCTTGGATTACCCACAGGGAATAAAGGTGATGTTGGTGTGTTGAATTATGCTGTGACACTAGCATTTCCTGATTTAGGTGTAAAAGGAAACTTAGGTGGTATTATCTTGGGAATGCAGCCGAAAGTCGTTGATACCAGCAACTCTAGAGTTGCTGCTGCTATTGGTCTGCCAGATGAACGCCGTACTGATCGTGATACAGGCTTCCATATCGAAGCTTTTTATAGAATCCAAGTGAACGAAAATATCTCCATTACACCTGGTATCTTCTGGCTAACAGCACCCAATCACGACACACGCAACCCAGATGCTGTTGTAGGTGTTTTGAGAACATCTTTTACCTTTTAGATAAATGATTTAGATAGATTAGTCAATTTAGAAACTTACGCATACCGAGTTCTTAGAAGAAAAAGCTGGAGTTTGTGCGTAAGTTCTAAAATAAGTTGTGATAAATTAAGCTCAAGATAAAAAACAAAATACTAAAATAAAAGCGTTATATTTTTTTCTTTTAAGATTACTTAACTTATTGATAACCTGAAGTTATAGCTATCTTTACTACAAAAGTAAATTTTTTATGATAATGTAAATCTCGCATAGTGCTAACTGTATGGATATTTTCCAAGAATTCTATTAACTTTCGTAGGCACCCTACTTTTGATGCTTGCTGAAGTTTTATTGACTAAAACCTATTGATGCAATTTCAAACGGCTATAAGCTTATAGTCCACTTTTGTATCGATGGTTTGCGTAGCTGTCATTGGGGATGTTTGTACAGGCAAGTGTGGCTTGAGAAGACTATTATATTTACTCCGTCACATGAATTCTGTCAAAAATCTCGAAATGTTTGCACATCAAGCTTTTTTCAGAATTTTCTCATTATGAGGAAGGTTGTTTGTATCGGTTGTTCTCATGAAACTTATGGTGTACATAACACACTTTGAATTGTGAATGACACAACTTGTTGTGAGTGTGTATATAAGTTTTTCTGTGATTAAGTATGGCTAAGGTTGTCATTGCTAAAGTGTTGATATAACAAAGATATGGAGTAACTAGGTCAATGTATCCTACACTTCAATCTGAATCGATGTTTGACTTTCGTGTAGAGTCTATACAAAGTATTACTCTAGAGTCTACTCTCAAGGTGTTAACTTTATTTGAATGTCAGATTGAAACATCATGTCCTGGTTTGGAACTGACTAAGATTTTTGAGTCTAATCTAACATTAGCTGGAGCTATCCTCACTGAAGATGGCAAATTTCAAGGGATGATTTCTCGGCGGCGTTTTTTCGAGAAAATGAGCCAACCTTACTCTTTGGCTTTATATCATGAACGTCCCTTATTTAAACTATGTTCTGTCATGCAGGCGGCGGATGTTTTAATTTTTTCTGAAGATACACTGATTACAACAGCAGCTAAACAATGTTTACAGAGATCATCAGAATTAATGTATGAGCCAATCGTTGTTAAATGCAATCATGATATCTATAGGTTATTAGATGTACATTTATTATTAATTGCTCAAGGGATTATTCAAGAGAATACAGGTAAACAGTTAGATGATGCCTGTCAGGAAATTAGGCAACTCAATGAAAGCTTAAAATCAAAAGTTGATCGGATGAGTGCAGAACTAGAAGTGACTCGCCGTTTACAACAGATGCTTTTACCAAAATCAGAAGAATTAGAGTCAATTACAGAATTAGAAATATCTGGTTTCATGCAGTCAGCCGATGAAGTTGGGGGTGATTACTATGATGTTCTCAGTCACAAGGGTTCCCTGAAAATAGGGATTGGTGACATCACCGGACATGGCTTAGAAAGTGGTGTATTAATGTTGATGGTGCAAACAGCAGTTAGAACTTTATTGATTAGTGGAATTAAAGATTCCACTAAATTTTATCTATTCTGAATAGTGTTATTTATGAAAATATTCAGAGAATGGGTTCAGATAAGAGTTTAACTCTCTCTTTACTAGATTACAAGCAAAATAATCTTCTATTGAGTGGTCAACATGAAGAAGTTGTTGTTGTTCGTAGAGGTGGAGTCATTGAACTTATCGACACAATGGACTTGGGTTTTCCCATTGGATTAGACGAAGATATTGAGCCATTTGTCGCTCAAACTGATGTACGGCTTGAGTCGGGAGATGTCGTTGTCCTATACACCGATGGAATTACAGAAGCTGAGAATAGTTCAGGTGCGCAGTATGGATTAGAAAAAATGTGTCAAGTTATTAGCCATAACTGCCACGCTAGTGCAGAAGAAATTAAGCAAGCTGTTATCGCAGATGTACGACAACATATTGGTGAGCATACAGTGTTTGATGACATTACCGTCGTAGTCCTAAAAAAAAGATAAAAACTAATTTAAAAATAAAAAGATTTTAATGGAGGGTGAATCATGCAGAAAGTCGAACAATTTTTTGGTGAATTTAGTAACGATGTACTAGCGGAGTCGGAGTATTTAAGTATTCATTTGACTCCTAATCTTTTACCTGATCAAAAACGTTGGAAAGCTAGTAGTCTGTCTGCTGATTTTTTAGCCAATTATTTGACACACTTCCTACCTGATGATGATATAAACAGCGATAGCAGTATAAAAGAAGAAGTTAAAAACGCTGTGAGTTATATTGCCAACGAGTTACTGGAAAATGCTATTAAGTATAGCGATGATACATTACAATATCCGGTCAAAATTGCTTTACAGATACGTGGTAATCATTTAGTTTTTTGGGCTAACAATGCAGTTAACAGCAAAAATATAGGTAAGTTTAGAAAATATATAGAAGAGCTAATGCAATCTGATGCTTATGAGTTGTATATGCGTAAATTGGAGGAAAATGCTGAATCAGATAATCGAGGTTCTGGAATTGGTTATTTAACTATAATTAATGATTATTTAGCAAGAATAGGGTGGAAATTTGAGGCGGCACAACACAATCCACAGGTTGTTTCAGTAACAACAATGGTACAACTCACACTATCTCAGAGTGATTAAATAATTAATAAGTTTTTTCAATCAAAAATAACTTATCCTTAACAAGTAGAGGCAAAGTTCAATGGTGAATACTTTGATTAAAGAAAATAGCATTGTTGCAGATGGCTACAAAGTTAAGTATAATCCCGAGACCAAAACTATTAACTTTCATGGTTCCTTGCGTTTGAATGGTTCTGATGAATACTCTCCCATTTTGCAACTCCTGAATGATGCCGTTGACATTAGTCCATCAGCAATAACTCTAAATTTAGAAAAGCTAGAATTCCTCAATAGTTCAGGAATTAATGCTTTATCTAAATTTGTAATAAGTATGCGTAAGAAACAAGTAGAGGTGATTGTACAAGGTTCTAAAAAATTTCCTTGGCAAAGTAAATCTCTCAAAAATCTACAGCGTTTATTACCTTCTCTTAAGTTAGAAATTAACTAGATACATTAAAAAAAGTTGATTGTAGTTGATTGTAACTAACGTTTACGCTTTGATAAAAAAGCGTTTTTTACTAAAAAGCTATGGATATACGATAGGAGTCATGGCAGTTGTGAGTATTTTGAAATGGTTTCCTCCTCTTTCATCAAAACTCATATTTTCTGAAATCAGAAATTTACGTCAAGATTTAGATAATTTACGACGCGATCACTCTGATGATGAAAAACGGCAATTGTTATCAGAACTAGGTAAATTGCGACGGGAGCAAGAAGAGTTAAAACAGGTTAAAACTCTTTTAGAAACTGTGACAGCACAGTTTGCACAGCAATTAGATTCTGTAGAGTCAGAATTGAAACAAACAAGAACTACAGACAATAATCTACACAATAATTCAGTTGTCGTTAGTCATTCTGATTGGCAAAACTTGCAAAATGAACGCAACCAATTGCTGTGGGAATTAGAACAACTCCGACAAAATCAGAATTTGCAGAGCAATCAAGATTGGCAAAATGAAAAAAATCAGTTGATTGCAGAAATTGAGCATCTGCGTAATACGCAATATACACAGTCAGACAACCAGTCAGACAACAGTCAACTCTTAGCAGAACTTGAAGTTTTGCGTCGAGATCAAGAAGAACTGCGTCAAGAAAAAACAGATTTAGAAATTCTCCTTGAAACAACAACCGAGCACTTTGATGCTGTAGAAGCGGAATTAGAGCAAGCAAAGGTATCCGCAGAAGCCGCAAACCAAGCCAAGAGTAATTTCTTGGCTAATATGAGTCATGAACTACGGACACCACTCAACGCCATCATTGGCTACAGTGAAATGCTACAGGAAGAGGTAGAAGAAATGGGTCAGAGTAATTTGATACCAGATCTACAGAAAATTTACTCTTCTGGTAAACACTTGTTGGGTTTGATTAATGATATTCTTGATCTTTCCAAAATTGAAGCGGGGAAGATTGAACTATGCCCAGAGACGATTAGCGTTGCCAAACTGGTAGAAGATTTGGCAACTACTGTTAAACCTCTGGTGACAAAGAAAGAAAATACTTTGGAAGTCAGGTGTCCAGAAGATACCGGAACGATGTGGGCTGATTTGACTCGTATTCGGCAGATTCTCCTGAACCTACTGAGTAATGCATCCAAATTTACAGAAAAAGGCACTATTACCTTAGATGTATCCCGGATGACTGTAGAAGATAAGGATTGGTTGACCTTTAGCGTCATTGATACTGGTATCGGTATGACGCCAAAACAGGTCAGTAAGCTGTTTCAGCCTTTTGTCCAAGCTGACGCCTCAACAACCCGTAAATATGGTGGTACAGGATTAGGGTTAGTCATCTGTCGGCGACTATGCGAAATGATGGGCGGCGAGATCCAATTGCAGAGTCAGCCAGGTCAGGGTTCCACTTTTACAGCGTGCTTGCCAGCCTACATTGAACAACAGTCCGCTCAGGAAGACAATATTGATGATATCGAGAACAGTAATAGAGAATTTGGTGCCACTGTTTTGGTGATTGATGATGATCCAGAAGTCCTAGATTTGATGGAAGACTTTCTGAATAAGGAAGGTTACTCTACTATCACAACAGCGAGTGGTGAGGAAGGGTTAAGAATCGCGAAGGAGATACACCCAACTTTAATTACTCTAGACGTCATTATGCCGAGAATGGATGGATGGGCTGTGCTATCAGCGCTAAAAGCAGATCCTGAATTGGCAGAAATTCCAGTCATTATGCTGATGATGCAAGATAATCAGGAACTGGGTCTAGCATTGGGAGCCTCAGATTTTGTCACCAAACCAATTGAATGGGAACAATTAGCACCTGTTCTCAATAAGTATAGAAGCCAGCTACAGGATGGTTATGTGCTGGTTATTGAAGATGAGCCAGCAACACGCCAAATGTTACGCCGTTCTATGGAGAAAGCTGGTTGGCGAGCCATGGAAGCAGAGAACGGACGTAGAGGATTAGAACTGGTTGCGCAAGGAATGCCCTGTTTGATTCTGTTGGATTTAATGATGCCGGAAATGGATGGATTTCAATTCGTTTCCGAATTGCGGAAAAACCAGGCGTGGCGTTCAATTCCAGTAGTGGTCATTACAGCTAAAGATATTACTGCAAAAGACCGTCAAAAGTTAAGCGGCTATGTAGAAAACGTTCTGCAAAAGGGTGCCTATGGTCGTGAAGAACTTCTTAAAGAGGTTCGTGATTTGGTCGCTGCTAAGTTGCAATAAGTCAAGAAATTTCCTATTTATGAACACTGGTTAAGGGTTCGGGTACAAATGACTACTAAGATACTCCTTGTAGAAGATAACGAAATGAATCGGGATATGCTGTCCCGGAGGTTACAACGTAAAAACTATGAGATTGTTCATGCTGGTGATGGACAGCAGGCGATCACTCTAGCCCATGCAGAAGCACCAGATTTGATTTTGATGGATATGAGCTTACCAATCATGGATGGTTGGGAAGCAACCAAACTGTTAAAGCAAGCATCCCATACTCAAGGTATCCCGGTTATTGCTCTAACAGCTCATGCAATGGCAGGCGATCGCGAAAAAGCTTTAGCAGCAGGTTGTGATGACTACGAGACAAAACCAGTAGAATTACCACAACTACTCCGAAAGATTGAAGCATTATTGGCTCGTCCCAAGTTTGTACCCGAAACCAAATCGACAGAAAAAGACTTAATTGGTGAATTTAAACGAGACTTACGGACTTTGCTTAACCAAGTTATTGGCTACAGTCAGATGTTACAAGAACAAGGTGAAGGTGAAGAATTTTTTAAAGGTAGCATCTGTGATGACATAAAACGGATTGAGATTTCTGGTAGACAAATTTTGTCACGCATCGACGAAGTTTTAAATTACGAGAATTTGAGTCACTGTTTAGATAAGCAATTATTAGAGCTTGGCACCAAACGGCAAATTTTATCAAATTTAGTAAATGCCAATATTGATGTATCTGTACTCGCTCCGACATCTGTAAATACACAAGAGCCTGAAGTGACATTACAGGAAATAAAACAACCTGAAGTGACATTACAGGAAATAAAACAACCTGAAGTGACATTACAGGAAATAAAACAGCCTGAAGTGACATTACAGGAAATAAAAGAACCTGAAGTGACATTACAGGAAATAAAAGAACCTGAAGTGACATTACAGAAAGTTGTGCGTTCAGAAGAGGTAAAAAAAATCATAGCTCAACAAATTCCTCTTCCAGCAGCAACATTAGAACAGGAAAAGATAACCGCGCTATTGACACATTCGGAAAAGACAATTTGCGGCAATATTCTTGTTGTGGACGACAATGAAGCCAATCGTGATGTCTTGGGACGACGCCTAGAAAGACAAGGACATCAGGTCACGATGGCGGAAAATGGACGTCAAGCACTGGAGAAAATCAGACAGCAAGTACCAGATTTAGTCCTGTTGGATGTGATGATGCCAGAAATGGATGGCTACCAAACCTTAGAAGCCCTGAAATCTGATAAATTATTACGCCATATTCCTGTCATTATGATTACGGCACTGGATCAAATTGAAAGCTTGGTTAAATGTATTGACATGGGCGCGGAAGATTATCTCCCCAAACCCTTTGACCCTGTGATTCTTCGGGCGCGTATTGATGCTTGTTTGGAGAAGAAATTGTTACGCGATCAAGAAATTGAATACTTGCTGCAAGTCAATTATCTGACACAAGCAGCAGCGGATATAGAAGCAAAAAAATTTACTCCTGAGAGTATCGCCCCTATTGCAATGCGAGACGATTCTTTAGGACAATTGGCACGAGTCTTCCAACATATGGCGCAAGAAGTCAATTCCCGCGAGCAACGTCTGAAGCAGCAAGTGCAATTGTTGCGAATAGCCATTGATGAAGCGAAAAAATCACGGATAGTTTCAGAAGTTGCAGAAACGCAGCATTTTCAAGAAATTAAGAAGAGGGCGCAAAAATTCCGCTCCGGAACAGAATCAGCCAGCAGTTAAGCGCACAAAGGTAAATTGATCGTGGCAAAAATTATTTCCGTCCACTCCTATCGTGGTGGTACAGGTAAGTCAAATTTGACAGGTAATATCGCAGCCAGCATTGCTACACATGGTAAGCGAGTGGCGATTGTTGACACTGATATTCAGTCTCCTGGTATCCACGTATTGTTCGGAATGGATGAGGAAAGCATCAGCTACACCCTGAATGATTATTTGTGGAGTCACTGTGCTATCAGAGATGTTGTCTGTGATGTTAGTACTCATCTACGAACCTCTGCTTTAGGGCAGCATTTTTCTCAATCACCAACTAAATCATCAACAGTTACAGAAAGTACAGCACGAACTCTGACAATACCTGTCAAAGACGCTGATCAAAGGGGAAATCTCTATCTCATTCCAGCCAGTGTAAGAACACAGGACATCACACGCATTGTCCGGGAAGGGTATGACCCCGATGTCCTCAACGAGGGCTTCCACACACTTATTGAAGAATTGAGTCTCGATTATCTCTTTATCGATACTCATCCAGGCATTAACGCTGATACTCTACTTTCGATCGCCATTTCCCACATCTTAGTGTTGATTATGCGTCCTGACTATCAGGACTACCAAGGTACAGCAGTGACTGTGGATTTAGCCCAACAACTAGAAGTACCACAGATGTTTCTGGTCGTGAATAAGGCACTACCCATTTTCAATTTGGAAGATTTACGACAGCAGGTAGAAGATGCCTACAATGTCTCTGTCATTGGTGTTTTGCCTCTATCTGAGGAGGTTGCACACCTCGCATCCAGCGACATTTTTAGTCAGCGCTATCCAGAGCATCCTTGGTCTGATGAAGTGAATACGATCGCCAGACGACTTATGCTGTGTTAAGGAGGTTCGGTGAGCAACAACGATAACTTTCCTTCCCCAGAGACAACATCAAATACAAGTGCGCGGTTGACGCGAGAAGAAGTACTGGGCGGTTTGCCAAGCAAACGTGCCAGTATTTTGCTGTTTTTAGTTGAAACCCGCAGCGCTCATCTCGTTGCTAAATCACGTTCAGCAATGAACTGGTTTCAAACCGAAAAGGCGATCGCCGAACGGGAGTTAAGTTTTTATCAAGCCTTTACTCTCGGACGAGAACCACCATTGCGCCCCAGTGTTCAGGACTTAGAACGTTACGCTCCTCAATGGGCTGGACTTGTCCCCAATAATGGGAGTGTTCGAGCGGCTCTGGCTTATTTAATTGGTCAAAAATACTCTCTTGTATACCAAAAAATACCTAATATTCGTCTGGCTCTGGGCTTGGATGAAGCTTCGGTGGGTCAGGCATATCAGCGATTATATCAGCAACAAATTAATAGCCTGTATGTATCCCAAGTTAATACACTAGAAAATTGGCGCTGGCTGTTCTCTGGATTAAGTGAGTGGTTAGAATCTTTATCTCCATTCTGGACAGCTTTTGCTCTAACTTTGACAGAAACTGTGGGTGCTGGGATTTTAGCTCTACCAATTGCGACAGCAGGTATTGGACCAATACCGAGCATGTTGCTGTTAGTTGCATTTGGCATTATTAATATTTTAACTATTGCTTACATTGCCGAAGCAATTTCTCGTAGTGGTACAATTCGCTACGGGAATGCTTTCATTGGACAACTTGTACAGGATTATTTAGGTGGAACTGGTTCGGTAATTCTCTCTATTTGCTCAATTATCGAGTGCTTTTTATCACTGTGGGCATTTTATGTTGGTTTTGCCATCACTATGATGGATGTGACTCGCATTCCAGCACTCATTTGGGTGGGATTACTCTTTGCTGTTGGTATCTACTTTGTGCGAGGGAAATCTTTGGATGCAACAGTCGCTTCTGCTTTGATCACAGGTGTGATTAGCTTGACTATCATCACTTGTTTGAGCGCGATCGCCTTTACTCACCTAAAACCACAAAATTTCTTCTTTTTTAACGTACCTTTTGTCAATGGGCGATCATTTGATCCCACAGTTTTAGAACTCATATTTGGAGTCATTGGTTCGGCATATTTTGGGCATCTTTCGGTCAGTAACTGTGCCAAAGTCGTGATTCGTCGTGATCCAAGTTGTCGTTCTTTGATGTTGGGTTGCATGGCAGCACAAGCAACGGCAATGCTCATTTATTCTATATGGATCTTGGCAGTTAACGGCGCAATTTCTGCCCAAACTTTAGCCTCTGAAACTGGTACGGCTCTCATTCCCTTAGCACAGGAAGCCGGAATTGTTGTCAAAGTTTTGGGTTCAGTATTTGTGATTTTGGGTATGGGAATTGGCTCGATTCACTGCACATTGGGTTTGTATAACCTTACTGTAGAGCGCTTACCCAATCGTTCTCAGCCAATTCTAACTTTGCCACAGCGCCAAGGCAAAATCATCCTGCAACCTCCGGGTAAACAACAAAGCTTTGGTATTTCCATTATTTATCTCGGCTTAGAAGGAGACAAAGCCAGATTACGCTTAGATATACAAGCTGCTGGGCAATTCCATTCCTTAGAAATGACAGTTAGCGATCGCTGGGATATTTCTGCCCTCAAAGGGCGTTTACCAATCCTAGCGGACAACAAGGAAAAGTTAAGTATAGAAATTGTCCAAGCACAACCCCAAAACCTCTGTATACGGATAAATTCCTCCCTGAGTGTCACCTATGAAGGGGATTGGGAATCGTTTGGTGTGAGTATGGCAGATGCTCTCATTCTTCCAGAAGAAGAACGCAAACTAGTGACGTGGTTAACACGCCAGCAATCAGCAAGCTTGACAGAGGTTGCTGTCTACTTACAACAAGATGAAGCAACTGCCCAAAAACTTTTAGGAAGCTTAATCAAGTCTGGGTTAGTTAGGGAAGTTGCGCGAGATGATACCACTCTCTACCGTGTTAATCTAGCAGCTTCACGCCCTCAAGCTGCTTTCGATGAACTGTGGCAAACATTAGCAAAAACGACCACAGACAAGAAAAACCAACGTTCACAAAAAGCCCCAGGAAATATGAGCTTGTGGTGGCGACGATTACGAGAAATGACAACTAGCGATCGCGGTTATGCCATACTTGCAATCAGCCCCATCGTGATTGTTTTTTTATTGTCTGAGTGGTCAATATTAGTGAATGTCGCTTCGTTCTCTGAATTGTTTAGCTTTACTGGATTGATCGTTGTTTTTCTATTAGCAGGAATTTATCCAGTTTTGCTACTAATTTCTAGCCGCCGCAAGGGAGAAATTGTCCCCGGTTTTATCTTCCGTTTTCTCAGTCATCCCGTATTGCTGGGGACTATATATGTCATCTCCCTTGCTAGTCTTTTTCTACATGGTTTGGTCATCTGGAAGAATCCTGGGGAAAGGGCTTGTGCCATCTTTGTAGGATTCACAATGTTAGTGATGCCAATTGTACTCATGTACAGAGGTGCTTTTACACCTAGAGTCGTAGTAGAACTGCGACAAGAGATGCAACAACCAGAACAAGGTATTATTTCCATCGCCGCCTCTGGTCAACCAATACCAGTTCAGGTCGAACTCAAATATACTGATGGTAAACAACATCAAACGACCACTGCTAGTGAAACCATAGCCTTAAAATCTTTACAACATGCCAATTTCCATATTCCCAAAACCTCTGCTCAAGAACTGAAGATTTGGACGCATAATGTGACATTGGATGGAGAATCAGAAAGTTTACCGATATTGGCTACAATCAATTGGGCAAGCCAGTCTAAACAATTTGATCTCAAGCTATCAGGAGGGCAGATTGTCGTCCCAATTCTCGGTAATGAATGTCAATTACAATTAACCTTCTCATAAAAGTTATATAAATATAACTTTTGGATATAGAAACTCAAGATTTAGGTAATATAGACGTTTTAACTCGGTAACGAATCATTGTGACCACACATTTAAATATTTCTGAGTTAGAACGACTTTACCGTCAGGCGAAAAACACGGTACAAAGTCGTCAATATCAAGTTATATGGTTATTAGCACAAGCTCTTATATTAGCTGTTGACGCATTGTACCCCCTGTACAGTGAACAGTGAACAGTAAACAGTGATCTGATAACTGATAACTGATAACTGATAACTGATAAATGACTAGAACATGAACTTTATATCCATTCTATACGGGTTGTTCTTGCTAAGTGTGTTAGGAATTTATTGGTCTGTAGCACGACAAAAATTGCGGTTATGGACGTTGCTGATTGCTAGCATAGTGTTTTATGCATCTTTGCAACTTCATTACATCCCATTGCTGTTAGTACTTATTTTTTTTAATTTTCGTTTAGGTAAAGAAATTGGTGAACAAGCGACATTAAGACCTCATTTTTTAGACTGGTCACTTTCTCATGAAGAATGGCATTTAGCTCAATTTGATTGGAATCGTCGCCGTCTTAAGCTTTTGTGGCTAGGTATATTTTTAAACGTTTTCTTACTACTGGGTTTTAAATATTTATTACCTTTATTAGAGTTTTTTTACCCTAGTATTGTCATCTCATCTGCTGACTCTTTTAAACTGATTGTACCTTTAGGAATTTCCTTTTTTACCTTTGAGTGTATTGCATATTTAGTTGATGTTTACCGTGGCGCACCTGCTACTCAGGAATTTCTCCAATTTGCCGCATACAAGTTTTTCTTTGTCAAACTGATTTCAGGTCCAATTACTCGTTTCCACAACTTAGCGAATCAATTCAAGAATCTGGGCTTTCTCACTCCTGATATTGTGGCAGATGGACTATGGCTTATTGCTAGAGGTGCAGTCAAAAAAGGTATTTTGGCAGACCACTTGGGAATTTTTGTTGATTTATGTTTTGGTAACTTGCAAAGGGCGGGTAGCACAGATTTGTGGTTAGCAACTTTTGCTTACGGCTTCCAGTTGTATTTGAATTTCAGCGGTTACGTAGATATTGCCCGTGGTAGTGCTTTGCTATTTGGGTTGGTTTTACCTGAAAATTTTGACTTTCCCTACTTCAGCACCAGTATTGCTGATTTTTGGCGGCGCTGGCATATCACTCTAGGAGATTGGCTGCGTAATTACCTGTACTTTCCTTTAGGTGGTTCTCGCCAAGGATTGGATCGCACCTGCCTTAATTTAATCATTGTCATGCTAATTGCAGGTATTTGGCACGGTGCAGCATTGGGTTTTGTGCTTTGGGGACTATTTCACGGGTTAGCTTTGGCTGTTCATCGTTTGACTGATGCTATCAGCGATCGCTTTGAGGATCTGGAAAATTTCTGGCAACAACCATTGGGTACAATTTTGGCTTGGCTACTTACGCAATTCATGGTTTTCACCTCCTGGATTTGGTTCCGCCTACCGAACCTCGAAGATTCTTCTTTCGTATTCCAGCATCTTTGGGGTTTTTCTGCTGATGAGCAATTTGCTCAAAAAGTGTACATTGATGCCCTAAATATCACTCAATACCAACTAGCAATTTTGCTAGTTGTTCTATATGTTGCAATGGCTGGAGCCTACATTTTTAACCGAACACTCAAGTTACAGTTCAACTGGCCTGTAAAGCTTGTTTTTGTACCTTTGTGTTTCTATAGTGTTTGGTTACTCGCTCCTGAAGGCAGCTTACCTTACATATATTTTGACTTCTAGTTGAGATTGATTGAGATTGATTGAGATTGAGTTTAGAGGAGCCAATGTGATGGAGTGTCAAAGTCAGTTACAAACATATAAAAAAGGCTATATATACTATCTCATAGCCGACTTACTTGAAAGGCTATCGTTACATTTATACCAATGAATTTACGTTTCTTAATAAAAAACACAAAATATAACAAATTATTAAGTCAACACTTTGCTTTAAGTGAATTCATGTAAAGTGAAATATGAACAGGTAAATCACTGAATTACCTGATTAATAACCCTGATTAATAACAGTTAAAGCACTCATAAAACAATGACCACAACAGTACAACGTCGTGAAAGCGGCAACGTATGGGAGCGGTTCTGCGAGTGGATCACCAGCACTGAAAACCGCCTCTATGTAGGTTGGTTTGGTGTACTGATGGTTCCTACTCTTCTGTCTGCCACCATCTGTTTCATTATTGCATTCATCGCAGCACCCCCCGTTGACATCGACGGAATTCGTGAACCAGTTGCAGGTTCCTTGATCTACGGAAACAACATCATTTCTGGTGCGGTTGTTCCTTCTTCTAACGCAATTGGTTTGCACTTCTACCCCATCTGGGAAGCAGCTTCTTTAGATGAGTGGTTGTACAATGGTGGTCCATACCAGCTAGTAGTATTCCACTTCCTGATCGGTATTTTCTGCTGGTTAGGTCGTCAGTGGGAGCTAAGCTTCCGCTTGGGTATGCGTCCTTGGATTTGTGTCGCTTACTCTGCTCCTGTAGCAGCAGCAACCTCCGTATTCCTGATTTATCCCCTCGGACAAGGTTCCTTCTCCGATGGTATGCCTCTGGGTATTGCTGGAACCTTCAACTTCATGTTGGTGTTCCAAGCAGAGCACAACATCCTGATGCACCCCTTCCATATGTTAGGTGTGGCTGGTGTCTTCGGTGGTTCACTGTTCAGTGCAATGCACGGTTCTTTGGTGACCTCTTCCTTGGTTCGTGAAACAACCGAAAGCGAATCTCAAAACTACGGTTACAAATTCGGTCAAGAAGAAGAAACCTACAACATCGTTGCTGCTCACGGTTACTTTGGTCGTTTAATTTTCCAATACGCTTCCTTTAACAACAGCCGTAGCTTACACTTCTTCTTAGCTGCATGGCCTGTGATTGGAATCTGGTTTACCGCACTGGGCATTAGTACCATGGCGTTTAACCTCAACGGTTTCAACTTCAACCAATCTTTGATTGACTCTCAAGGTCGCGTGATTGGTTCTTGGGCAGATGTGCTCAACCGCGCTAACCTGGGTATGGAAGTGATGCACGAGCGTAATGCTCACAACTTCCCCCTCGACTTAGCTAGTGGTGATGTTGCTCCTGTTGCAATCAGCGCTCCTGCTATCAACGGCTAATTCTTAATAAATAAGACGCGATGTATCGCGTCCTCCACAAGTGAAAAGCGCTCTTCTCTTTGAGAAGGGCGCTTTATCTTTTATAAATAAAAGATAAAATTCTTGTAGGGTGTGTGACGACGCACGAGTATACATCACTTTGAAGAAAAATCTGAATGCGTCGTCACGCACCGTCAGCAATGGTGCGTTGCGTTGCACTCTAATACCAATTCTCTGTAAACTTGCACTTATACTTACTGAGATTTAATCTTGTTCCTACACAGGATGATGACTTTTTCCAGGATTAGTAATCTTCACAAGAATTGATAAAGTGATTTTTGTGAAGAAGATAGCGCTCTCTAGAATAAATAAGGGCGTTTTTTATTTATTGTTTACTTGTACTCGTATTGTACTTGTGATTTGATAAAGTCAGGAAAATAACTCACTAAAAGTGAATATTTAAATATAGTTTCATAAAGATTGAAATGACTATGAAACTCAGTTTATTTGCTCACATACTCAGTGCGATAAGCCGGAGGCTTGACGCCACGCGTATCGCCCATAAAAGCACTGCGCTTTACGCCATTGCCTTCACTATCACCTCTACTGCAACTCTGACTCAGCCTAGTTATGCTCAAAACCAAGCTCAAAACCAAAAGTTCTTCTGTGGAATGAGCAGGGGTATTCCAGCAACACTGGTTCACACCTCACGGGGAAACATCCCAATGATTCGCTGGGTTGATGCAGGATTTACTCCTCCCTGGACTCCAGAGCGCCGCTGTGAAGATATATCTGACAGATTCCAAAGATTCTACGACAATGGGACACTAAATTTTCTGCGAGCTGGTAAGTCTGAGCGTCAACCTGTATTATGTGTTGCTAGTGAAAAAGGTGGTCCTTGTCTGCCTGACGGGGTATTGCTCACCCTCAAACCTGGTCAAAATCCCCAGGATGTTCTACAACAACTGCAATATGGTCGCAGTGGGAGTAGTCCTGGAGTGATTGAACTGAGTGGTAACAGCAGCAAAGCTGTTATTTACTCAGAAAAAGACGCAGCTTACCTTGATGTCCAAAAGCTTCTTTCTGGGATAGAAGATACAAAGCGCACATCTTGTCCTGCTGGACAACCTGTTTGGAAATGTTAAGCAAATTGCAAACTAAACCGACATGCAATGGCGCTTACTTATATTGATAACTTGTATTGGAGGTTTATCAATCTCGTCGGTAGCCTCAGCACCGAACGTCGGGTTTTGTGCTGAGCAACCGTCAACCCAACGCTTGGGAAAGCAACTGCAACACAAAGCTAAGTCGATAACAGTTAAAGTTCTGTCGAAAGGTTTTCTGGGGTCAGGTATTCTGATTCACAGACAAGGTTCAGTTTACACAGTACTGACGAATGCTCATGTACTCAAGTCCGGTAACCCTCCATATCACATTCAAACCCCCGACGCTCATGTATATGTGGCTGATGTCCCTAGCAGCAAAAACTCTCCTCCCTACTTTAAAGACAATGATTTGGCTGTCTTGCAGTTTCGCAGTCCTAAAGTGAGCTATGTTGTTGCTTCTGTTGGGTCTGCATCAAATCTGAATGTGGGTCATGAAGTGTTTGCGGCTGGATTTCCCTTTGATTTTGACACAAATCAGGACCAGGGGTTTGTTTTCAAAACGGGTAAAGTTTCCCTAATTCTAAAGAAAGCTTTAGAGGGTGGCTACCGAATTGGATATACCAATGATTTGCAAAAAGGGATGAGTGGAGGACCACTACTCAATCGCTTTGGCGAGGTGGTGGCTATCAATGGAATGCACGCTGAACCTCTATGGGGTAATCCATATGTGTATCAAGATGGAACTGAGCCAGAACAACCTTTGCGAGAGAAGATGAGTAAATCTAGCTGGGGTATTCCGATTGAAACATTTCGGCAGATGTTATCACCTTAATTTACTGCTAAGTGGGTGGGAAAATGCGAAGAACCCCACCCCCGTAAAGCTACGCTACCCTGCGGGAATGCCTGCGGCAAACACGTCCCCTCCCCGAGCTCCGGGGCTACGGTGTACACACCGGATCGCTTTTAACCTCACCCTCGCTTTTAGCTGCGCTAAAATCTTTCCCTCTCCTTATTAAGGAGAGGGATGCCCGATAGGGCAGGGTGAGGT
>JAAUSC010000362.1 GCA_012031965.1 Scytonema sp. RU_4_4
ATACTCCGAATGAGACAACAGCTGCGAGAAATGCGATCGATCCGGCGACTAGCAGACGAAATTTACAAAGATTTCGAGCCAACCCACGCAGCTGTAGTGGAAGCGCTGGGAAGATTAGCAGACCCTGGGAGTCTCACGTCTAAGCAGGAAAAAATACTGTGTTTCTTGGAAAATGAGTATAACTTGTAGTTAATTATCCAACGTTTAGAATTGGGTTTCGGTGAGTCGGAAGTATTAGAGGTCTAATTCTGCACCTTTGTGGTGCTTTAAATAATTAACTTGAGACTTAAGTATACAATTTTGTTGTTGGGAGTTACTCAAGTCATAAACATTAGCAGATTCGCTCTTTTGGGCAACATTCTGGCTATGGGAGTCCGACGTACACATAGATAAGTTTTGAGGATGATTTTGAATTTTGGCAATCAACGTATTTATTGACATTTGCTTGTCGTCTTGGTTGTTACTTGTAGCACGTTGGACTAACGCTAAAACATCTCGTTCCAAGTCAAAATCGATACCCCGTGATAAAAGTCCTTTGAGAGTGCAAGCCTTTCCATTTCTACCTAATTTCCCCGCCTGGAAAGCTACCCCATTTGTTAAATAAGAAATACCTTGGATGACCCCCTCCTTGGTAACTTTTACTTTAGTTTCCACACCTGCTGTTTGCAGCTTCTCAAGAAATTGGGTCATCGTCATTCCTTATTTTTCTGTCTATTTTTTATATCTGTGTTATGTTCGCGAGAATTACTCGCGAACATACTCTTTTTTGTCCAAAGTCCAACCCTTAGCTTATCCCGTAGTGTATCGACAAGTACGACGAGCGTTGATACGTCGGTTTCCTTATGGCGTAATGTATGTTTTGGAAGAAGATGTAATTACTATAATCGCGTGCTTTCACGTTAAACGCGATCCAAAACAATGGCAAGGTAGAAATATTTGAATCCAGGCGATCGCATAACTAAAATGCGATGTAAACTTGTTCGTATCTTTATTCGCTTCTACAATAAGAATATAGAAAAACAGTCGAGTAAATAATATTAGAAATGTCACCAGAGGATGACTGCTCGCACGATATGTTTTTGACACTCCCCATGCCTAGAAGGCTTGTCATTACCCACATTTTTTCAAAACAGGCGATCGCCCTAATAATTAGATTTCAAAACGCTGATTCTTCCGTTGCTATTGTCAATAAACGTTAATAAATGCAAATTAAAGGGAAAGAACCAAAACCTTATCTTGTAAAGCTTCCAGGAGATATGGGTAATGACAAGAGCTAGAAGCTAGGGGCACTGCGGCGAAGATTCCGGTAGGAGGATTGAATTGAGTGGCTTGGGGTAGGTGGAGTGTGAACTGACAAGTCAATATTTGTGCGATCGCTTCCAGCGGACCTTCGGTCATCGCCATAGGCAAGATGAGGATTTTAGGAGATATACCTGTTTCATCGCATCAGAGTAGGAGATACACAATTTGTTTGCGGGGTCCCAATGTTAGCGATTGCGCTCTTGTGCAGTGCCGGAGGCAATCGCCGCCTAATTCTTGACGGTAAACTCAGATAAGTGGTTAGGCAAAATTAAAGTTATGGGTGGAGGCAAGGGAACGCTTAACAGCATAGAGAATGTGTAATTAATTTTGTTTAGCTACTTACAGCAATTTTCAGGTAAATAGACCACAGTGGTTGAACCAACCGAAGGCATCATCTTCGGTAATACAATTTACAGCATCAGCCATTGCTTGGTCGAGTAATTCCAGTGTGCGTGCTTCACGGGAACGGAGAAATTGCTTCAATTTTGACCAACAAAGTTCTATGGGGGATAAATCAGGAGAGTAGGGGGGTAAAAACTTGACTAATGCACCAACAGACTCAATGGCAATTTTTACACGCTCCGCGTGATGAACTTTCAGATTATCCATAACCACAATAGCCCCTTTCCACAATTGAGGTGCCAAAACCTGAGTTACATATGTAAGAAACACCTCGGTATTGGTGCTTCCAGGCACAGTCATCGCTGCAACCAGCCCATCAAGGTTCAAAGCACCACTTCCCGGAAACATTTCCACCCTTGGGAAAATCTATGATGTTCATCCTGAATAGTTGGTTTTTGGTATCCCCCACGTTGTTTTGCTTCAATTTGTCCACTTTGACGATAATGGCGCAGTATGGGCCATTAGCCCAGGATACTATCGGTGGAATTGTTGAGCGGGCTGGTGAGAAGGCTTGTCTACCTTTTAGAGTTCATGCCCATATGCTACGGCATGGAACAGGTTATTATTTGGCTAATCGAGGTACTGACACTCGGACAATTCAGAGTTACCTGGGACATAAAAATATTCAGCACACTGTTGTTACACTGAACTTGCATCTACCAAGTTTCAGGGGCTTTGGGATGATTAATGTTGAGAACCCCTGCTAAATTGTCGCCTATCTCCCCCGAAATTTTTCGCTCTCCTTAGAGAATCAAAAATCCAGCTAGCTAAGCTTACGTAACAAATCTGTGATCTGGTGATTTCGATTAAACAAAACAAGAAAAGCTAGGATGACAACACCCATTGTCGCGATCGCTGTTCCTGCTGCTTGTGCAAAAATAATCACAATCTGGTAGCGTATGGCATCATTAGGATTTGCTCCAGCGAGAATTTGACCAGTCATCATACCTGGTAAGCTAACTAATCCCATCACCATCATCGAGTTAATAGTAGGAATCATTCCTGTTCTGAGGGCCTCTCTAACAGTTTGATGTGCGGCTTCCCAACGGGTTGCGCCAAGAGTCAGTAGCGCCTCTATTTCCCCCCGACGACTGGTTAAGTCCTCCATAAACCGATCCAAACTCAAAGAAGTACCCGTGAGGGCATTACCCAACACCATACCCAAAAGGGGGATGAGATACTGTGGTTCGTACCACGGCTGTACGCGCAGAATGCCACTAACTATTATCCCCGTAACTAAAAACGAACTGCTCAAAAGCGAAATAAAGTTATTCCAATAAATACTTGCAAACCGTCGGCGCGTACGGTTGACACTAGATACACCAGCAGTAACTGTCATCCCCAAAGCCAAAAGTATGATCAATACAGGGTTGCTGAGAGTAAACACCCACTGCAATATGTACCCCACCACCAACAACTGTACTACCATCCGTAGTGAGGCTATCCCCAGACTCTGCTCTAGTCCCAACCGCAAACCAAAGGAAAGCCCTATATTGACAACAATAAACAAAGTCGCCAAAGCCAGTTGTCCATAACTAATCTGGATATAATTGGTTTCCATTAGTCTTTTTTCTTCAAGGTAATTTGACGGTTGGTAATGCGTTCTAACTGGGTAGGGTTATGACTTGTCCAAAGATATGCCCGTAGAGGGTCTTGATTTTGCCAAGCTGCAACTAAAGCCTCTAAACTTTGAGCAGTTCCAGCATCCAGTGAGGCAGTGGGTTCATCTAGTAGCAGTATAGAGGGTGAAAGTTGCAAAGCTCGCAAAAAGGCGACAATCTGCGCCTCACCACCGGAAATAGCACTAACTGGACGCTGCAAAAAGTCAGCCGTTTTCTGCAAAAGACGCAGATAGTCTAGAATCAGCTTACGGTTGTAAACTAAATGACGGTGAACTGCTAATCGGTAAACTTGCTGGAGATTTTCCTCTACAGTTCCTTCCCAAAGGGCTGGTCGTTGGTGCAAGTAGATGATTTGGGAACGATAGCTGGGCATAAAGTAAGAGTTCACTGAGTGTCCCTGAAAAATAATTTGCCCTGCTTGTACTGGATCGAGACCAGCTAATGCTCGCAGGAGCAAGCTTTTACCAGAGCCAGAAGCACCTACCACCGCGACTCGTTCCCCTGAAAATACTTGGAAATTTAGGTGACTCCAGATCCAGTGTTCCTCAACTTTTCGACCTAAGTCTTGTACACAGAGAATAGGGTTGTTAGGAGACAGTTGTAGCTCAGTAGTCTGGTCTTT
>JAAUSC010000363.1 GCA_012031965.1 Scytonema sp. RU_4_4
ATGGTAACAAGAGGCACCACAGCCAGCATTTCTGTCCCTTGTCCAGGTTGACTTTTGATCTTCAACTGACCTCCAAGTCCCCGGATGCGCTCATGCATTCCCACAAGACCAAAGCCTTTTCCGTTTTGAAGTTCAGGATGAAAACCCCGACCATTGTCTTGTATGCGCAGACTGATTGCTTGCGAAGCGAACGTTAATTCAACTTCAATAGCACTGGCGTCGGCATGTTTGAGAGTGTTGGTCAGTGCTTCCTGAGCAATACGCAACAGATTGGTTTCTACTTCCACAGGTAGTGAGTATGGCATCTTTTTGATAGTACACCGAGCCTGAATTGGTGTGCCTGTAGTCAGTCCTTTAACTAAACATTCCAAAGCGTTGCTGAGACTACCTTGCTCCAACACTAGAGGACGTAACGCCCAAACCGAGCGCCGTGCTTCTGCCAAACCATCGCGGGCTAAGTTTTGTGCCTGGGTAATGTGGGTTCGTGCCTTCGAGTCCTCTGACACGACGACTTTAGCGGCTTCCATATGCACAACAACACCAGTCAATACTTGAGCAAGTGTGTCGTGGATATCGCGAGCAATACGGTTGCGTTCTTCTAAAATAGATGCATCTTCAGCCTGTTTGCGTTCGCGTAGCTCAGCAAGAAGCCGTTCGGTGATATCCTGCCCAATACCGATATTCGTACCATTGCTCAACCGAATATTTGCCCAGGAAGTATCCACATACCTACCGTCTCGAATCTTGGTTTTGAAGTCCTGCCATTTCCCAGTGGCGGCGATCATGTGTTCCAAAACTGAGGTGCGGCACTCCGGATCAGGATAACATTCTGCTAACAAATCAACAGCTTCTAGTTCTTCACCAGACCAACCCAGAACCCTTTCTAACTCCCGGTTAACTAATTGAATTTGACCGTTTGAATCATGGAGAGACACCATCACAGGGATGTGGTCAAAGATAGTTTGCAGGAGTTCCTTCTGTTGCCGTAATGCTTCTTCTACCCGCTTGCGCTCTTCAATCTCCTCAGCAAGCTGTGCATTTTGCTCTAAAAGTTGCTTAGAAAGCCGACTACTCCGCAATTGATTCTCGACACGAGCCAAAACCTCTTGAGCCTGAAAAGGTTTTGTGATATAATCAACCGCACCTAAAGAAAAAGCTTTCACCATATCGAACACTTCATTTAAAGCGCTGATAAAAATAACCGGAACGTCCTTAGTTCGTTCAGAAGCTTTTAGCAAAGAGCAGACTTCATAGCCATCCATTTCTGGCATCATAATGTCCAGCAAAATCAAGTCCGGTGGAGTTGACTGGGCAAACTGTAAAGCGAGTTCGCTGTCTGGCGCAAGGCGCACTTTATACCCAGGCTTAGACAAAATTCCGGCTAAAAGGTGCAAACTATCGGGACTATCATCAACAATTAAAATATTTTCTAAAATATTTTCTTTTAAGGGATCGCTTTGAGCTTTACTCATTTTTAGTTTCTGGTTGCTTGTATTAAATTCAATAACTGCTTGTAGCGAAAATGATTAGCCAAAACAGCGATCGCATTGGCTAAAGGTTCATTTTGCTCGCCAATTTGAGTGATGCAACTTTGAATCAGTTCCAAATCAAGATTGCAGATGGCTTGACGGAGATTATCAACTAAATCGGGAGGTAAAGCAGCGAACTCAGCAGGAGTTAAGATATCCGCCTTGGTTTCAGTAGAGGTAGCCGCAGCAGTCGGTTCATCCAGTTCATCATAGATGTAGCGTACGCCAATATGTTTGTGCATGGCGTCAAAGATATCAGCGTCTCGGAAAGGTTTACGGATAAAGTCATCACAACCAGCAGAAAGGATAACGGCTTGCTTTTCCTCCAAAACACTAGCCGTCAAGGCAATAATCGCGCTCATTTGACCTTTGGTTGTGGCTTTAATTCGTTTGGTCGCCTCAATGCCATCCATGACAGGCATCCGTATATCCATCCAGATTAAGTGTGGTTCCCATGTATCGTAAATTTCAATTGCCTCTTGACCATTACTGGCTTCCTGTAGTTCAAAACCAAGGGGGGAAAGTAGTTTAATCAGTAGTTGGCGATTTTCCCAATTATCATCCACAACCAGAATTCTGTAGCTCGGTTGGTTGGGTTCTAAAGCAAGCACTTGGTGGGTTGGTTGTTTGCTTTTAATGTCAGCAGTTTCAACTACGCCGACTTGAATATCAAAGTTGAAAACACTACCACGCCCTAATTGGGAACTGACACTCATTTCACCTCCCATCAGTTGCACAAAGGAGCGTGCTATGGTCAACCCTAAGCCCGTCCCTTCCTGGAATTGTTGACCAGCTGTCGTTTGAACAAAAGCTTCAAAAAGGTTGTCTAACTCCTCTGGGGCAATGCCACATCCGGTATCTTCTACTTCAAAATGGATAGTCATTTGTCCAGTGTCATTTGTCCTTTGTCTTGTTTTTAATGACACCCTTACCGAGACACTCCCTTGTTGAGTAAACTTAGTCGCGTTAGAAAGCAAATTAATCAATACTTGACGTAACTTGACTTCATCTGTGTACACATATTGGGGAACGGAAGGAGTTCTGTTAAAAATCAACTGCAACCCTTTATCATCAGCCTTGAGTTGAAACATATCTTCTAAATCGTCAAGTAGGCGATGAATGTCAAAAGAAGTTTTGTTGAGAGTCGTACGTCCCACCTCAATTTTGGATAAATCTAACACTTGGTTAATCATGGTTAGCAGGTGTTCCCCGCTACGGGTTATGATGTTCAAATTTTCTTGGTGTTCTGGAGGTAAGTAAGAAGAGCGACTCATCAATTGAGAAAAGCCAAGAATTGTGTTGAGGGGGGTACGCAGTTCGTGGCTCATATTCGCTAGGAAAGTGCTTTTGGCTTGGTTTGCTTCTTGAGCAGCAACTTCTGCTCGTTTTCGCTCAACGATTTCGCGCTCTAGTTCTAAGGTACGCTCAGCAACCTGACTTTCCAAAGTGCGATTGTAATCTGCTAAGAGTTTCTCAGCCTGTTTGCGTTTTGTGATATCTTGAAAAGCAACGAGTGCATAAGTCACATTGCTGTTTTCATCAAAGATTGGAGTACCCCAAGTCTCTATAGGAATAATTGTGTCACCTTGGTGAATTTCTAAATTATCAGCCGTCGTCCGTTCGCCCCTCAATGCCCGCACTGTTGACAATTCCTCAGTGGGATATTTTTCATCGGTTCCGGCTATATAGAGTTGATAAACCTCTGATAATTGGTCGGATGTTACTGATGGCACAACTCCTTTGCCCAGTAATTGAATAGCCCTCTGATTAGTGTAGTAGGGTCTACCACTGGCATCAAGCACTGCGATGCCTACTGGTATAGCTTCCAGGAATTGATCTAACCTGCTTTTACTTTCGCGTAGCTCTCTCTCACTTTCCTTGACTTCTGAGTAGAGTTTGGCATTTTTAATCGAAATTGCCGCTTGTGAGGATAACAGATTCAAAACCTCCAATCGCTCTTGTGTAAACGCTCCAACACTGAGATTATTTTCCAAGTACACAATCCCTACCAGTTTGCTTTGATTGACGAGTGGGGTACACAAGATAGATTTGGTCTGATGTTCTTTAATATAAGGCTCATTAGTAAAATTGCCCTCACGAGTGGCATCATTCAAGACCACACTTTCATGAGTGCGGACGACATAGTTAATAATTGATATGGGTAGATGATAATTAATAGGAATTGACTGCAACACTCGTGTGGTATGTACATCTGCGTCTGCCGAAGAATCCACCTCACCAGAAGCTTCAATCACCCATTCCCCGGCTTTGTCCAAAATGAGAAAGCCTGTTTGCGCTCCAGCATTCTCAATTAATATCTTCATCAAGGAATCAAGTAACTTATCCAGCACAATTTCACCAGCGATCGCTTGGGATGCTTTCATTACCGTAGCTAAATCCAAAGC
>JAAUSC010000364.1 GCA_012031965.1 Scytonema sp. RU_4_4
CAATTTAACACTCAACCTGAGCAAACTCTTACCGGACACGGTGGTGGGGTCACAAGCATAGCTTTCAGTCCCGATGGTCAAACAATCGCCAGTGCTAGCGATGACACAACCGTCAAACTCTGGAAACGAAATAGCACAGGTCAATTTGAAACTCAACCTGATAAAACCCTCACCGGACATAATGCTGGTGTCAAAAGCGTAGCTTTCAGTCCCGTTAGCGCAGCGTCCCCGGAGGGGTTTGGTCAGACAATTGTTACTGGTAGTACAGACAGCACGGTCAAACTCTGGAGCATTGAGGGTCAAGAACTGCAAACTCTTAGGGGAGATAATGGTGGTGTCAGCAGCGTCGCTTTCAGCCCCGATGGTCAAATGCTGGTGGCTTCGGCAAATATCAACGGAACTATCAAACTCTGGAAGCGAGATTTTACAGGTCAATTTGCAACTCAACCTGACATAATAACCCCCGGCGGCGTATATATCCGTTCAATTCGTAGCGTTGCTTTTAGCCCCGATGGGCAGAGACTTGCTTTAGGAACTGAGGACAAAACAGTTATACTTTTGAACCTTCAAGATGGGGCAGTGCAAACTTTGACTGGGCATACAGGTTGGGTTTCCAGCGTCGCTTTTAGCCCTGACAAAAAGACGCTAACTTTAGCCTCCTCAACTGACCGTACAGTCAAGCTTTGGAGATTTGAGGGCAAAAAACTACCAACCCTTAGTAATGTGCGTAAGCCGGCAATCTGGAGAATTGCTATCAGCCCTAATGGTGAAATGCTCGCTTCGGCAGATATCCGTGGAACCGTTAAACTGTGGAAATGGGACAGCACAGACCAATTTGAAACTCAACCTTACAAAACCCTCATTGGGCATCGCAATTGGATCTGGAGTATTGCTTTCAGCCCCGATGGTAAAACAATTGCTACTGCTAGTGATGACAGTACAGTCAAACTCTGGAGCATTGAGGGTGAAGAATTGCAAACTCTTACCGGGCATGATGGTAAGGTCAAAAGCGTCGCTTTCAGCCCCGATGGTAAAACAATTGCTACTGCTGGTGACGACAAAACTGTTAAACTCTGGAAGCGGGACGACAGCACAGGTGAATTTGCAATTCAACCTTATAAAACCTTGACCGGGCATAACGGTAAAGTTTTCAGCGTAGCTTTTAGCCCTGATGGTCAAACAATTGCTACTGCTAGTGATGACAGTACAGTCAAACTCTGGAATCTTGATCGGAGTCAGGTACTACGAACCCTCACCGGACATAAAGGTTCCATTGACAGTGTTGTATTTAGCCCTAACGGTCAAGTGCTCGCCTCGGCAAGTTTCGACGGAAGCATCAAACTGTGGAAGCGAGGCTTTACAGGTCAATTTGAAACTCAAGCTTATAAAACCCTAACTGGGCATACAACTTGGGTCACTAGCGTTGCATTCAGCCCTGACGGTCAGATGCTTGCCTCAGCAAGTGAAGACACAACTGTCAAACTTTGGACTTTAGAGGGAAAAGAACTGCAAACTCTTTATGGACATGGAGATGGCAATTGGCTTAGGAGTGTCGTTTTCAGTCCCAACGGCAAGAACATTGCGTCTGCTGGTGCAGGAAAAGTGATTTTGTGGAATTTAGAAGATCTGTCACTGGATGAGCTAATGAAACCTGCTTGCAATTGGGTGCGTGACTATCTCCAGAATAACCCCAATGTCACTGAGAGCGATCGCCATCTCTGTGAGAATGTACCACCAACCGCCGCAAATCCCAACAAGTAAGTTGAGGTAGCCAGCCTCAAGAAAATATCCCGTTGATGCACAACTCAACGACGCCTTGTCAAACCTTAAATTTTTCTCAAAAAACGCACTGTAAAGGATTGTTGCAATACCATACAAGGGAATCTACCCGTAGATTTTGGCTGATTATAGGGGGTGCCTTGTGGAATTTTTGTCAGATTCAGTTGTGTTATCACGGATGCAGTTTGCTTTGACTGCATTATTCCATATGCTCTGGCCCGTCTTAACGACAGGTATGGGAATTTACCTGGTTATTGTTGAGGGAGTGTGGCTGAAGACTCGTAATCCTGACTACTACTACCATGCCCGCTTTTGGTCTAAGTTTTACGTCCTGAATTTTGGTATTGGTGTCGCAACTGGTATCCCAATGGAGTTTCAGTTTGGCACCAATTGGTCACGCTTTTCGGAAGCAGTCGGTAACTTTTTTGGTAGTGTTATCGGGTTTGAAGCTTCCTGGGCATTTATGCTAGAAGCCGCTTTCTTGGGTATCATGCTATTTGGTTGGGAGCGTGTCAATCCCATCATTCACTATGTCTCCACCATCCTAGTTGCAGTTGGCGCAAACTTATCAACTCTGTGGATTTTAACAGCAAATTCTTGGATGCAAACCCCAGCAGGTGGGGAACTTGTCAATGGCAAGTTTATCGTCCATGATTACTTTCAGGCGATCGCCAACCCGTTCATGAAGAACAGTGTGCTCCATATGTTCTTTGCCACATTGGAGACTTCTTTGTTTGTTATTGGTGGAATTAGCGCTTGGTATATTCTCAATCGTCGCCACGAAGCCTTCTTTTCTAAGTCTTTGAAGATTGCATTGGCTGCGGCGATCGCCGTTGCACCATTGCAGATATACATCGGGCATTTGAGTGGCGAACAAGTCTATCACTACCAGCCTTCAAAACTAGCCGCAATGGAGGCGCAGTGGGAGACAACACCCGCTGGACAACCTGCAGATTGGAGTTTATTGGCTCTACCCAACGACAAAGCACATAAAAATGACTGGGAAATAACCATTCCCAACGCCCTTGGATATATTCTGGAATTTAAGCAAAAACTCACATACCCAGTACGCGGATTGAATGAGTGGAAACCAGAAGATCGTCCTCACATGATTGGTCTGATTTACTACGCTTTCCGCATCATGATTGGGATTGGGTTTTTCTTCGCGGGATTGATGCTCTTGAGTGTCTTGCAGTGGTTACGTGGTAAACTTTCGGCAGATAATATTTCTCAGCAGCGTTGGCTGATGCGTGCGTGGGTTTTTGCAGCTCCTTTGGGATACATCGCCGTAGACTCCGGCTGGATTGTGCGTTGTGTTGGACGACAGCCGTGGATTGTCTACGGGCAAATCCGTACGGTTGATGGGGCATCCAATCTACCTGCTAGCAATGTCTTAGCCTCACTCACTGCCTTTGCTGTTGTCTACAGTATTTTGTTTGTTGGAGTTTTGTACTTTGGCAGCCGCATTATTCGTAGAGGTCCAAATTTAGAGCTCCCAGTACCAGGAGTTGAGCCTGATAGACCCGCTGTGAATACAGCTCCTGGAGAGTTTGTGCCAGACGAACGTCCTGTAGAAGCACAACAATAAATAAAAGTCAAGATTTTAAATCAGCAATTTTGACATGATATTGATAAGCGTCCTAGCCTAGTACGTCACGGCATAAATAGGGCAACCATTTAAAATCCCTAAAAAGCCCATTCCATAATACTTTTGACTTTTGACTTTTGACTTTTGACGAACGCCAGCGGTACTAGTGCTTGGTGCGAATAATACACAACATCCAAATGAGGTTGTATGGAGACGTTAACATATTTTCTGCCCCAAGTATGGTTTGTCATTCTAGCCCTCTTCTTATTGCTCTATGTCATGTTGGATGGATTTGATTTAGGGGTAGGTATCTTATCCCTAACTTCAAAAGATGAAGAACGCCGTGGCATTTTAATGACGAGTTTGAGCAACATTTGGGATGCTAATGAAACTTGGCTGGTTCTGATGGGTGGAGGTCTTTTTGGAGCCTTTCCTCTGGCTTATGGCACTATTCTTAACGCCCTATATATCCCAATTCTTATTATGGTGTTTGGGTTTATCTTCCGGGCTGTAGCCTTTGAATTTCGGGAATTGGCAAACCGAAAACTCATTTGGAATTTTGCTT
>JAAUSC010000146.1 GCA_012031965.1 Scytonema sp. RU_4_4
ATCGTTTTCGAGTTGCGCTTGAAAGTTCGGAGGGGGCGTACCTTTATTGATTTGACCTGAACTCGATTCTTGCTGATTATCTGGTATCAATTTTTATAAAATCTTCCCGCTCTAAGATAGTCGTCAACGCATCTTTTATAAGCGGATCGTATTTCCCCAGGACGTTTATTACAATGTCTCTTTTAGCAGGTGAAGCCAAATCATCTGCAACATCAACAAACAACCTTCCGCCAGCTTGATACATGGGGCGAGCAGTGGTTAACTGCCATAACGATAATCCCAATGGTTTCATAGGATCGGTCATCATTTGTTGATGACCCACAGATACATAAACGTGATTTTCTCGATCGCTTGCCTCAGGAATGGGATACAAAGTCGTGATTGGGCGACTCTGGACAATATAAAATGTATCATCAACCAAACACCATTCGATGTCCTGGGGGCTGCCGAAATGTTCTTCGATCTTTCTGCCCATGCGCTCAAGCTGTAAAATCTGCTCATCCGTCAGCGCTTGCCTATTCTGCCTCTCAGGCTCAATCTCCTGTTCTTTCGTACCGCCATCTTTTAAAGCATAAATAGCCAGTTTCTTGGTGGATATCTTCTTTTCGATAACCTTGCCGTTACACACTTTATAGATATCAGCATTTACCAGTCCGGAGACCAAGGCTTCTCCAAGTCCGAAACTGGCATCAATGGATAACACTTTCCTATTAGAAGTGACGGGATCGGCAGTAAACAAAATTCCTGCTACCTGCGGGAAGATCATCTTCTGAACAACCACAGACAGGTGGACTTTACGGTGGTCGAAGCCGTTTTGAAGGCGGTAAATTACTGCCCTCTCGGTAAATAGCGATGCCCAGCACTTGCTGATATGCTTTAGGATTGCTGGGTTTCCGATAATGTTCAAATATGTATCCTGCTGGCCTGCAAAAGAGGCTGTCGGTAAATCCTCTGCAGTTGCGCTGGATCGTACTGCATAGGCATTTTTTTCATCAAACCTGGAGAGGAGGCGAGTAATCTCTTCATTAATGTCTTGAGGAATGGCTATCCCTTCGATGACCCTGCGAATCTCACCGCTAAGTTCACCGATTTTATCCCGGTCTTCCACCTTTAGAAGCGATAACTGATCAAGTAATTCGTTAATCGACGACGTTTCCCCAATGATTCTTTTAAAGGCTTCAGTAGAAATACAAAAGCCATCCGGTACGCGGATTCCTTCAATCTTGGAAAGTTCCCCCAGGTTTGCGCCTTTACCCCCAACAACCGTGATTTTTGTTTTATCAATATCTTGAAAACAAAGCACAAATGAACTCATCAGTTTCCCTCCTTTGGCAATTCATACTTTGGTAATTGACTTATTACTGAGTTGAACTTTTGACCTAATACCAATTTGAAAAAGAATGCGACAGATACACACTCCCAAACCCTTATTATGTCTGGCTTTCTTCATTTTGAATTTTGTTAGCGCAGCGGGACGCAGTCCCGGATTGAATTTTGAATTGGTATAAGTTTTATAAGTAGACAAAATGCCTTCAGCGATAAATCTAATTTTTTCGTCAAATACATAAATAAAAGTTTTTGTCAATCACTTAAGCACAAAAATTTTTTAGATGCGTTTGCCCTGCTATCTACTGATACAATATCCCTACTTTCTTCGCCAATCTTTAATATTCCAAGTATCAGAATCCCACGGGGTTATGTCTACTCCAGCAAGCCTGTTACTGCTTCCACTGACTCTGGCTCTTGCAACTAGGGGAATCACAATTGCATCTTTAATGAGCAAGTCGTTCATTTGGATAAATAGCTGTCGGCGTTTTTCTGGATTTAATTCTGTTGTAGACTGTTTCCAGAGTTTGTCGTATTCAGGATTACAGTAGCGTGAATAGTTTCTTCTTGACCAATTATTTTTTTTCTGTGGAATTTCATCACAAGTCCACTCTTTCATATAGGCACCAGGATCTGGATTTTCATTGCCGTTAGTAAACATTTGTACATCGGCGTAGAAATGAGCAACTGTGTCTGGGTTAGCGGGATCACTGGAAAAGTAAATACTTGGATCTATAGTTTTGAGTTCTACCTTCACGCCGATAGATGTTAATGCCTGTTTGATAATTTCTTGAGCCTTTTGTCGTAGTGGGTTGACCGCAGTTTGGAAAACAAGACTCATTTCTACACCATTTTTATCGCGGATACCATTGCCATTACTGTCTTTCCATCCAGCCTCATCAAGTAAGTTAGCAGCTTTTTTGAGATTAAATTCGTATTTCGTATTTGGCGAATTGTAGATATCTGGTCCTACTAGGGTATTGGAAGTAGAGCGACCTGTTGAACCATATAACTGCTGATTAATAGTATCGCGATCAATAGCATAATTGAAAGCCTGACGCACTTTCTCATCGGTAAAGAAAGAATGGGGAAACTGAGGGCTAGAGCGTTCACCATCTTTCGTTGCTTTGTTTGGATCGGTCTGATTAAGGAAAATCCGCTCTGCATAACCTCCAAAAACGGCGTCTACTTTACCCTTACCCGCAGCTTCTAGTTGCTTGAGAATTGGAGCTTCCACTTGGGGATTCCAAGCAAAGTCAGCATCCCCAGTCTGAAGTACAGCTCTTGCGGCTGAAGTAGCATCGCCGCCACCTTTGAGTTCTACTCGCTTAAAAAAAAGCTGATTGGCTTCCCGGAAAAAAGGATTAGCCTCATAGATAACAACATCACCAGGCTTAAACTCTACCACTCGATAGGGACCAGTACTAACTGGAGCTAGATTAGCAGGAGCCTCCCTAACATTGGAGCCGTTATATTTCTCAAAAATGTGACGTGGTAGGATTAACCCAGTTTGACCAACGAAAGGTAGCGACCATGAAGGATTAGCAGCTTTGAAAGTGATTTTGACAGTGTTGTCGTCAACGGCTTCAACGTTTTTAACAGCTTCATAATAGCCAGTACTAGTAGCAGCTACAGCAGGATTGGAGAGAAATTTGTAAGTAAACACCACGTCCGCAGCCGTAAAAGGTTGTCCGTCAGACCACTTGACTCCCTGCTTGAGTTTCCAAGTCACAGACTTACCGTCTTTAGCTAGTCCACCGTTTTCTAAGGAGGGGATTTCTGCTGCTAAAAAGAGAATTAATTTACCTTGTTTATCATAACTGGCAAGAGGTTCGTAGGTGACTCGACTGGCATCCAAGTCTTTATCCCCTTGAGAGAGATGGGGATTAAGAATAGTTGGGGCTTGCCAGTAAAGTAGTCGTAATGCGTCTCCACTGCTACTTGATACTCCTAGAGGAGATTCTTTGGTAATGGAAGATTCAGGCTTTGGAGAAGAACAGGCGGTCAAAAAAAGTACATTTATCAATGACAGAGCAAAAATTCGACTTCTGCTGAACTTGTTCAAAATGCTGTTCAAAACGCCCATGTTTGATTTTTCTCAAGGATAGTGTTGTCAGTGTGTTGTTTTGGCGATGGTACAAAGTGCTCACCCCTTTGGGGTGAGCACGCTGAGCGTCTGTACTACTAGAAGACGCTACGGATAGAGACTCTTGTTAGCTAATAGTTGCATATGTCTTACTTTTTTCAACTAACAATGCAAATATTCCTTCTCGTCATCTTTACTAAGCAATTTTAAGTATATTGGCTTATTGACAAAAAGCGCACTGTCTTAAAATCTCACAAATGAATCCGTCTACGCGGACTAATAAATTTATTTATATAGGAAGAACTAGTGATGATACTATTAACCACGATGTTTTCTATCCTCTAGGAGAAACAATGACTAACAGAAATAACCTCCTTCGTAATGTTCTGGTTGGTGCAGGAGTTGCTGCGGTTGGTGCAATTGGAACTAAAGCAGCAGTAGATTATTTCCGTAACCGTGGAAAAGAAGAAGTCGTTGATGAAAGCCAACCAGATGCTGAACCCACCTCTCCAGAAGAAGTTGCTTATGCAACTGTAGAAGAAAGCTCCGTTCAAGACTTCCTTGATAAAAGCTTTGGTGCTCCTGGTCGTTACGTCCCCAATCGTCCACCTAAGGTATTTGATTATCAAGGCAAACAATATATGGTGATTTGGGCATACGATAATCAGCAGCAAAAAAATCAAATGTTAGCTTTCATTTATACAGACCAAAGTCGCAAAATGATTGCCAGTGTTGGATATACAAAGCAAAAAACTGATTACAATATCAACCTGCAAGGGACACCTTTTGCTGTTGAAGTGAATGGTGAGAAATTGACATCTGGTCAGTCAGAAACAGGCGGAACGAGCGACGTTGATTTTGTTCTCGCTGCTGCTTAGGTAAGATTTTTTTTAATTTTGTAGGGTGGGCAATGCCCACCTTAATGTAACCCGCAGCATTGGTAAACCAGGTTTCAATATACTGTTCTGTTTGCTTTTGGCTAAAAGGGACGATTTCCACCTCCTTAGCACTCTCCACAAAAGCGCCACCGTAACCCACAATTCGGGAAGTGCAAATTATCGGACAGGGATAATTTCTGGCAAATCGGTTCAGCTTGATTCCAATGTCACCTTAGTTGGTGCTGTGGTATGAGTTATTCCTTGTTTCACACTGTCTAGTACCAGTTTGGAATAGCTGCGCACGGTACTGACTGTCATTTTTGTCAATTTTTCTGTTCTTTTTTGGATGTCATCAATATATCCAACTGCTTGCAGTTCATCACTGTCTTGCTCGTCGTATTGGATATAAATTTCTTCCCCATCAGCACCAAGGATTTTTGTGATTGTTTCAGACATTTCTGTCGTTTTTTTTACGTATTTTTATTAGGATATTATGGAAGCAAAAAAGAATGACATAAAAATTAATAAAACTTATTTTTAGTTAGCAAGTCTGCTAAGCCAGTCTACCGTTAGACGGAAATGTAAAACCTTCCCTCTCAAGAAAGAGCAATTCAAGTAGTCTTGTTCGGTACATTTCTGTCAATAGAATAAATTTTCACAAAAGTACCTGGCGAATCTGAGTGTAAAGACGCGCCACCCAAATTCGTCTATCGATCTATGTTGTCTTGAGGTTTTTGCAAGGCGTCTAAATCTAATCAGCGAGGAATATTATGTCGGAATCAGCTAACAATACTGTCGAATCAGCAGCTAACAATACTGTCGAATCAGCTAACAATACTGTCGAATCAGCCAAGAATACTGTCGAATCAGCCAAGAACACTGTCGAATCAGCAGCGAAGAATACTGTGGAATCAGCAAAGAATGCTGTGGATAATATAGCAGGCGGTATCATTCCACCACAGCCACCAATTGAGCCACAGTCTGATGCTCATGTCCTCAAGTCTCGTTTGGAATGGGGTGAACCTGCTTTTACAATTCTGGACGTGCGCGATCGCTATACCTACAACCAAGGTCATATCATGGGCGCAATGCCTTATCCAATCGATGAACTGGTAGACCGAGCTGTATCATCTTTGGATAAAAGCCGTGATATCTACGTTTACGGTGAAAACGAAGAACAAACTTCTCAAGCTGCGCAATCGTTGAAAAGTGCAGGGTTTGTACACGTTTCTGAACTCAAAGGCGGTTTGGCAGCGTGGAAGGCAGTCGGCGGTCCCACAGAAGGTATTGTAGAATCAAGAACTCCTGCTGGTGCAGATGACTACAATGTTATTGATCGTTTGAAAAATCACGCAGAAACACAGCAAAAAAATGTTTAGTCTTTAGTCTTTAGTCTTTAGTCTTTTGTCCTTTGTCATTGGTCGTTTATTATTTACAAATGACAAAGGACAAATGCCATTAATGTTCAAATAAATCCTTGAATTGTGATAAATCCAAAGAAACTATCGTTGGTAAACACCGAAAGCATTCTTGAGCAAGTTCTAAGCGTTCTTCTCGTTTCAACATATCTGTTAGTTTCCGCTGTACACTAATGAGGTAGTACACATCGTTGGCTGCATAACTCAGTTGCACTTTAGATAGATTAGCAGCGTTTCCCCAGTCAGAACTTTGAGCGCTTTTATCCAATTCCACCTGCTCCAATTCCTGTACGACATCCTTGAGCCCATGACGTTGGGTGTAAGTACGAGTTAACTTACTGGCAATCTTGGTACAGAAAATAGGACTAACGTGAATGCCCAAATTGTAACGCAGTGTAGCAAGGTCAAAACGCGCAAAGTGAAAGACCTTGAGAACATTCGTAGCTTCCAAGAGTTTTTTTAAGTTCGGAGCATCAGTTTGACCTTTAGCAATACGAATCGCAGTCACTTTACCATCGCTGTTGCACAGCTGGACGAGACACAGGCGATCGCGTTGTGGGAGTAATCCCATAGTTTCTGTATCTACAGCTATGACCTCGGCGTGTAGATAATACGAGAGTGCATCGTCACCAAGATCGCGATCGCAAACCTGAAAATCTTCCATGAATGAGATATAGTTCGGTTAAATACTTATATTATCTACGTTTGTAGTGAGCGCTTCAGCACTCACTACGAACTCATTTCTAAAATTATCTACCACTGCGAAGGAAAATTTGCGTCAGGTAAACTTCACCTTGGCTATTAGTCGCTACACCAATTCCAGTCATGTTGTAATTACCTTTAAGATTAGCGAGATGTCCAGGACTATGAAGCCAACCACTCACAGCTTCCTGAGCAGGATCGCTATACCCTAAGTTAAAGGCAACGTTCTCTGCTGCACTCCTGTAGCGAATAGGAATAGTACTAACTCTCTTTCTAAATCCCTGATGACTAAATGGAACTTTACCTTTAGCCATATTTTGGCTATGAATCCTTGCTTGTCGGGATATTTTAGCACTGAGAGAGAGCTTTGGCAAACCTTTAGAAGCTCGATATCGATTAATTTGGTCAAAAACTGACCTTTCTAAATCAGTAGATTTCATAGTTACAGGAGGTAATGTCACTTGACGTGATGACATTGATAACACCTGGTTGTGGTCTGATTTATCTGATTTATTTGTAGAGGTTTGACCTGGTACATAAGTGGATGACATTCCACTAGCAAGGACAAGCGTACTTAAAGCAATGCCAAAAGCAGTTTGTCGAAACATGGAGAATTAAGTAGTGTGTAGGATTGTAAGACGCACAACCTGGTTTTTTGTTTTTTAATATACCCGTATGCTTTTCAGTATTCGGGAGGTTAGGCAATCATTACATATTGCATTTAGAAGCGTCAAGAGTCTTCTATGATCACCTTAAGAGAGCAAAACGAGAGAAGAAAAATATACCTCATTTTACGTAATTGTTGGTAGGCAATTTCTAACGAGAGCGAGAGCGCTCGTTAGCATTTCACAGACGTAGTGACCATCAAAGCGTCGAAAGCATTCTTGAGCATTGGGACGCTGAGCCGTTGATTGAAAACCGGAAGGTAAAGGAGTAGGAGTCACGGACAAGTTAGAATAACATAACGACCATAATTATATATAGCTCTCCAAACTTTGTGTTCTCTGCATTTTCTACATCTGTTGTGGTTCGTTAAATGATTCGTTAAATGAAATCTATGTCTTCATCCAATCGCAAATCCTCTGAAAACCGTCTTGTCTACCGGGAATTTGGTAACGATAACTCCGCCGCCCTACAAAAACCAATGTCTACTGCCCTAGAAAGACCAATTCAAGAACTACCCCCTCAACAGCAAAACGTGCGCGTGCAAGCCACCCGCGCCGGACGCAAAGGCAAGACTGTAACTGTCATTAACGGTTTTCAGTCCAAACCAGAAACCTTGCAAGGGTTACTGAAGCAGTTGAAAACTCAGTGTGGTACAGGTGGTACAGTAAAAGACAACGAAATAGAAATTCAAGGCGACCACAAGCAGAAAATACTAGAGATTTTGACCAAGCTAGGTTACAAAGCTAAAATAAGTGGTGGTTAATATGTAGAGTTTACCGAACTCCATAAACCTGTTGCTTGAGCATAGAAATGTTATCTTTGAAATGTACAAAAATCCTGCTCATTTTGATATTTATAGGAGGGAGCAATGGATTTAGTTCGGATACTCTGTGCTATTTTTCTACCGCCTCTTGGAGTCTTTTTGCAAGTTGGTTTGGGTACAGATTTTTGGATTAATCTAGTTTTAACGATTTTTGGATTTTATATCCTTGGAATTATTCACGCTGTGTGGGTAATTGCCAGAAAGTGAACAGAAAGTTAACAAACTGAAACAAAAAAAGAACAAAGAAGACTAGAGAAATAAGCCAAAATTTTTGGTATTGAATCTTTAGAAGCTAATTGTGTAGGGTGGGCATCGCTCACCCTTATTGTATTTTGTAGGTTAGCAAAAAGTCTTTTTTGGTAAACGCTCCGAAAATTCATTAAGGAGTCTTGTAGTGAAATGCGTTCACTCAATATTTCTAATTGATTTTGAAATTCTCAATATCTGCTTGCAATTCCTGGGAGGATTGCATGGTTTGTTGCAGAGTCTGGGAAATTTTACTTGACTCCTGACTCAGGATTTCAGACCCTTGGGAAATTTCTTTGATTGAATGGGTTAATGCTTGCGATATTTCTACCTGAGAAACCATCGCCCCGCCAATGGATTGCACTAACTCGTTTACTTGGCGAGATATATTCAGAATCTGATTTAGGGAGACTTTAGCATCTTCGATCAAGCTAGTCCCTTCTACTACCTTTGTGGTTCCTAGCTCCATTGCTTTGACAACTTCCCTAGTTTCCTGTTGAATGCTGTCCACAATTTGTTGAATTTCTTGAGTGGTTTGAGCACAACGTGATGCGAGTTCGCTGACATCCTCAACGACCAAAGCTAAAGCCGGACTTTCTCTATCTGTACGTGCTGCTTCTAGTCCAGCATTAATTGCTAAAAGATTGGTTTGCATAGCAATCTGGTTCATTAAAACAACCACATGGGAAACTTCTTGAGAAGATTCTCCCAAACGCTTGACTTTTTTGGCAATATCATCAATTGTTGAGCGCCAATTAAAGATATTTTGTACTGTTAGTTCCATTGCTACACTACTTTCTTGAGCAGTGTCAGCTGATTTTTGGGCAACGATTGCAGCTTGTTGGGCTTTTTCTGCTATGTTTTGCACAGAAAATGTCATGTCCTCCACATGGTTGAGAGCACAGCTGATGGTAGCAGCTTGTTTAATGACTTCGTTAACTTGTTGTTGAATTGCACCTTCATGACTACGAATAGCTGTATTCACCCGATTAGCAGATGTTTGCACTTTCGCAATGATCATTTGGAGACTCTCAACAATAGAATTGAAAAACTTAGCGACGACCCCTAGTCCTCCAGATGTGACTTCTGCTCGTGCTGTTAGATCACCTCGTGAGACTACAGCGATATCTTGAAGCAGTTTTTGGATTTGCTGTTGTAGTGCTGTTTGTTCCTGACTTTGCGCACCAGAAACTAGTTCTGCTAAGGAATAGGCTTTGTCTACCTGTTCTTGAAGATGTGCATGTTCCAAGGTATAGCCTATAGGAATTGTCACCTGCTTGAGAAAATCAATTTCTAACTTTTGCCACCTGCGGGGACGGTTACACTGATGTGCAATCAGCAACCCATGAAGCTTGTTGTTAATAATAATTGGTACTACTAAATTTGCTTTGACACCAAATTCTTCTAGTTGAGCCAAGTGACATTGGGTTAAATTAGCTGTGTAAATATTTTCTACTGCTTGGATACGTCCTTTCTGGTATTTCTCAACATATTCTTTGGCAAAACACGAATCGGTGAACACTGTCCCTAAAATGACAGCAACATCAGTACCAACAGCTTCAGCAATGATTCTACCTTGCCAGTTTTCGTTGAAGTGGTAGACCATGACTCGGTCTACTTTAATGGCTTCACGGGTTATTGTGACTGCTGCATTCAAGATATGTTCTGTTTCGAGGGAAGCACGACAGCGTAAAGTCATTTGATTGACTATCTGTGCTATTTTGATATCATTTTCTTGGCGACTGACTTGCGTGGTAATGCTATCTGCCATTGCATTAAAAGTAAAAGCTAATTGCCCAATTTCGTCAGTCGCAAAAATTTTAGCGCGGATGTTGTGATCGCCTGTCGCAAATTTTTGAGTTGTGTGCTTAAGATTTTGGATTGGTGCAATAATTCCTTGCCGAAGAATGTACGCCCAAATAAATATGATGACTAACGCGACAATCACTGCAAAAAGTTCAATCCAAAAACTTTTCTCTAGTAACTGATTGAGAGCAGTTTCTGGAGTTCCTCGCACTAAAACTCCAACTGGGTTGTCATCCAAAATAGTGATTGCATTATCCTCTGCTTCAATAATTTTATTGGGTACAGCCTTTGCCGCCATTGTATAAGTTTGATTCCCTACTTTCATTCGCCCAGTCACTGTTTTGCCTTCAGGTGCTGTAGCTGCGGCTTCTAGTAGAGATAGACCTTCTTTGGGTAATGCTACATTAGGTGTGGCTCGATTGACGTCTTGAGATGGATCTTGATTGAGAGATGTAGCTAAGACAAATTCTCCTGTTGATTTGCGTAAATAAATAGCACTGTAGCCACCTTCAGTCGCTTTCAATGTTTCTTTGACAATGGGGTTTTTCCCATTCACAATATCACCAGAAACTAAAGCACCAACTACTATTTGTGTGGTCGGATCTCTGACAGGTGTTATTGTGTAACGAATGAGGGCATCTTGTTTACTAAAACTCTTTGGTAGAGGAGGTGACTCTTTACTCAGTTCTGACCAGTTAACAAGTCTAGTTGCTTTAATTTGTCTAGGATAGCTGAAGACTTCACTCACTAAATTATCAGGGTTGAAAACTTCCCCTTCTCGGTTAGCATTAGCATTAACAATTATCTTGAAGTCTTTTCCTACTAAAGTGGCATACTCAATCTTACGAGCTTTAATCTCATTTTCTAGAATCTGTTTTACTTCTGTTTTTATATTAGGACTTAATGGTTGACCAGAAGCATAGAGAACAGCAGATCTAATAATCGATAGATTATCTGATTGTCCTCGAAAACCAAAGCCCATTTGATTGACTTTGATATTGTAATTAATGTCTGTCACCGCTATTTCTGACTTCGCTTGTTCAAGAGATAGATTTTGCAAATTACTAGTAATCAAAAATCTACTAACTATACCTATTCCCAGAATAGATACTAGTTCAGAAGCAATCAAAGCAATTAGCTGCTTACGACCAATCGGTAGGTGATAAAACCGCTTTAGAAAAGATAGATTTGCTTTTGAATCACCTATTTGAGTGGTTTTAAATTGAGAAAAACTAATTTTGGGAAAATCATTCTGGCTGTCCAGTGTAATAGGTCTTTTGACAGAGGACAATTCATGCTCTGATTTGTCAGTATTATTATCCGGGTGAAATCCATTCGTCATGAGATAAATTTCGAGTTGATTTCTAAGAAACAACAAAACTAAGCAGTCATTGTGTTTTATAACTGCCTAAGATAGACGATTGCACCCGACGAAACTCACTTCTGCCAAGAGTGGTTATATAGGAATCCGGTCTGATTTCTGAAATTACTTGCGTAGGGAGGGAACAGGGAACAGGGAACAGGGAACAGGGAAGAAGGAATAAAGGTGTACTGAGTTTTTTCAAAAATCAAATAGGAGTCCTATAAATCAACACTGACTCATGCTTAGCCCAAAGTTGGTATTTGTCATTTGGGTTCTCAAGTATTGGTTTAATTTCAGAAAAATATTTAACTCATCATACTTTAACTCTGAATAAAAAATATTTTTGTGACAAAAAATTTTTGTTGAAAATTTTAACTGTATTGGGGTGTAAAGTACCGTGACTGTTCACGCCATGTGGAAAATCATCAATTGGAAGGGTAAAGGGGAGCTTTACCCCTTACCCCAACGTCGCTTTGAAGACGAACCGTGAAAAGTAAGATAAAGTACCTCTTACTCTACATTTGTACTTCTCTCCAAATCTTTTACAGCTGGTCCATGAATAACCTCACCCTCGTAGCTAAAACGGGAACCGTGACAAGGACAATCCCAACTCTTCTCAGCACTGTTCCAGTTCACAACACAAGCCAAGTGAGGACACACCGCAGACACGGCGTGCAGGTTTCCTTGTTCATCCCGGTAAGCAGCTATCTTATCGCCGTTGACAGTGACCAATTTTCCTTTGCCATTGGCAACTTCAGAGAAAGAAGTTCCCAGACCTTTGAGGCGATCGCCCACCCAATGAATTCCCACATCCACGTTTTCCTTGAGTGAGGTTGGCGTTACGAACGGGGTTGTGCGGGTTGCGTCATATAGATCAGCCCAAGGATTCTTGATGCCCAGAATTAAGTCTGATAGAAGCATTCCAGACATCGTACCCTTTGTCATTCCCCAGAGGCTAAACCCAGTTGCCACATAAATGTGTTGGGTGAACGGAGTGAG
The DNA here is from genome assembly GCA_012031965.1 of Scytonema sp. RU_4_4. Classification (GTDB taxonomy): domain Bacteria; phylum Cyanobacteriota; class Cyanobacteriia; order Cyanobacteriales; family Nostocaceae; genus Brasilonema. The sequence goes on from JAAUSC010000146.1 coordinate 12,314, forward strand.
TTTGCCGATGTAAGGCAGTTTGTCAAACGAAACCATGTCTTGCGTTGACCAACGGTACTCAAAGGAATCAACCCCAAAGTTATCGCGAGCATACGCTTCCAATTTCTGATACGGCTCTTCAGTATCAGAAACCGTGCCGACTTTATGTCCCTCACCACCAATCAGCAGCAAGAGACCGTCTTGATAGGGAGTTGTACGAATTGAGTGGTATTGCTCACCAATTCCGATAAACATCCCTTCCGGTGCTTTTGCTTTTTCAATGCGTGCGCCGATGATGTAAGAACGTTTGGGATAGGCTTTAGCAAAAAAAAGTCCCTGGTCTAGAATCGGCAGATGTGTTGCGACGATGACATCTTGCGCTTTGACGATTCCCTTGTCTGTGATCACCTGACAAGGCTCTCCCTCCTCTACTTTCTGCACTCGTGTATTTTCAAAGAGATAACTGCCGTTGTCGGGAATGTGCTTGGCGAGATGCAGCAAGTACTTGCGGACATGAAACTGTGCCTGGTTATCAAACTTGACGGCTCCAGTGATCGTAAATGGCAGGGTTGTTTCTCGTACAAAAGAAGCGGGAAGCCCCAGTTTAGCAGCTGCTTCGACCTCTTCTTTGATTTGATCCAGGTTATCTTCCTTGTCAGTAAAAGTGTAGGCACTCCGGCGGCTGAAGTCACAATCAATTTGTTCTTCTTCGACAAACTTAGCAACCTGTTCAAGTCCTGCTTGGTTTGATTCTGCGTAGAGTCGTGCCTTCTCCTGCCCGAATTGCTTAATTAAATCCGCGTAAATGAGTTGGTGCAGCGATGTGACTTTTGCCGTTGTATGACCGCTGACACCTGTGACAATATGCCTGGACTCAATTACGGCAACCCTTTTCCCAGCACGTTTGAGCAGTGTAGCTGCTGTTAATCCGACGATACCTCCGCCGATAATCGCTACATCTACTGCTACTTGATTCGTTAACGATGAGAAATGAGTGTTTGGGGTTGAGTCAATCCAAAAGGATATTGGTTTTCCAGGTAAGTTCGTCATAGAGATTTTTAGGTTAGATACTGAACCTGAACTAAGCTAATGTGCGTTCAAACTGCACTTTTTTCGTTAAGACTGTCATGAATCGTTAGTCCTTTGTCATCACAAAGACTCATGACAAAGGACAACTTCGACGAGTGAGTATGCAATTTCAATGCGTCACAGCTTATGAAACCAAATATCAATCCGAAAAAAATCTCTCTATGGCTATGATTTGACTAGAAACTAGGGATTAAAACAGTGAATAGTTAACAGAGAACTGATTAAGGCACTTTACGCGTTGCTAAATACTTGTACATCTGCCAACGAGCATCTACCTCAGCTTGCGCTTCTTCCAACAGGCGCTTGGCAAGAGGGGGTTTACTCTTAGTGAGCATTTTGAAGCGATTCTCTTGGTACATCGACTGGTCTACTGATTGCTTAGGCTGACGCATATCCAATTGCAAAGGATTTTTACCCTCTTTCCGTAAGTCAGGATTATACCGATACAGCAACCAACGACCTGATTCTACCAAAGCTTTCTGATGATTCATTGCCGTCGTCATGTTGATACCATGAGCAATACAATGGCTATAGGCAATAATCAGCGATGGTCCGTCGTAAACCTCTGCTTCTAGAAAAGCCTTGAGGGTATGTTCATCTCGTGCGCCAAGCGCTACACTTGCTACGTAAACATGACCGTATGTCATCGCAATTAACCCTAAGTCTTTCTTAGCTGCTGGCTTACCACTGGAGGCAAACTTAGCAACTGCTGCTCGTGGAGTCGCTTTGGAAGACTGACCACCTGTGTTGGAATATACCTCTGTATCCATGACCAAGATATTCACGTTGCGACCGCTGGCAAGTACATGGTCGAGTCCACCGAAGTCAATATCATATGCCCAACCGTCACCACCGACAATCCAAACACTTTTCTTAACAAGGTAATCAGCTATTGATTTAAGATTTTGAACCGCAGATGCACGCGGATGGACGCGGATATTTGTCTGTTCTATCTGCGTGTTGTGCTGTGCATCTGCGGTTACAATTTGAGATTTTAAATTTTCGATTGCAAAACTCTCTGCGTTCTGGTGTTCCCGCGTCTTTGCCTCTATTTCACTCTCCAACAGCTGATCTAACTTTTGTTTTAGCAGCTTAATCCGTTCGCGCTGCTCGTAGATATCTGCTTCGGTTTGTTGCTGAGCATTTAGGATGGACTGAACAAGGTTATCATCACCAATTTTATCACTCAGTTTTTGCAGAAGTTCAGCAGCAAATTCGGCGTGCTTATCTAGGGAGAGGCGGAAACCAAAGCCAAACTCAGCGTTATCTTCAAACAAGCTATTAGACCATGCAGGACCTTTTCCTTCAGCGTTTGTTGTCCAAGGAGTTGTCGGTAGGTTTCCACCGTAGATGGAAGAACAGCCTGTGGCGTTGGCAATCATTGTGCGATCGCCAAACAATTGTGTTAACAATTTTAGGTAAGGCGTCTCGCCACAACCAGCACAAGCACCAGAAAATTCAAACAACGGTTCTTGCAGTTGTTGTTGGCGAACTTGATGTAGTTTAAGTTGCCGACGGTCAGGATTTGGCAAACTTAAGAAGAAATTCCAGTTTTCACGCTCTTGCTCGCGCAAAGGTAATTGCGGTTCCATATAAATTGCTTTGCGTTCTGGCAAAGATTTATTCCTGGCAGGACAAACATCTACACAGATACCACATCCTGTGCAATCTTCTGGGGCAACTTGAATCGTAAACTTCTGCCCTGTAAAGTCTTTATCTTTGGCGTTGATTGATTTAAAAGTTGCTGGGGCGTTAGTTAATTCACCCGCTTGATAAATCTTACTCCGGATGACGCCATGAGGACAAACAATGACACACTTGCTGCACTGTACGCAGACATCGGCATCCCAAACAGGAATTTCTTGTGCGACATTGCGTTTTTCTAATTTGGCAGTCCCTGTAGGAAAAGTTCCATCTGCAGGGAACGCACTAACGGGCAATTCATCCCCTTGCCATGTCATGATTTTGCCGAGAACTTCCCGCATGAATTCTGGCGAACTGATGGGGAGGTGAGGAGATGAGGAAGTAATCTCTGCTGTGTTTACTTCGACCTTATGCAAATTTTCTAAAGTTCTGTCTACAGCTTCTAAGTTCTTGCGGACGACTTCTGCTCCTTTCTTACCGTAGGTTTTTTCGATTGCTTGCTTGATTTTGGCGATAGCTTCGCTGCTGCGCGGAGCGCAGATCGCCTCTTTTTGTGGCAAGATGCCTGCTAAGGCAAAGAAGCATACCTGCATTATTGTATTAATCCGTCCTCCCATGCCACTTTCACGAGCAACCTGATTAGCATTGATGACATAGAACTTAAGTTGCTTGCTAATAATTTGCTCTTGCACTTTTGGTGGGAGATGTTCCCAAACAGTATCAGCATCATGAGGACTGTTCAGCAGGAATGTTGCTCCAACAACAGCGGCTTTTAGGACATCAATACGTTCTAGAAATACCCATTGATGACAACCAATAAAGTTGGCTTTGTCAATGAGGTAAGTTGAGCGAATTGGTTGTGGACCAAACCGCAGGTGCGATACGGTTATTGAACCGGATTTCTTTGAGTCATAAACAAAATAGCCTTGAGCGTAGTTATCGGTTTCTTCACCAATAATCTTGATTGAGTTTTTGTTTGCCCCAACTGTACCATCGGAACCCAACCCGTAGAACATTGCCCGCACGACGTTATCTGGTTCAATAGAAAAGTCGGGGTCAAATGTCAAAGAGGTGTGACTAACGTCGTCGTTAATACCGATGGTAAAGTGATTTTTTGGTTTTGCCTGAGTTAGGTTTTCAAAAACGGCTCGCACCATCGCTGGGGTAAATTCTTTGGAGGAAAGACCGTAACGACCACCGATAATTTTAGGAGGAGAAATTCTTCCACTTCCCCTTTCCCAATCTGTCCACTCTTCGTGAATAGCAGTGACGACATCTAGATATAGAGGTTCACCTGCACTACCTGGTTCTTTGGTGCGGTCTAGAACTGCTATTGCTTTGACTGTGACAGGTAGAGCTTCTACAAAGCGTTTGACATCAAAAGGACGGAATAGCCTGACTTTAACAACACCAACTTTTTCTCCACGGGCGATGAGGTGATCTACGGTTTCATGCACTGTTTCACAACCAGAACCCATGATCACGATAACCTGTTCTGCATCAGGGACACCGTGGTATTCAAAGATGCGGTAGTGTCGTCCTGTGAGTTCCCCGAATTGATCCATCACTTGTTGGACAATATCGGGACAGGCGTTGTAATAGGGATTAATGCTTTCGCGAGATTGAAAGTAAACATCAGGGTTTTGGGCAGTTCCCCGCAGTACTGGACGATCTGGGGTTAAAGCGCGATCGCGATGAGCAAATACCAGCTCATCATCAATAAGTGCCCGGAGGTCGCTGTCTTCTAGGAGTTGAACTTTCTGAATTTCATGAGAGGTACGGAAGCCGTCAAAGAAGTGCATAAATGGCACTCGTGCTTGAAGTGTGGCGGCTTGAGCAATGAGAGCAAAGTCATGACTTTCCTGCACTGAAGCGGAACATAACAAGGCAAAGCCAGTTGCACGCGCAGCCATCACATCACTATGATCACCAAAAATTGATAGGGCATGGGTTGCTAAAGAGCGCGCTGCAACATGAATAACAGCACTGGTGAGTTCACCTGCTATCTTGTACAGGTTAGGAATCATCAACAGTAATCCCTGGGATGATGTGAAAGTCGTCGTCAGACTACCTGTTTGTAATGCTCCATGCACTGCAGCCGCTGCGCCGCCTTCACTTTGCATTTGTATTACTCTTGGAACAGTGCTCCACAGATTAGGACGTTCTTCAGATGACCAGGTATCTGTCCATTCACTCATTGATGATGAAGGGGTGATAGGATAAATAGTCATCACTTCATTTAGGCGGTAAGCAACACGGGCAACAGCCTCATTTCCATCTATTGTTGCAAAGGTTTTTTCCATAATCTCTCCTATTAAATTGCCGCCTGCTTGAATAACTATGCGGTCATCTGTTCCTATCTAGTTATGCAAGTCTCGTTTTCTTCCTTCATGAGCAAGCGCGGCGGTCATATCAAAATGGATGTCATATACTTGTGAGATACGTATGTAGCTGCTACATTTTGGCTCACTTAATCGAAACGTAATGAATCTAAAACTAATGACTTGTCGCAGATAAAACAGACTGTGTTGTTGCTACCAAGAAAACAAATTCTTGTATCAATATTTTTTCATATTAGGTTATCTCATCGACTAGCTATGTTTAGCTCTTCTTTTGAAGAACAAGTTCTTCTTTATTTTTAGTATCTCATCAGATGTTTTATAGACATTCATGTTAATTACTGATGTACTCAAACCCAAAAAAATCTAATCTATAAGACTTTTAGGAATTCAATTATTTTTCTGGGGGTATAGGTTCGAGAATTTCATCAATGCTTTGATTTAGCAATATGGAGTATAAGTGATAATACAAGAATCGTATTGAATAAACATTCAATTGAAACAGTATTTGGATAAAAGAGTTCTTTTAAAATATGTTATTTGTGATTAATGATGCAATCTTTTTCTACAAATG
>JAAUSC010000015.1 GCA_012031965.1 Scytonema sp. RU_4_4
ACGGCACGCTGCGCTAACAAGGGCATGCTTTTGACTAAGGAGCAACTGGGGTGGCTTATACTTTGATTAACGTTCAAATTATCCTTAACAATTACCGCTCCGAAAACCTATACAGAACTAGTCAAACCTAGTCAACTGTAAAAAGTCGAAGCGTGCAGACTAAGCGAAAGCTACGATTTTGAGTCATGACACCTATAAATGAACGCCAGTTTGTAGACGGCAGTCGCTCATGGGGGAAACCCCCAAGACCGCGCTGCCTCCTCTGTCGAAGTGTAGTTAAGTAATCAGCGAACAGGTTTATAGCTGTAGTGCTGCCTTCATAACAAGCTCTTAAATCATTGTCGTTAGCGTAGCGGAACCTCTTAGGTTCGGCAAACTTTACCCGAAAGGGTTTGGCAGAATATGCCGAAATTGATAGGTACTGCAAAAGCAGTACCTATACAAAACGACCAGAAATGTACAGATGTGTACAGAAAACAAGTTACAGTTTCTAACCCTGTGAAACTGGAAGCCTCGGATTTCGCTTACGCAAAGTCCGAGGTAGTTCACTTGCTATCAAAGCAAGCTTGAAAAAATCTGGATCGCCATACATACAGTGACTATGCAAGAAGAAAAACCAACTATACATGAAGAAATATTACTGAAACCAGGCACTTTATGGAAACGTGTCAAAGAACAAACTGAGTACGCTATACGCTGTGGAGCGTTGCTGACAATACCGACAGAATTTGAGTTCATAGAGCAAGGTGGTGTTAGCTTCTTGATACGAGTTTTATCTAACCTTGCCCGTAAAGATGCAGTTAAGCAAAAACAACAGACACAAACCCCCTCCGGTAAAGAGTTCAATCCTTTTCTTCCTTACGAAGAGGATTTGTTTGTTGCAGATATTTCTCATACACACTTATGTATCTTAAATAAATTTAACGTTACTGACCATCACCTGCTCATCATTACTCGTGCGTTTGAGGAACAGGAAACTCTACTCACTGTACAAGATTTTGCCGCAATGTGGGCGTGTCTAGCTGAGTTTGATGGTTTAGTATTTTACAACGGTGGCAAAACTGCAGGTGCGAGTCAGCGACACAAGCATTTGCAATTGGTTCCAGTTCCACTTATACCGAATGGGTTACAGATACCTATTGAACCTCTGTTTGCATCCGCTCAATTTCAAGACTTTGTTGCCACTCTACCGCAACTTCGTTTTGTACACGCTTTTACAAAGTTAAATCACGATTGGGTACAATCTCCATTAAAAGCTGCTGAAGTCACACTGGAACACTACCACACTCTGCTACATGCTGTCGGCTTAAAAAACAGTGAGGAAGCGAGTGGAAGGCAATCTGGTTCTTACAATCTTCTGGCGACAAGAGAATGGATGTTGATTGTACGGCGATCGCAAGAATCTTTCGAGTCCATTGCTGTCAACTCATTAGGATTTGCAGGTAGCCTTTTCGTACGAAACGAACAACAAATGCAGATTCTCAAAGATCTTGGACCGATGACTCTACTTGAGAAGGTCGCTGTAACAATAAAGTAGAATGCGGGATATACTCAAGAACCCAGATGTTTATCAAGGAACTGTGTCAGTTCGCGCCAAGAGTCTTCCGCCGCCAAGCGGTTGTAGGAAGAACGCTCATGGCAGAAAAACCCATGATCAGCATCACTGTAAACCTTCAACGTGTACTCAATACCTTGTTCCTTCAACCGGGACTCGATTTGTCTAACGCGTTCGTTAGGAATGAATGGATCGACACCACCGAAGAATAAGTATACAGGCACCGTAATGTTATCCACCGCGTCGAGCCACTCATCTAGAACCACACCGTAGAAAGGAGCCGCCGCTGCGATTTCGGATGACAACTTGCAAGCGGTGAGAAAGCTCAGTCCGCCGCCCAGACAGAACCCAGTCACACCAACTTTATCTGGGTAAACATCTGATCGTGACTTAACATAAGCCAACGCCGCCCTAATGTCTTCCTCCACGGGCTTGCCAAAATCGAGGCGGAACATCATAGCCCTCGCTTGCTCAACCTCGTCGTATCCGAACTTGTTGTTCGGTAACTCGCGATAATAGAGATCCGGCGCGAGCACCACGTAACCTTCGTTTGCAATCCGGGCTGCTACGTCTCGAATGTGTGACGTTAAGCCAAAGGCTTCCATCAGGAGGAGGACGGCGCTCTTGCGCTCAGTAAGAGCAGGTGTACACAAGAAGGCGGGCATTTGTCCTGAGGGAGTGGGAATCATGACCTCTGTCTTTTCAATTTGCATCTTTTTCACCCCCATTGGGCTAAATGTCAGTTCATGTTCATTTTTTTTGACGATGATCAGCTGCTTGCGTTAACAAAGACTCAGCAAAAGCCATTGCTTCCTGCGCGGACTTCCCACCAGCTAACTGTGCGAGTTCTTCTCGACGCTTGTTTAAATTATCCAAGGTTGTGACTCGCACAACAGTACGCTGTTCGGGATGTCCGTTGTTTGTTTTATGACTTTGAGCGGTCGTGATCACTTGCTTATCAACCCGGAAATGTCGGTCTGCCATTGCTGCAACTAAGGGTTGGTGTGTGACACACAATACTTGAGAAGTTTGACCTAATTGATGTAATTTTTCCGCAATTGCCTGCGCTACGCGTCCGGAAACTCCAACGTCAATTTCGTCAAACACCAGTGTTGCACTATCATCAGCTTGAGAAAAACAAGCTTTGAGCGCTAATAAGAAGCGGCTCATTTCACCACCTGAAGCAATTTCTGTTAAAGGTTGCAGTGGTTCTCCTGGGTTAGGACTAAACAAAAAGGTAATTTTATCTGCTCCTGCTGCAGTTGGGGAAGTCGGTACAATCTCAACTTGAAATTTTACTTTTTCCATTGCCAAAGGTTTCAGTTCTCTGATGAGTTCTGCTTCTAAAGCAATAGCGGTGGAGCGCCGCAGACGAGTTAACTCCTGACAAACTTGAGTCAGCTTTTCCAAACATGCTTTTTCTTGTTGTTCCAGACTTTCAATTGATTGGTCGCTATCATTAAGTTGGGCCAATTCTCCTTGAATGCGCTGGTAATAAGTTATGACTTCTGTCAGTGTCGGACCATATTTGCGACAAATTGGCTTTAATTCCTGAATACGCTCTTCGACTTCCTCTAAACGCTGCGGATCAGCTTCTAAACTTTCCCCATAGGTATTAATTTGTCGTGCAACTTCTGCTAAAGTTGCTTGAGCATCTCTTACCATATCCAACAGCGGTTGCAGTTGGGTATCGTATTCTACCATGTCGCTCAATGTCGCTTCACTGTCTCCTAATAAGTCTGCTGCCGCTGGAGTTTCATCATCATTTTGGTACAAAGCCTGGTAAACTTTGTAACTCATCTGTTGTAGCTCGACGACATGATTGAGGCGTTCTCGTTCTTGTAAAAGTTTTTCTAATTCATCAGGTTCGCTGAGATTCGCGGCTTTGAGTTCCTGTACTTGATATGTTAGTAAGTCGAGTTGTTGCAGGCGATCGCGTTCTGATGTCCGGCGTTTTTCTAATAAAATTCGTGCTTTTTGATACTCTGCAAAGTCAAAGGCGACAAGCTGTCGCTGCTGCATGAGGGAGTCGCCACCGTACATATCTAACCAGTCGCGGACTTGAGCAGATTGTCCCACTTGTACAGTTTGTCCTTGAGCAGTGATTTCCACCAAGCGTTCCCTGAGTCCTGACATCACCTGTCGATTAACCAATATTCCATTAACGCGTGATCGACTACGAATATTAGTTGTAGTCACTGCAATTTCTCGGCTAATAATTATAGAATTATCTTCGATTAAATCTATTTCTTGTTCGCTCAAAGTCGCGGCTAATGCTGAGTTACAGCTAAACGTCGCTTCTACCATTGCCCGAGTTGTACCAGTACGAATGACACGACTGGAGACTTTACCACCCAAGACAGCATCAATCGCATCTAATATAATCGACTTTCCAGCGCCGGTTTCCCCTGTCAAAACATTGAGTCCAGCGCCAAATTCCAGTTCTAATTGGTCAATAAGGGCAAAGTTTTCTATTCGCAATAGAGACAACATTAAGTGAAATTCTCCGTGAGGACAGACGCCGGATTCTTTTGAGTTGTGGGAGACTAGAAATGAACGGTTAGCAGTTAGCAATACCTCATACTATTGGACTAGTATGACTTTTTGAAGTGTACCAAATTTAGTTTAGTTCGACTTGAGTGTAAATTCTGCTGACGATAGAGTTCCTAAATTGAAAAATAAATCATAAGTGACTAAGAAAGAATTCAGGAGTCAGGAGTCAGGAGTCAGGAGTCAGAATGAATTCTGTACGATTGGTCTGACTATTTCCTGTCTCTTCATAAAATTTACATCTTTGTATGACAAATTGTTACAATTATTAACATAACAACTCTGATGCTGTGGTAAAGCTACATGAATGCTAAGACAGTTCCCCCTACTTCCCAACAAATGAAGCAAGACACTCATGTGAATGAGTTTGCCAATTCACGCAAACTTTCCAATCCTGAGCGAGTACCTGAAAATCGTGCGCTTGTTCAAGTTATTAGTAGCTTACCAGACTCAGAGGAAACCCAAGAAAGTAAGGTGCTGGTTGCGACAAAAACTGAGTCTGAAGCAATACATTACAATCCGCAGGAGATAGAGGCGCATTACCAAAAAAGACCCCTGCAAGTTTTGCGGCGCATTATCACAGTTTTGACATCAACCATGACTTTTGCAGTGGGGTTATGGTGGGATAGCAAGCGGGGAGTTGTCGTCAAAAATGACCAAAGGCGAGCAGCTGGGCTGCGAGAACTGTTGACCAGATTGGGACCAGCTTACATCAAAATTGGACAAGCTTTGTCCACTCGACCGGATCTCGTTCCTCCTGTTTATCTGGAAGAATTGACTCAACTGCAAGACAAGTTACCAGCTTTTCCTAACGAAATTGCCTATCAGTTTATTGAGGAAGAGTTAGGGTTACCTCCTCAGAAGATTTACGTTGAACTCTCTGCTGAACCAATTGCTGCTGCTTCCTTGGGTCAAGTCTACAAGGGGAAGCTGAGTTCTGGTGAAGAAGTTGCTGTTAAAGTCCAACGTCCCGACTTGAGAGAGCGCATTACCATTGATTTGTATATCCTACGCAAACTCGCTGCATGGGCGAAGAAAAAAGTTAAACGGGTGCGGAGTGACCTTGTTGGTATTCTTGATGAATTAGGCGATCGCATCTTTGAAGAGATGGATTACATTCATGAGGGACAGAACGCTGAGCGCTTCTATCAGCTTTATGGTCACATGAAAGATGTTTACGTGCCAAAAATCTACTGGGAATACACCAATCGTCGTGTCTTAACAATGGAGTGGATTAATGGCGTTAAGTTAACCCAGACAGAAGAACTTCGCGTCTTAGGTATAAATGCTCGGTACTTGATTGAAGTCGGCGTACAATGTTCGCTACGCCAGTTGCTGGAACATGGATTTTTCCACGCGGATCCTCACCCAGGTAATTTATTAGCGACATTCGATGGTCAATTGGCTTATCTCGACTTTGGAATGATGAGCGAGATTCAGCCACCGCAGCGCTATGGTTTGATTGAAGCAATTGTTCACGTTGTCAACCGCGATTTTGAAGGCTTGGCAAAAGACTACGTAAAGTTAGATTTTTTATCTCCAGAAACAGATTTAACACCAATTATTCCAGCTTTTGGCAACGTATTTGCTGATGCTCAAGGAGCCAGTGTTGCTGAATTGAACATCAAAAGCATCACTGATGACCTCTCAGCTTTGATGTATGAATATCCCTTTCGCGTACCACCATACTACGCTCTAATTATTCGTTCTTTGGTGACTTTAGAAGGAATTGCGATCTATATTGATCCGAACTTCAAAGTCCTCAGCGAAGCTTATCCCTATGTTGCTAAACGCCTGTTAACCGATCCAGCGCCGGAATTAAGAGCATCCTTGCAAGATTTGCTGTTTAAAGAAGATAGATTTCGCTGGAATCGTTTAGAAAATTTGTTACGTAATGCTCGTAATAGTCAAGATTATGACTTTAACTTAGTTACAAATCAAGCAGTAGACTTTTTGTCTTCCGAACGCGGCGCTTTTATTCGAGACAAACTGGTTGATGAAATTGTCAAAGGATTCGATGCTTTAACAAAAAATGTTTTGCATAACTTTACTTACTTGCTGCGGGAAAGAGTTGGGATAACAGCAGTCAATGAAACTCCTGCTGCTACCATCGAACAACAACAAACCTTGGATCATATCCTACGTATTTTGAATATTCTCCAAGAAACCCGTGGTTTTGACCCAACACAAATCGCACCTCAAATTGCTCAGTTATTATTCAATCCAGGAGTACAGCTTTTGGGTCAACAAGTCGCCAACCAGTTGGTGCAGAAAGCCGTTGCAAGGTTAATTCGGCAACTATTAGTATCAACAGAAGTGGATAGCGTTGAAGATAGTAATTTAGGTCAGTCTAGAAGGTTATCTTGATAAGTTATCTTTACCTCCTACAAGAGTATAGCTCTGGTTTCTTTGATCAGATTTAGCCAAATGACAGCTTGAATACATGTCAAAACTAATAACTAATAACCAATGACTAATGACTAATGACTAATGACTAATGACTAATGACTAATGACTAATGACTAATGACTAATGACTAAATCGGCATTTTGGCAACTGCACCAATTTTGTGAGCAGTATTGTTGGTGTTAATACGTTCTTGCACAAAAAATGACACAGCACAAGACTCAAACCTCCTCTGAACGATTAGCTACTGGGTCTTGTACTGCACGACACCTGTCGTGATATCCCCTAGGTGATAGCCTAGGGGATTTTTCTTTGAAAAATTATCACTAACAAATCAATTAAAAGTTATAAATATGTAAGAGGAACGGACTCAGTTAATCTAGAGTCTAATATCTACGGCAAATAGCAGTTGAGAAAAATGAAAGCTTTTACTATCATGACATGCCTAGGAGTCGTTGGAGTAACAGTCTTGGGTATGGCAATGGCGAACACAAATCCTAATCAGACCAAATATGAAGATTATGCAGTACAAAGACTGACCGAGTACTTGCAAAGCAATGTCTGCAAGAAAAGTCCAAATTTATTTGAAAATTTCATACACTGGAATTGCGATAAACTGCTAGAAGCCGCAAATCCGCGTATGAAGGAAATTATCTCCTTGAGTACAGAAAAACAAGATTTCATTATTTTTAGTATTTACCGTACAGATTTAAAACTTAATGATTTGGTACCTTCTTATCAATTTGAAACGGTAGGAGCATTTGACAATTTCTATACGTACAGTGCCCAAAAGCAATAGCTTGCCCAAAAATAATAACAACTTTGGATAGAGCTACTCAGATAGTAAGTCTTTCCCAGGATGAAGGTTTCAGCAAGCTGTCACAACTAACATTTTTTAAAGGTGTACAACATTTCCAGATTTCAAGAGTTTCATTCATGAACTCTTGTGAAACTGGAACAAAAACTTATTAAAGAAGGAGAAGAATTGTGTTTTTTCATAAGAAAGAAACAATTCAACCTGTTAAGATTGCTGATCCAAATCCACGTTTTGCTCAACTGCTTCTAGAACAGTTTGGTGGTGCTACAGGTGAATTAACAGCAGCTTTGCAATACTGGACGCAGTCCTTTCACTGCGAAAATCCTGGAATTCGGGATATGTTGCAAGATATTGCTCTTGAAGAGTTTAGCCATTTAGAAATGGTTGGTAGACTTATCGAAAGCCATACCAAAAATATTGACCAAACTGAAGCTTATAAAAGTACCTTGTTTGCTGTGCGGGGTGTGGGACCTCACTTACTAGATAGTCAAGGTCAAGCTTGGTCAGCAAGCTATGTCAATGAAGGTGGTGACGTAGTGCGCGATTTGCGTGCTGACATTGCTGCTGAAGCTGGCGCACGTCAAACTTATGAAGCATTGATTAAGCTAGCTCCTGATGAGGAAACCAAACAGGTACTTGTTCATCTTCTGACGCGGGAAGTATCTCATACCCAAATGTTCATGAAGGCGCTTGATTCTTTAGGTAAGTTAACTGAGCCATTCTTCGGTAGTATCCAACCCGATAGCACTGTAGACATTTACTACAACTTATCTACTAACGGTAAGGATGAGCGCGGTCCTTGGAATTCGGAACCCACTTTCCGTTACATTGCTGACCCACTTGCAGAAAAGTAGGTTGAGAAATCAACCACCATCTGACAATATTTTTAATGAAGCGCTACAACAGCCAGGAAACCACAGTTCCTGGCTAATAGCCATTTAAATTGATCTAATATCAACTTACGTTATATAGCGATTCTCATTTGGATCAAGTACAAGTTCATCTGCGTCCAAAGCTCGTCGAGGATGCGGTTCCTTAATTTTTTGATGTATTTCACCCAACTGAAAACTGCTATATTTAGTGAAACGAAACATTTGAGTCATGTCCTTTCCAATGGCATCTGCATATCTGCTGGTATCCCACGGAAGTCGTGATCCGCGTCCAGAAATTGCTATGAAACATCTGGTAGGACTGTTATGTCATAAGATAGGAAGAGATTTATCCGCTCTTGCAACTGGGCCTATAACTTCTCAGTGGAAATGTGAAACCTTGGTCAGTACTGCGTATTTGGAACGAAATCCTGAACCCCTACATCAGCAAATCATCAAATTTGGTAAGAATGCTTTAGATTCTGGATATCATAGTCTCAAAATTCTACCACTATTCTTGCTATCAGGGATTCATGTGATGGAAGATATTCCAGCGGAAGTCGCATTGGCAAAGCAAGTTCTCGGTCAAGATATCAAGATATTTTTGCAACCATACTTAGGGTGTCACCCTGCTTTAGAGCGCTTGCTGGCGAAGCAATTGATCGCTACAAAAGCAGAAGCAAAAATTCTTTTAGCTCATGGTAGTCGTCGCCAGCAAGCTAACGCCCCAGTGGAAGCAATGGCGGCGAAGATAGGAGCAGTGGCTGCATACTTGAGTGTGTTTCCCAGCTTGGAAGCACGGGTACAAGAGTTAGTGGCTGCTAACTATAAGAATTTACTGACAATACCATACTTTCTTTTTCCAGGTGGAATGACGGATACTGTTGCTCGAAGGCAACAAGAGTTAAAATTACAGTTTCCTATGGTAAACTTTCAACTTGCTGAGCCTTTAGGAGCAAGTGCAGAGTTAGTGGAATTGATTTGGGATTTGTTAGAACAATGAACCGCGAAGACACAAGGGATGCTAAGGAAGAAAAGGAAGAAAATAAGAGGTCTTTGGGTAAGGTCTACCTAGTAGGCGCAGGACCGGGAGACCCGGGGTTGATGACTCTCAAGGGGAAAGGATTATTAGAGTGTGCGGATGTGGTCATCTATGATGCCTTGGTCAGTCCGGCAATTTTGGCGATGATAAATCCTGAAGCTCAGAAGATTGATGCCGGTAAGCGGCGGGGACGTCACTCTATTATACAGGAAGAAACAACACACTTGCTCATTGCTAAGGCGCAGGATAATGCCATTGTTGTGCGACTCAAGGGAGGCGATCCGTTTATATTTGGTCGCGGTGGCGAGGAGATGGAAGAATTGATAGAAGCTGGAATTCCTGTGGAAGTTGTGCCTGGTGTGACATCGGGAATTGCTGCTCCAGCTTATGCAGGTATACCTTTGACGCATCGATGTTATAGTTCATCTGTCACTTTTGTGACAGGACATGAGGCGGCAGGTAAGTATCATCCCGCAGTGAATTGGAATGCGATCGCCCACGGTTCAGAAACAATAGTGATATACATGGGTATTCACAATCTGTCTCATATTGTGGAGCAGTTAACCCAAGCCGGGTTGAATTCAGAAACGCCTATTGCTCTGGTACGTTGGGGTACGCGACCAGATCAGGAAGAATTGATTGGTCAGATGGGAACAATTGTAAAGCAAGTCGAGGCAACGGGGTTTGAAGCGCCAGCAATTGTTGTTATTGGTCCAGTGGTTAAGATGCATGCTAGATTTCGCAATTTTTGACCTTCCACAGCTACACCTATTGTCTAAAGCCATGAGATTTTTGAATCACAGGAGTTCTACTGAACTTACTCTCATCAAGTATTCTAATCTCTGTTGGTAAACTATCAATCTGATGTGTGAGTATCAAGGTTTGTGATTGTCGCCATGCTTGCAAGGCTAAACGCGTAATTTCTTCAACTTTTTCTGCTGCTTCTAATTGTTCAGTTATTGACTTACAAAGCTGAGTAAAAGCTTGTAGTTGCAGCATTTCCCCTAAACCACCCAACTCTATCGCCATGAGAGTCACTTCGTCTTGCAAAACAGAGTTTTCACTCTTTAAAATTAATGATTCTAAGCGTTGTAGACAGTCTTCTACTTCTGTTTGAAATAGTAAAGAAATAATGTCTTGCAATCCATTTTCTGGTGATAGAATCGTGATGTTTTCCTCAGAGATTAAAGAACCCAAACGCTCTTGTAACTCTTCAAAAACTGGATAACAAAAGGTTGCTAACCATTGTTCGTCGATAGTATAACCTTCTGAATGTAGTTTCACTATTTGACGCAGCCAATCTACTCCAGCTAGGAGTAAACTTTGCAAATCCATGTCAAGTTCAAAAGAGTCTTTCTGAGTTGTTAATACTTTAAAAGAATCTTCTAAACGGTGAGCTAAAGCACTTAAAGTCCGAAATCCCATCATCCCTGCGCCACCTTTGATAGAATGAGCCGCTCTCACTCCAGCATTGATTTTTGGTAGAGCAATTTGACGATTAAATTTGACTTCTAATAATACAGCTTCCAGAGTATTGAGAGAGTCAATTGCTTCCTCTAGAAATTGCAACTGGGCTTCTAGTTCTTTGTCTTGTAACATAGTCTTTATTCGTCAAGAGTCATGAGTCATTAGTCATCTCTAATTACCAAAGAAAACATGACTAATTCTTGGTAGGTATGTAGCAATTACTAAAGGTGATGTTAGTAAGCTAATCGAATGAGATAATTTATAATAGCAAATATTAGATATTATGAAGAATTAAAAAATACAAAATACCTTTCCCCTTTCAGACTATCAATAATTATTTATCTTGCTATACCAACCCTTTCAAATTGAAATAACACCAGGAATTCGTTGATGAAGATGAAACTTCAGATAGCCATTCCGCACGTTATTTTGGGTTTGTATTAGGGCAAGTATAATGTTTGAACTATTCATACTTAAATTCAAATTCACATTGCTATTCATTAAGCAGCTAATTTTTTAGCTGTATAGGCATCAGTACTCTGCTTTATCTTTCACAAACAGTTTTTTGTTTAACTCTTATAACTGTAAAGAATAGATAGTTAACTTTTGATGAGCCTAATATATTTTGAAGCTAACATAAAAAGAAAAACTGCTCATTATGAGCATTCTTTAAAAAGTAATTGTCAAGTTTTGTTTTTATTCTAAGAATAAGCTATCGCACTTTTAATTTGTATCTTTTTAACTTTGAAGAAAAGCGTCAAACCTTCTCCTTGACTCCCTCATTCCCTATAGTACACTTGTAGGCGTAACAGCACTTTCTAAATACAAAGCTAGCTTAGGTGAAATTTAGCACTACTGTTACATCACTTATAAACTTTCAATATGATGAAAGATGACTTTTAGCAAATCTACCTGTGTAAAAGGCTTAGTTAGATAGCCTGTCGCTCTAACCATCTTTGCTTTTGCTCTGTCTATTAATCCTGTTCTGCCCGTAACCATAATTACTGGCGTATGCTGAAAATATGAATGTTTTCGTAACAAAGAACACAGTTCATAGCCGTCTAAGCTTGGCATTTCAATGTCTAGTAAAATGAGGTCAGGTTTGACACGGATTATTTGCATTAAAGCTTTTAAAGAATCATTCACTGCAATCACAGAAAACATTTTGTCATCTAAAAAATTGTTGATTGAATTGATGATGACAGGGCTATCATCAATGCAGACGATTTTATAAACTTTTCTTTCAGATGAGTTTTGAGAACTCTGCTGTTCCCCATCGTTATTTTTAACCTCTGTCGTCTGCTCACTGTTTATATTTGTAAATTCTTGCTCAGTTTTTGTCTGTGACTGCCAAATTTTGATGAAAAAAAGGGAAAGCGTTGTTGTTTATTTCGTGATTTGGTATTTTCCTGATTTTGTGAGTGATTTTGACACTTTTCAACTATTAAGCGTAAATCTAGATGACAGAACTTGGGCATATCATCCATGAAACTCTCAGAGGTGAATTCGTAACTTCCCTCTTTCATCTTCAGAAATGGCTCAAGAACTTCTATTGCTAATTGCTCTATCAATATTCCTGCTTGACCAGGAGTCATATACTTTTGATTCACTAACCAGCAAATAGCTAAATAATCTGGATTTGGTATTGCTTGATTGACAACAAGTCCACTGTCAAATACCGCCTGCAATTGTTTATCAATTCCACTATTGAGAGTAGGAATTTGCTCACTCAAACGGTCTAAATGTCTGTAAATTAAATCAAGCATTTTATCTGTATAGCAAGCATAAATCAGTTTCCCTTCATCTAAATAGATTGACCAAGAAACTGACGGGCTAAAAACTTGCCAACAACCAGTAAGAGGTTTACTGGTCATTTTTCCTAGTAGAGATAGTGGCTGTAATGTTTGAAAAAATCTGTATCTACCAATAGGAAGTGTCGTCATATTCATAAATCAACAATTTTCGACAGAAAGAATGACAAGGATATGAAAATAGGTACTTGTGGCTGTATAGTAGAAAAATCATGCTATTGGTAACTAGCAACTTAGTCTCTATATTGTTGTCA
Source organism: Scytonema sp. RU_4_4 (assembly GCA_012031965.1). GTDB lineage: Bacteria > Cyanobacteriota > Cyanobacteriia > Cyanobacteriales > Nostocaceae > Brasilonema. Next base: position 12,772 of record JAAUSC010000015.1, read on the forward strand.
CAAAGTTGTACTTTCTCTTATTAAGAAGTCGTTTCAGCATTACTTATACCTATTTATACAAACACTCACAGGAGTGAGACTATAGTACTCAATTTCTAGTACTCAATTTCTGGAAACGAAGAGCGCTCCCCAAAAAAAGAGCAATGTTTGGAGATGCCTAATTCCTGGTAAATCTGCTAGCTTTGCTGGTTTTGAGTTTTACTCAGTTCTACTGCTTCTTATGGAGTCCGGGAGAAATAACAGATGGCTTGTGCAGAGAGTTTTAGCTTTTATCTAACTGTTGTACTGAGGAGTACACCTAGTTATAGAGTTTACGGCATAATAAGGCATGACAAAAAGTTTGCAAAGTGGATAACTCTTTCTCAAACAGATCTTTATAAAGTATTTTTGAATACCAAGAAAATGAGATAACTGATATTTCTGTCAACAAGAAGAAGCATGTTCTAACCCTACCTATGATTGCCATAAAACGTCTGTCCACCAAGTTTTCTCTAAGCTAAGTAGAGGTTGTTTGAATGACAAGAATGGCAAACTCATACTAGTAGTGATTGTAGTAATAACTCATACACTAATGTTGCACCATGAGACGCAAAAGCAACTGTTTCATAAAAAGGTAATTTCATCATACGTAGTGGTAACAGAATGTGACGTTGTTTCGTAATTGAATCGTCACCCTGGAGAGTTTTGAGTGCCAAGTGCGGAAATGTCCAGTGGAACTCAACTGATTGAGTACATACCTGAAAAAATAGAAAGTTTTAGTTACTGGGTAGATGGTAGGTAACATACTCACTAACATTTAGATTACTATAATTTTCAAAAAAAGTTAAAAGATGTATGAAAACTGCTATAGGTAAGTGAAGCAAGCATGAAAAATCGCTTTTGTTCCAGCATGGCTTGTAAGAAAATTTGAAACTCTTAAGACTTTCGGTGTTTGTACTTAAGCAACCTCATGAAAAATATAGAATTCATGAAAATTTTATATATTTAGGCGTAGAAAATTAAAACAATACAAGTATTCAGCATACAACCAAGTATTAAATATTACTTTTAGCTACTTGTCGCCGAAAAGTAAGAAAAGGGTATAAAACCTTTGTGTACAAACAAGAGTGAAACTATGATTGATTGGGTTGGGCAAACCCAGCCTACGGCTCGCTACGCTAACGACAAAAATGGACAACCCTTGTATTTTTGCGGCTTCCCGTCAACTAGTTTTACCCAAGTTCTTCGGTCTAGCCGCAAAAATACACCCAGATCTTGAGTTTTACGAGTAGACATTGTAGAGGGTTGTCCATTTTTGTCTATGGAAAATGAAGCGGCACTTTTGCAAGAGGTCTAGTGTATTGCATGGCTCACACTATCAGAAAAAATAAAACCCCCTATAGGGGGTTGCTTAGCATATTAAGTGGCTCGAAAAACTCATCACTAAGACTCAAAGCAAATACAGCAAGCCGAAGAGGATAATCCAAATGACATCAACGAAGTGCCAGTAAAGTTCGGCGGCTTCTATACCAAAGTGATGTTCATTGCTGTAGTGACCTTTACTGCGCGATCGCCACAATACGGTAAGAATTACCAAAACTCCGAGAGTCACGTGCAAACCGTGGAAGCCAGTCAAAACATAAAATGCACTGGCAAATAAGTTAGTGGTCAAGCCAAATTCTAGATGGGTGTACTCATATACTTGCCCTATCAAGAAAGTAATACCCATTACGGCAGTTATGGCAAACCAAATTTGCATGCCCCGTACATTATTCTTTTGATAGCAGTATCAGCATTGTGGATGACAAAACTGCTAGCAATCAGATTGATGGTGTTCACTCCAGGTAGTAATAGTTCTAACTCTGGCGTTCCTTCTGGTGGCCAAACTGGTACTGTAGAACGGAAAGCCAGATAGGCCCCGAACAACCCCATAAAAATCATGCCTTCAGCGATCAAGAATACAACCAGCCCAAATAGGCGAAAGTCTGGATGTTCTTCGTGATGAGCTTCTGCTGTGGCTTGGTGGTGATAATTCAGTTCAGCCTTAGCTGGGTCAATTGTTTGACTTTGCATGAATTTTCCGTTGAATTATGGATTACGAATTATGAATTATGAATGATGAATGAAGAAATTTTTTCGCATTCATCATTCATAATTTATCAGCGTTCTTCTTTCTCAGCAGTGATAGCAGGAGATGGCTCGCCAGGCTCGGCGCGTAGCACTGAGTTAGGACCGGCAGACAAGACTGGATCGGCAGAAGATAGAGGTACACCCTCTCTAGTGTTCTCTAAACCATAATCGTATGGTCCAGTCGCTAAGACTGGTGTTTTATCAAAATTCTCAATCGCTGGGGGTGAAGTCGTCATCCACTCTAGGGTCAGTGCATTCCAAGGATTATTACCTGCTTTTGGTCCGTACATCCAACTCCAAATTACATTGATAATGAAGGGTAGTGTGGAAACCGCCAGTAGATAAGCACCATAGGTGCAAATTTCGTTCAGGAACGCAAATTGGGGATCATATTGGGCAACACGACGGTTCATGCCCAACATCCCCAGCTTGTGCATAGGTAAGAAGGTCAGATTTAGACCGACAAAGGTCAGGGCAAAGTGAACCTTACCCCAAAATTCATTCAACATCCGCCCCGTCATTTTGGGGAACCAGTGGTAGAACGCAGCATAAATGCCGAGAACACTACCGCCAAATAGGACGTAGTGCAGGTGTGCTACCACAAAATAGGTATCGTGAACGTGAATATCAAACGGCACCGCCGCCAACATGACGCCACTGATTCCGCCAATCACAAAGGTGCCAACAAAGCCCATTGCGAATAGCATGGCACTGTTAAGACGGATTTTGCCACCCCACATGGTTGCCAGCCAGCTGAAAATTTTGATACCCGTTGGTACGGCGATGATCATGGTTGTGATCATGAAGAACATCCGCAGCCAACCGGGCATACCACTGGTGAACATGTGGTGCGCCCAAACGATGAGCCCTAAAAAGCTGATTGCCAAACTAGAGTAGGCGATCGCCTTATATCCAAAAATTGGCTTGCGTGAGTGAACGGGGATCACCTCGGAAATTGCCCCAAAGAAGGGCAAAATCATGATGTAAACCGCTGGGTGGGAGTAAAACCAGAACATATGCTGGTAAACGACCGGATCACCACCGCCAGTCGCGTTAAAAAATGTCGTTCCTGCAAACAAGTCAAAAGCAAGCAGAATTAAAGCTGCTGCTAGCACTGGCGTACCTATCAGAACCAGCGCTGAAGTCGCAAATATCGCCCAGCAGAACAGGGGCATTTGATTGAAGCCCATGCCTGGGATACGCATCTTGATGAGGGTGACCATAAAGTTGAGCGCCCCCAGAATCGAAGATGTACCCAGCAGGAGGAGGCTCAGAATCCAAATTCCTTCACCCACTTGACCTGTGACCAAGCTCAGGGGAGGATAGGAAGTCCAACCTGCATCTGGTGCATCGCCCAGCAGTAAACTGGCGATCAGCAACAACCCAGCAGGGGGAATGATCCAAAAAGAAACAGCATTTAGGCGTGGAAATGCCATATCCTTTGCCCCGATCATCAGGGGCATCACGAAGTTAGCAAACCCAAAGCCTGCTGGCACTATCCACAAAAAAATCATGATCGTGGCGTGCAGCGTAAACAAACTGTTATACACTTCAGGCGTGACAAAATCGGTTTCTGGGGTTCGCAGTTCTGTGCGAACCAAGTCAGCCAAAACGCCGCCAATACAGTAGAAAATGAACGTCGTGACCAGGTATTGAATCCCAATGACCTTGTGGTCAGTGTTAAATGTAAAGTAGTCTCGCCAATGTCTTACCCCTGGCTCCTCAATACGAGCAGGGATATTGGCTGTTTCTTGTAGCTGTGCTTGTGTCATAAAAACTTAGTTGTCAGTTGTCCTTTGTCATTTGTCCAATTACTAATGACTAATGACTACTTGTGAATCTGATGTAACATTTCAGGATGAATTCCCATCTCGCTGGTGTAAGGCGCGAAAAATTCAGATGGGGATACATCTGCAGGATTAACAGCTACTGCTTGGTTTAGCACTTCAGTGCTAGCGACTTGCTGTTCTTGCATCCACTGTTCAAACTCTTGCGGCTTTTGAACAACAACTTGTGTTCTCATGGCACCGTGGTAAGGACCGCACAGTTCCGCACAGATGAGTGTATAGTCACCTTCTTTGCTCGGCGTAAAGCGAATTTCGGTCTGCCGACCGGGGATAACGTCCTGCTTCAAGCGGAACTCTGGCACCCAAAAAGCGTGAATAACATCGTTTGCTGTCATATTCATTTGCACTTCGCGCCCGATGGGAACGTGCAGTTCACCAGAAGTCACACCTGTTTCAGGGTAGGTAAAAATCCAGGCGTACTGTAAAGCTGTGACGTTCACTACAAATTCAGGTGGTTTGCCTTCATTTTCGGGAGTCGGTCCAATGGTGGGAGCAACACTCCCTACACCTGGGGCATTCCGTAGTTGAGGAATTTGATCTGCATTGCGGACTGATGCTGTGGCTGGATCTTGCATCGCCTCATCAGATTTTTCCTGATTGAGGTTGGGTTCTGTGCTTGTCGCGGTATCACTTAAAGTTGCCGCTATCGCAGCCCCTGGTATTTTCATTGCTTGTGGGGCGACAGGAGCTTCATGCACAGCATGGGGGCTGAAACCGCCCATCTCATTGTAAACGTCGAAACTGTAAATTGAAATACCAATGACGAGAATAGCCGGGATCGCTGTCCAGAGGATCTCTAGAGGTACATTGCCCTCAACTGGTGGTCCGTCTGTATCGTCGCCTGGACGACGACGATATCTAAAGGCACAGTAAATCAAAACACCTTCGACAATGAGAAAGATAGCTGTGGAGATGATCATCATCGCGTTGAACAGATCATCTACTAAGGTGGCTTCCTCGGAGGCTGCTGTTGGAAAGAGACCATGATTTTGACCGTACCAAACACTGACGAGGGTCAGCACAATGCCAATGAGTAATGTCCAGATCGAACTTGGGATTTTCACGGTTTTTTCGAGTTAACAGCTTTACTATATCGAACTGAGCAGTTTACTCACTTACTACAGTAGTCCAGCCTAAAAGATATGTCGGGGGAAGGAATGAAATTTTTATTAATTTTTAGGCTAATTTTTAGAATCTTGAACAAAAACTGTTCTTCAGATGTGCCAGAGGGCGGATGTGGATTTAGAAAAGGCTTGTGGAATGAAGCGCATTCATGCAAACAATCAACTCAGTCAACTCAGTTATCAGTTATCAGTTATCAGTTATCAAAAGGAGCCAGAGTCCTCCACAACCCGCAGCGTGGCTCGTTTGAGAGCGCTTTGTGATCCAGAGCTAAGACCTTATTGAACAAGGCAGTCCCGATGAAAAAATTTCACAGCCATGCATGAAAATCTGGCTTTCCCCTATACCCCGCCCCTACGGGGAAGTCAAAAATCAAAAATCAAAAGTCAAAAATAAAGAACACTGTCACTTTTGACTTGATACTTTTGACTTGTTTTGCCCCTACACCCACTTTCAAGCTAGAGGGCAGAGGGCAGGAGGCAGAAGGAATACTGCCCTCTGACTTTCTTGATAACTGCTCACAGTGTACTGTTGACTGATTGAATTTTGGTTCTGAGCTCTTCTCAATGCTTCACAACTTAAAAAATCCCTAAAGCTTCAGGCAAAAAGTAGCTAGAGTAATTCACAGTATAGTGAGAGCCAGTCTCAAACCTTAGTTATACGCTAGGGTGGAAGATGGGTGTGTACTGACAAATTTTTGAATGTAGATAGTTCTCAAAGAGCGGCAAAAGGTATCTTTCACATGAGCGAATTTGTCCTAGAACAACAAAACATAACGACTGTGCCACAGCAGGTTCCACAGGAACGAATTCGTCGCTTGGTGTGGAGAATGTGTATAGCCACTTTGATTTTGATGGCAATAGGCAGTGCCACCCGTGTGATGAATGCTGGACTTGCTTGCCCTGATTGGCCCTTGTGTTACGGAGAACTGGTGCCAACCAAGCAAATGAATTTCCAGGTTTTCCTGGAGTGGTTTCACAGGTTGGATGCAGCATTGATTGGTATCAGCGCGATCGCACTCGTTGGAATGTCCTGGTGGTATCGTCGCTCTTTACCCAGATGGCTGCCTTGGGCATCCACATTCGCCCTATTTTTAATCGTTTTCCAAGGTGTCTTAGGCGGACTCACCGTCACTGAACTTTTGCGGTTCGATATTGTAACCGCTCACTTAGGAACGGCGCTGTTATTTTTCACGACTCTACTAGTTATCGGTACTGCAATTACCCCTTACCAGGTCACTGGAACCGTGGGTCACTTACCTTGGGTAGGTTTAACAGCAGCTGTCTTGGTTTATCTGCAAAGTCTACTAGGTGCTTTGGTCGGGTCTCGCTGGGCACTACACCAATGCTTTGGCATATCCCAACTTTGTGCTGTGATGTATAGTCATATTGCTGGCGTAGTGCCTCCAACAGTGGCAACATTGGCAGTGGTATTTCTTTCATGGCGGACACCAGCACTGCATCCTACTTTACGACGACTAGCAAATATGGCTGGTGGGTTACTCATTGTACAACTCCTGTTAGGAGTTGCTACTTTCCGGCTGCATCTTCAAGTCGAACCACTCACCGTCTCTCACCAAGCTGTGGGGGCGGCTTTACTAGGTACTTTAGTGGGTTTCACAGTTCTCGCACTACGCGACTGGGTTCATAGCCGTGGGATCAACGCTAACAGCGTGATTATCAAAGAAAACACGACAAGTGAACAAGCAACTGGATGACAACAGTACACAGTACACAGTACACAGTACACAACGAACAAAAAACTGATAACTGATAACTGGTTAGTTGCCCATGGCTAAATTGCTAACAGATCATTTTTGGTTGCTGTTAGCCATGAGATCTGCATTTCAGCTTGAAAAAAAGGAAATAGTGCCAAAATGATTGAGACTAATGTCTCTCGCCACCATCAAACATTTCTACAAGTGATTCAAAGCTATTACCAGCTTACAAAGCCCAGAATCATTCCTTTGCTACTCATTACCACTGCTGGAAGTATGTGGATTGCAGCTAAGGGAGAAGTAGACCCATTGTTGTTATTCGTCACACTGACTGGTGGAACTTTGGCAGCTGCAAGCGCCCAGACGATTAACTGTGTCTATGACCGAGATATCGATTATGAAATGGAGCGCACACGTCACCGCCCTCTGCCTTCAGGTAGAATACAGTCGCGCGATGCTCTGATTTTTGGCAGTGCTTTGGCTGTCATTTCCTTTACATTGCTTTACGTCTTTGCCAACCTACTAGCTGCTCTGCTCGCAATGTCTGGTATTGTTTTTTATGTGCTAGTCTACACGCATTTACTAAAACGACATAGCACTCAAAATATCGTTATTGGTGGGGCAGCAGGGGCGATTCCAGTATTAGTAGGTTGGGCTGCTGTCACAGGTACACTAAGCTGGGCAGCATGGTTAATCTTTGCGATTGTCTTTTTGTGGACACCGCCTCACTTTTGGTCCCTTGCTTTGATGATTCGGGATGATTACGCAAAAGTTGGCGTACCAATGTTACCTGTCATTGTAGGAACTACGCCGACGGTGCGGCAGATTTGGCTCTATACCCTAGTTACAGTAGCAGCAACATTTTCATTGATTTATCCTTTGCATGTCAGTGGAATGATTTACGGAGTCATTGCTGTGAGTCTAGGAGGAGTTTTTATTTACAAAGCTTGGCAACTACTGCACAACCCGGAAGACCGCAATTTAGCTAAAGGATTGTTCCTCTATTCCATCTCATACATGATGTTGTTGTGTCTTGGTATGGTTGTTGATAGCCTTCCCATCACTCATCATGTCGTTAACGTTGTGGTAGATAGGGTGTATCTACTGATGGGATAGAAGTTAGCTGTAGTGGAAATTTTTGCGATCGCCCCAAGGGGCGATCGCACTCCATACCTTTACATTTCTTTAGAGACCATTTCTAAATGACTAAGGGTAGATGGCAAAAATGCACAAAGCTACTCTAAACTTGATATATAAATGTATTCATTAACGTGTCATCAACCCAGAGCTAAAGCCACTGGGCTTGTCCGAAACAAGTCGGGTGACGTAAGTGATGACTAGCTCATAGAGACACAACTTGGTACACACTTCCGAATACTTCTCCAGTTCGGACTATCTGCAAGACCTCTTGTTAGGTCGTGGTTAAAGGCCAGTCATCTTAGTTGTGTTGAGCGAGGAGACTTAAACAGGTTTACGGGTTCCTGGGATTATATCCATTTAAAAAACCAGTCCCTTTTACGGGTACTAAAGTACCCGTTCATGTTTCCACATGTATCGCGAAGTTTTATGAAGTTCCATTATGGTGTCAGTAAAGCTTAACTCAAATTCTGACCAATTGCTTGTGGAGTTGTGCTAAATGGAATTAATCGTCTGTGGATTAGTGGTGGTTTATACAGGTGGTGTTTGGAAGTTCTTGAATGGATTTAACCGAACTAACTTCCAGCGAACTCTGCCCAATCGTCTAAGTCTAGCTTTATTGTGGCCAGCTTTGTTTGTTTCAAGTAAAAACTATCGTCAAAACTTTAGAAAAGCTCTCAAAGGTCAGAAATAACTTTTTTTCTGAGTTATCGGTGAGCCTTAGCTTGTAGATGAGTGTAACGAACGAAAAATGCCTTCAGTGACGGTTCTGATTGCTTATTCTCAAGTTCCTTGCAGTATCTTTTTTTGTAAACATAGGAATTGGTATGTAGATTCTTACGACCTTCAGTTCAAAAACTTTTTATGTTTTGATTGAAACAATGTGTCATGCTGGAGCTAATATAACCTGTTAAAACCCCCTCTCCGTTAACGGAAAAGGGGCTAGAAAACAGAACTTTAGTAACTTTGCACTAACTGAAACGTTTAATGATCGCCTCAGCGAATTCAGAACACTTTAAGGGTTCGACTGGAGGTTCCATCAACCGCGCTAAGTCATAAGTCACTTGACGGTTAGCAATAGCATCGCCTAGACCTTTCTTAATCAAATCAGCCGCCTCTTGCCAGCCTAGATACTCCAGCATCATCACACCGGATAAAATGACTGAACCAGGATTTATTTTGTCTAACCCTGCGTGTTTGGGTGCTGTGCCGTGGGTCGCTTCAAAAATGGCACATTCATCACCAATATTTGCTCCTGGTCCCATTCCCAGTCCGCCAACAATCGCCGCCGCAGCATCAGACAAGTAATCACCATTCAAGTTCATTGTTGCCAGAATGGAATACTCATCCGGTCGAGTTTGAATTTGTTGGAAAATACTGTCGGCAATGCGGTCATTGACCATTATCTTACCTTTCCATTTGCCATTACCGTGAGTTTCCCAAATTGAGTTAAGAACTGTTTCAACTTCCTTGACAATTTGAGCTTGCTTTTCTGTAGTCAGAGCGTTAAACCCAGGATCAATCAATTGGGCGTTCTCTTCTAAGGAGATATCAGCGTTGTTCTCCTTGTTACTCAAAATCCAAGATTCTCTTTCAGTAATGGTCTCATTGCGAAACTCGGTCGTTGCCAACTCGTAACCCCAATCACGGAAAGCGCCTTCAGTGTACTTCATGATGTTGCCTTTATGCACCAAAGTCACCATTTGCTTATTTTTGGGGAGTTGCAAGGCGTGTTTGATAGCACGTCGTACTAAGCGCTGGGAACCCGTTTTGCTGATGGGTTTAATGCCAATACCTGAATCTAAAGGAATTCTCTTGTTAGCGTGTTCCGGTGTTGCGGGAATGAGTTCGTTGTTGAGGATGGAAATCAGGCGATCGCCTATCTTGTCACCTTGTCGCCACTCTATTCCCAAATAGATATCTTCCGTATTTTCACGGTAGACAATGACATCAAGTTTTTCTGGATTTTTATGAGGTGAAGGCGTACCCGCATAGTAGCGGCAAGGACGTACGCAGGCATAAAGGTCAAAAATTTGACGTAGTGCTACATTAAGGGAACGTATACCACCTCCGACTGGAGTTGTTAAAGGTCCTTTAATAGCAATACCATACTCCTTAATTGCCGTTAGAGTGTCCTGAGGTAAATACTGATATGTACCGTATAATTCACAGGCTTCATCTCCGGCGGAAATTTTAAACCAACTGATCTTTCGCTTACCCTTGTATGCTTTTTCCACCGCAGCATCAAGGACTTTCACAGTCGCGGGCCAAATATCGATCCCCGTGCCATCACCTCGAATAAAGGGGATAATCGGGTTGTCAGGAACAATCGGCTCTCCATTCTTGAAAGTGATTTTTGCTCCTGTTGTGGGCGGGGTAATTTTATCGTACATCAAACACTCCAGATGGCTACGCTGCAACTCCCGTATCCTTTGGGCGTATGAACCCAAAGGAGGGAGACTCATGTTTGGAAGGCTAGCAGATGTTTTGATAGATGTATGAGGTTTCTGAGGCGCAGAGTTTTTCTTTCCCCTGTTTACATCGTGCGCAAGAGGTGCGTGGGATTTGTTTAAACCTCGCTATCTTATAGCCTGTACGCTTTATTAGTGTACTCTTTGAATATATAGCAAAACACAATCAATGAGGCAGCCAAGAAAGATTACGAGCAAGATGACAGAGCAAAATTTGGCAGTGGTGAAGTACCCCACCGCATGGCGGACTCTTGAATTTCGCGGAATGAGTTAAAATCCCATTGTCCAAGTCGGTGAGTGTAAAAAGAATGAGTGGGCATTCTTTGCGATTTCCTGTAAACTACTCTTCGCTATCAGTGCAACACCCGTCCACAAAACCTGATAGCTAATAGCTTGTTCACTAATTGCATTCCAGAGTAATAGCATGACAGACCCATTGATTGTATCAGGCACTCATAGTGACATCGACTCCCTCCGCCAACCGTTAGTCTCTGGATCTATTGGCACCCAACAGCAGGTGATCCCACAATTAGCTAACCTGGGAGATATAGGCTTGGATGTCCTGATGGAATTTTTATTTGAACGTAAAGAAAATCCTGCAAGCTGGGTGGATGGCAAAGTATACCAGGTTCTTTATAACTCTGATTCATCCAAAGCAAAAGAATTTTTGCAAGCTTATTTTCCTTCTGGGATCGTACCTCTGACATCAGACTGTGGTATTGATTACAGTCCTGTGCAACAATTACTTGCAGTTTATGACTTCCAAGCAGCCGATCACATGACTTTACAAAAAATGTGTGAACTCGCGGGATCAGCGGCGGTGCAAAGAAAATGGTTGTATTTTACTGAAGTAGAAAGTTTCCCAGCCACTGACTTAAAAACTATCAACACCCTGTGGTTAGTCCACTCAGAGGGGAAGTTTGGCTTTTCCGTACAGCGAGAAATTTGGTTGAGCCTGGGTAAAAACTGGGAGAATCTTTGGGAAAAAATTGGTTGGAAAAAAGGCAATAACTGGACGCGTTATCCTAACGAGTTTACTTGGGATATGAGCGCTCCTAGAGGTCATCTACCTCTATCCAACCAATTGCGTGGAGTGCGAGTGATTGCTTCTTTACTATCTCACCCCGCTTGGAGTTAGTCATAGGTCCTTAGTTATTAGTTACAAAGGATAAAAGACAAAGGATAAAATCTCAAAATGGCAAACGTTCGTCTGGACAGCATTAAGCGTAGATTTAATAACGTTACCGCTATTGAGGATATTACTTTTGAAATTCCTGATGGTGAGTTTTGGGTGCTGGTGGGACCTTCTGGTTGCGGTAAATCTACCATTTGCGAACTATCGCTGGTTTGGAAACTGTCAGTTCTGGCAAGCTTTATATCGGAGACAAACAGGTTAATCATATCCCAGCCCGACAACGGGATGTGGCAATGGTGTTTCAAAACTATGCTTTGTATCCTCACATGACGGTTGCACAAAATATTGCTTTTGGGTTACAGATGCGAAAAGTTGATCCCAAGCTTATTCAAGAAAGAGTTATGACGGTAGCGCGATCGCTCTCTTTGGAACATCTTTTGGATCGTAAACCCAAACAGCTTTCTGGTGGACAGCAGCAGCGGGTTGCATTGGGAAGAGCAATAGCCCGTCAACCACAAGTCTTTTTACTGGATGAGCCTTTGTCTAATTTAGATGCTCAGTTGCGAGATGACACGCGAGCAGAGTTGAAACAGCTCCATCAAGAATTGGGAATTACGACTATCTACGTCACCCATGACCAAGTTGAAGCAATGACTTTGGCTGATAAAATTGTCGTGCTAAACGGAGGACGAATTCAACAAATCGGCGAACCACAAAATATCTATTCCCAACCAGCTAACCGCATGGTAGCAACTTTCTTGGGAAATCCCCCAATGAATATTTTACCTGCCAAGTTCACGGGTCATAGTTTTGATGTGAGTGGTCAGGTGTTACCTTGTCCTCAAGCTGTACGAGAGAGATTACGCCCTGCGGTGGGACAAGGGTTTGATTTGGGAATTCGTCCAGAGCACATAAAAATCCACTCAGAACTTAGCACTGAGAACTCACCAGTTCTTGAGGTTGAGGTGAAGGTGGTGGAACCTTTGGGGCGAGAAACGTTGATTCGTGGAGGTTTACCTAATTCGGGAGTGATAGTGAATATTCAAACAGGTGCGGATGTGCGTCCTCATTCAGGCGAACGCCTTTCTCTAGAATTAGATTTAGATAAGTTATTTGTGTTTGATTCCACGACTGGAGATAAATTATAAGAATGTAGGTTGAAAACTTTGTGCATTTATGCCAGGGATGAAAACCACGACGTAGGATAAATCCTACCTTGACACTTTGTTTTCCGTCTACCTATGTATGTTTATCAATACATCTTATTGATATTAAGCTGGGTGTACCTGCTATATAAATCCTAGACAAGTCTAGACATTTACTTCTTACGTCACGGGGAGCATGGGAGCGGTTTTAACTTTGTTTTGATGGATAAAAGCATTGCTCGATCTCAACACTCCTAGTACCGCTCTTGCGTTCGTCAAAAGTCAAATGTGAGCCTTCTTGTTGAAATAAGTAAAAGAAGACAGAACTCAGAACGACTACATCAACAAGGAAACAGAGTTTTAGCAAGGAAAGACTCTTAAGTTTTTTTCTTCCATGAAGGACGAGATTTTAAACTCCACCCGGAGCTCCAACTCTATGATCCATCTTTGAATTTGTCATACCTATTCTGAGTTCTGGTTCTGAGTTCTTCTTACTAAAGATTGTAGTTAAGCAAATTGCTTGAGCCGGGATTTTGTTAACTCTCCTGGAGCAAATACCCCATTCTCTGTGATGATTGCTGTAATCACCTCAGCTGGTGTGACATCAAAAGCTGGGTTGTAAAATTCTACGCCAGTGGGTGTGAGGATAGTGTCACCAACTTGGTAGATTTCCTCTGGATTGCGTTCCTCAATTGGAATTTCATTACCATCGGATAAAGAAAAATCAACGGTGGAAAGGGGTGCAGCAACGTAGAAAGGAATGTTATGTGCCTTAGCGACAAGTGCCAAACTATACGTCCCAATTTTATTTGCTGTATCTCCGTTAGAGGCAATTCTATCAGCACCAACAACGACGATATCAATCAAGCCCTGCTTCATGCAATGAGCTGCCATACTGTCAGTAATGAGCGTCACTGGAATGCCTTCTTGGATACATTCCCACGTTGTTAGTTTTGCACCTTGCAAGCGAGGACGAGTTTCGTCAGCGAACACCCGCGCTAAACGCCCTTCTCGAAAAGCAGAACGCACCACACCCAAGGCGGTACCGTAACCTGCAGTTGCGAGTGCTCCAGCATTGCAATGAGTCAGAATTGTTAGTTTCTCTGGAGTTTTAGGCAAGACTGTCAAGCCATTGTCGCCAATCGCATAGCAGGTTTGCAAATCTTCCACATTAATAGTTCGGGCTGTATTCAATAGAGTTTGTTTGATATCTTCTACTGTTCCGAGAGTTTCATAGGCGGTTTTCAACATTCGTGAAATTGCCCAAAACAAATTTACTGCTGTTGGACGAGTCGTACGCAGCATTTGAGCCACTTCCTCCAAGTGGTTCAAAAACTCATTGCGATCGCTGGTTTCAATTTCCCTTGCTCCAAGATACATTCCATATGCTGCAGCCACGCCGATTGCAGGAGCTCCTCGTACAATCATAGTTTGAATTGCCCGCGCCATATCTGAGCAGCGATGGATTTCTACAAACGCATACTCGTTAGGTAAGCGGGTTTGGTCAATCAGCGAGACCAAGTCGTTATGCCAAATAACAGGATAAACCTGGTTTATGGAAGAGTTCATGGAATTTAACGTAATGAATTTTTTAAAATTGTAACGTTAGAAATTCTACAAGTTATAGCATATTTTCGTATCTGTACCTTCTCTCTATTTTTGGGTGGAACCTCTTGTCAATCGGTAAATATCTGAAGAATTCTTTCTTCAGGAAACAGCTTGCTAGAGGCTACAATTCAGTATTTTGAGCGTTTATGCTATGAGAGTTCAGATGTTTATATTAAAAAATAATAAATTTTATGAATTTTAAGATATATATATTGTTTAATAAATTAACCATTTTGTCATTGCATTGATAATAATCTGTTTCAGCAAGCTTACACACTGCAGAATTCTGTGGTTAACTCATCCTCCTTGTGAAACTATAGCGATTCTCATGTGCATCAAATACACAACAATGTGTAGAGACGTTCTACCGGAACGTCTCCACTGTATTGCGCTTATTCTTTCAAGTTCACCAGTTGCTTATCAGTTCGGCTTTTGACGACTTTTGCAGGAACTCCTATAGCCACTGAGAATGGAGGAATATCTTTGGTCACAACTGCTCCTGCACCAATGACACTACCCTGACCGATAGTGACTCCGTCTAAGACTACGACACCATGTCCTAGCCAGCAGTCATCTTCTATCACAATTCCCTTGCAAGTAATACCTTGATATTTAATTGGCTCCATAGGGTCTGCAAAATTATGATTATTTGCATATATTCCAGAATTTGCTGCAATGAGACACCGCTTACCAATTTTGATGTCTCCAGGTCCAGCAATACAAACACCAGGACCAATGAAAGTCTCTTGACCAATCTCTATGTATGAATCCTCCAAACACCCAATACTAACATTACGCTCAATGACCACTCCATCGTTCAAATATATTCTATTGTTTTGGTGCCCTTGTCCATCTATACGAGCACCTTTAAAAATAAATACCCCATTCCCGACTTCAATGCAAAAAGCATTCAGAAATTCAACACCCTCTTGAATATAAACTGCTTTACCTATACGGGCAAAAATAATACTGTAGACTATGTTACGCAGTTTTGGACCTAACAAAATTGTGGGTAGACCTCCCAGTAAACTAATGACTAAAAGTTCTTGGAAGCGCTGTAACTTGGATAAAAATTGCTCTCTATTCATAAATACGTCATCCTAATGTAAGGGTTATTGACAAGAATTAAGTTTGTATGATGATGCCAAACTTTCATTATTTTTCGTTTCTATTGATGCTGATATTTCTCATTCCATCAAGTGAATTTAGAGCCACGTCAAAAACTTCCCATAGTTTCCTAATGTTTCATTTGAGTTATAGGAAAACTCTTTAGTGCAGGTACTGTCAAATCCTCAAGTCAGATGTAGGATACATAGTTTTTTGCCTCTACACATTAATTGTGTTTACTTGCAAGAAAAACTTGTAACGGTATTCATGTTAGACAGATACACAACTAGTCTTTTCTTTGGGCGAGTTCAAAAGCCTTGTCTTAAGTTTGTGGAAGTATAAACCATCAAACCGTCTAAACAAGCTAATGTTTTCTTTCTCAGAGAATATAAAAAAAGGATTTTTATACTATTCCTGATATAGTTATTTTCTTTGAAGTGACTTCCTGCTTTTGAAGTTATAATCTTGACTCAAGAGATCCAGTACAACCAACTGCTTCTTCAACACAACAACATTCTTTTCGGCTATTCCTATAGCAAGAGGATAAATTTTTCCTCAATTCACCTACATACAAATGCAATTGTTATTGAATTTCCCTTGATGTTTATATTCTGGTGCAACTAAATTAGGGGGGAGTGTCTCCAACTTCTGCCATTACGTTAAAATTGACCATTGGTGCAAACAAGTAAGCACTTCCCCGATTGCTATAACGGCTTTGCTGCAGCCAGTTTTTTGGTTGTGCTACTTTCATCATGTTGCACGCAGATGGTTTACCTACGAAACTAGATCACCTAAGCGTGATCTAGTTTCTCATCCATTATATCATATGGTATGCTCAATGGCATCAGACGACAGACGTATATTAGAACAGTACACAGTACACAGTACACAGTGATCAAGGTTTCGGATAACTGATAACTGATAACTGGTAACTGATAACTGCTTGATTGTAAACTCAAGGCTTAACCAAACTTTCACTCAGATGGCTTAACCTGATAAACGTGTGTTTATCTGAGCAAACATTTATGACATCACCACCCCAGTTGCTGACCGATCCGTTTCTGCAACTACCGACAGAAACTTCAGTGCGAGTCGTGTGGTTTACCGAGTTTGCTGGTTATGGACATGTAGTCACCTACGGTGATAATTTAGCGCAAACTGCTATTGCCACAACTACCCAACTCAAACGCATACGTGAAGACCAGAATTCATGGGTAGGAAACCAAACCCAAGACAGACAAGTTTATCAACATCCTGTCCAGCGTGATATTTGGCGACACGAAGCCCAAATCACTGGCTTGACTCTCGACACGCAGGTTTCGTACCGTGTCACGAGTGTGAGGGAAGATAGCGAAAGCGTCACTAGCAATGTGTTCACTCTTGCACCCAAGCCTAGTCCTGGTAAGCCATTAAAAATTTTACTGACCTCTGACCATCAAATCAAGCCGATGGTTGCAGCAAATCTGCAAAAGGTAGTCGAGACAGTTGGACGAGTTGATGCGGTGTGGTTCGCTGGTGATTTGGTCAATATTCCTGATCGCGCTTCAGAATGGTTTGATGATAATCGTGGCGGTGCTTTCTTTCCCTGTTTACAAGGTCGTGCTAACTATGAAGTGAACAACAATGGGGTCAAGACAATCTATACAGGCGGCGAAATCATTCAACATGCGCCGATGTTTACTTGCATTGGCAACCATGAGATTATGGGACGTCATGGTCATGAAAGTATAAATGATGAATTTGATGCTACGATTCCTCGTACAGTTGCTCTTAAGTTATATGGACAGGAATCTTTAAAAGATAATTCTTTTAATACTGATACCTATGAAGAGGTTTTCACCTTACCACAAAGTCCAGAAGGTGGAAAAACTTACTACGCAGTCAGCTTTGGTGACGTGCGGTTAGTTGTCCTGTACGCGACAAATATGTGGCGGACTTCTAACTTGGATGCAGAAGCTAGAGGTAGATACCGAGAACGGGAAAAAGATTTGGACACCCCTGAGAATTGGGGTTACGGACAACATATTTACGAACCAATTGCTAAAGGCAGTACGCAGTACAATTGGCTGGTGCAGGAACTCAACAGTCTTGAATTTCAGCAAGCAAAGTACAAGGTGGTCATGTTGCATCATCCGCCTCATACATTAGGTGGTAACATCGTTCCAGCATATACCGACCCAGTACAGATTATTGAACGCTATGCGAATGGCGATATCAAGGCAGTTCGTTACGAGTACCCCAAAGATGCAGATTACCTCATCCGTGATGTTGTGCCTTTACTTGAGGTTGCTGGTGTGCAGTTAGTCTTTTATGGGCATTCCCATTTGTGGAACCGGTTTCGTAGTCAGTCGGGAATGCACTTTTTAGAAACATCTAATGTTGGTAATTCTTATGGTGCTGCTTGGGGTGACAATAAGCGAGAAGTCCCTGTTGACTATAAAGAGGATTACGCTGAACTTGGTGACCCTTATGGTTTAGAACCTGTGGTGCCGACAATTATCCCATTATTGGGCGAGGATGGTAAACCAATGCCCTACATTGCAAGTAATGATATCACGGTTTTTAGTATCTTTGACACAAGTACGGGTACGGTTAGCAGCTATCGTTTTAATATACGTAAGCCCGATTCGGAAGTCATCAAGTTTGATGAGTTTGAGTTAAAACAAGAAGATGTTGTATGCTTACAACACAGATTGTATTAGGCAAAAGTCCTTTGCGAGACTAACTTCTTGTGTCATCGACCACAGGGCGATCAGCACTTTGTTCTACAGAAAAATCATTTTCAGGCGATCGCCCTATACGCCAGAGGAGCTATCTACCCAAATGGCGATCGCCCTATAAGTCAGTCTCGATAAAAAATAGTTTATTCGCTGAGGCGGTTTGATAACTTGTGAACTTTTTTATTGGTTGCGCTGTTTGGGCATATAAGGGTTGGATAGGCGAATTTTACCCTCAAAGGACTCGCCATACTAATTTTTTGCACCTCTACAGCCGACGTTTCACCACTGTTGAAGGTAACACCACCTTCTACGCCATGCCTAATCAGGAGACTGTCACTCGTTGGGCGACACAGACACCCCAAGGTTTTGAATTTTGTCTAAAATTACCGCGAGATGTCACCCACAAGGGACGACTACAACCTCATATTCCTGATGCTTTGAAGTTTTTGGAGGGGATGCGTCCTTTGGGTGAACGTCTTGGACCTGTTTTTGCTCAGTTACCCCCGGCTTATGCACCTACACTGATTGATGACCTGGGCGTGTTTCTTGAAGCTTTGCAGCAAACAGGCGTTCGTTTGGCGCTAGAAGTTCGACATCAAGACTGGTTTGCTGAACCATTCGCTGGTGAATTGACAGCACTTTTAAAAAGGCTTGGTGTTGGAAGAGTACTGCTAGACTCGCGTCCTATCTACACCGGAGATGATGAGCCGCAAATACAATCTGAACGTCGCAAACCTAAAGTCCCTGTGCAATTTAGCGTGACAGCGCCTTTTAGTCTGATTCGGTTTATTTCCCATCCCAACTTATCAGTGAATCAGCCTTTTATGGAAGAGTGGGTGACTCAGATTAAGCAATGGTTGCAGCAGGAAACGCAGATTTATTTTTTTGTTCATTGTCCTGTGGAAGATTACTCACCAAGGAATGCACGTTACTTTCAAAAGTTATTGGAACAGAGTGATGCAGCAGTTCCTCCTCTTCCTTGGAATATCCTTGACAATCCCCCGAATCAACTCAATTTGTGGTGAACGTACTGTGGTAATTTAAGTAGAAGAGCCAAAGGAGGATTAGATGAGCCGTCTTCTTTATGAGAATTCCATTTCATATAAAGGTTATCTCATCATTCCATTTGTCTTTGCTACAATTGATAATCACGATATTTATTCGTATAAATTATTATCAGAAATTGCTCATAAAAATCAATTTCACAAAGTAGAAAATCCAGCCAAAATCTTTGGCGGTAGTCTAGAGAATCTTATTGAGATTGCCAAAGAACATATTGATCAACATTCAGATTTTGTTAGTCATCGCGATATTTTTAAATTTCGCTATGTTTACCGCAACAACTTAATTATTGTCTTTCGAGAAGCTGGTAAATATTTTTATGACCATTATTCCCCAGACTCACTGAATAATATTGCTGCACCAAAGTTATTTTCATCGGAATATGAATGCTTGAGATGGATTAAACAAGGTATGGATGGATTGCATACGCGGCAAAACTAAATAGTTTAGTATTGAATTATATAGAATATCCAACAAAGAAAGGTGGATAACAAATGAAAGCGATTGAACTTACTGGCAAGATTGACTCTCATGGTAATCTAGTTCTGGATGAACCGATTCAGGGAACAACTTATCCTCATCAGGTTCGGGTGATTGTGTTGGTTCCAGAACAGGAAGAAGCAGAAGAGATTGACCCCAATGATACACCCACTGAGGAAGTTAAAGCCAGCTTGAGAAGAGCCTTGGAGCAAGCAAAAATGGGTCAACGTTTACCATTATCTCAAATGTGGGATGGAATTGATGCCGAATGAACAGGCATCGGTATTAATCGATTTAACTCCTGAATATAAACACAACTTACGCGACCTTTCTAAGAAATTTCGCAATATTCGATCTGATGTTCAACCGATTATTGAGCAATTACAAAAAGGAAATATTTTAGGAGATAGAATCGGAGATCTTGGTGAGGAGTATGTTGTTTACAAGATGAGGATTCGCAACAGTAACATTCAAAAAGGTAAGAGTGCTGGATACAGATTGATTTATCAAGTGGAATCACCTACAACTATTTTGCTACTAACAATTTATTCTAAGTCTGACCGAGAAGATATCTCTGCAAAAGAAATCCGAAATATTGTGGCTGATTGTTATGATGAGGAAGGTTAAAAAAACTGCCAGAAGATTCTCTCTTAACAGATGCGCTCGCTTCTGTGTTGGTTTTGGCACCAATGGCGATCGCTTTGATTTTCAACTTTGAACTTATCAAATTTCTTAAATTTCTTGAATTTGAATTGTTAATACCAATTCTCCATGATAGCTTGCGTGGCGCAGCCATAGATGCACTTAATATTTATTAAACGATTAGCAACAAGACGCCTTCGCGTAGCGTGCGCCTGCTGCGCATAGCACGCGCCCGAGTGAAAGAGTAAGTATTAAGTGCAAGTTTACTCCAGAATTGGTATAAGGAGATTCCTTCTTCCTTTTTTTGTTCTTTTACTTGAGTTTCTGCTTGAAGAAGAATCATTCGTCAGAATGGACTGCGTCCCGCTCCGCTAACAGGAGTCAGAATCACTTTAGTTGGGGATTGGGACCCCAACCAATTGTAGACAACGCCAGAACAAGCGTGAGGGAAACCCTCATCAAGTACTGGCTCCCGTATAGACGGTGGAGATTTAAATCCCTTTACTCATCCGCCACGAGCTACAAATTCATGCGCTCATTCTGGCTTCTGACTCCTGAGTTCTGTTGTTAACAGAGGACTCCTCGTCCGGAATTGACAAGAGCGCAAGTGTTGATAAATTAAAGAAGCGCGTAAGGAGAAAAAGCGATGACTGTATTGTTAGCCGTCAAGGTTACCTTAACTACCCCAACTCATCGAACACAAGGCGCAGAGATTTTCGTTCAGTCCTTTGTATTACAGGAATGAAGCTCAAAAGTCCTCTGTGTACCTTGTGCAAAACAAGTAGCACACATTGAGGAAATTAAATGAATTTAGATTGTTTAGGCTGGAGCAATTTTTTTGCTGACAGCTTTGAACCCTATCGCCAAGAAGGATTTACTGTTGGTAGGGTAGCCATTGAACATAGAAAGACATACATCGTTTACAGCAAACACGGAGAACTGTCAGCAGAAGTGACAGGTAAGCTGCGGTATCGTGCTTCCCAAACCAAAGATTTTCCCGCAGTCGGGGATTGGGTTGTTATCCGTGCAAGAGATTCCGAAAAGCAAGCAACTATCCACGAGATTTTGCCTAGGAAAAGCAAATTTTCCCGTAAAATAGCAGGCGCGAAAACAGAAGAACAAATCGTTGCAACTAACGTTGATACTGTCTTCTTAGTCTCTGCATTAGATGGAGATTTCAACCTTAGAAGAATCGAGCGCTATCTCATTTTGGCTTGGGATAGTGGTGCAACTCCGGTGATCGTCTTGAATAAGGCAGACTTGTGTGACAATGTTGAACGGTGTTTGGCTCAAGTAGAGGCGATTGCCTACGGCAGAGCTACGCTTAACGCCCTCGGCATACCCATCGTAGTCTTAAGTGCTACCAACCATCAAGGATTCAATGCCTTAAAGCCACACCTCCAACCTGGACAAACGGTTGCTTTACTTGGTTCGTCTGGCGTTGGCAAATCTACCATCACCAATCAACTCATCGGAACAGCCGTTCAAACTGTTCAACCAGTACGACAGGGTGACGACCGAGGTAAACACACAACGACTCATCGAGAGTTAATTGTACTACCAACGGGCGGCTTAATTATGGATACCCCAGGAATGAGGGAAATCCAAATTTGGGCGGGTGACGAAGGTTTGCAAGAAACGTTTGCAGATATCGAAACACTAGCACAGCAGTGTTACTTTCGTAATTGCCAGCACAATTACGAACCAGGTTGCGCGGTACAGCAGGCGTTGGATGAAGAGAAACTCGACTACCAAAGGTTTCAAAACTACCAAAAGCTGCAGAAGGAACTCAACTACCTCGTCCGCAAACAAGACGAAAAACTCAATTTAGCTGAGAAAGAAAAATGGAAGAAAATTCATAAAGCCATGCGAAATCACAAGAAGCGATAGATAGAACCACAAGGACCCAGTTTCTCAAACAAACTGGGTTTCTTAATTTACGGTAACCAGAATTCAGGCAAAATAGATTTGCCAATTTGACGCGCAGTCTTGTTAACATTTCTTGCCAATTGAATGTGTGCCTCATCTACTTCCACAGGTATAATCTTGGCTGGCGTACCCTCTCCAAAATAGGAAATCACTAAATTTGCTGCTTCTAAACCTGTAACGTAAGCCTTTTCTTGTGACCAGGAACCATGACGGTTTACAATCCAATCACCACTCATAAAAACATTTTTAAAACTCGTTAATGCTGGTAACATATAACGATAGCTACCAGGTGCAAAATGAGAGACTGCCTGTGGTAGACGAATCACGCTGCTATCAACAACTTTGGCTTTGCTAAATTCCGGCACACAATTTGCTAAATAACGCTGAACTATTGGAACAATTTCCTCATTTTCTAAGGCAATCAACTGATTAGCATGATAAAAATCAGCTTCAACAACTGTGCCAGGTTCGTTACGGTACTCGTCATGCAATGCATTCAAATCAAAAAATGTCCAACCCGTTGCTGCATCAAATCCAAAGCAAGCATTAGAAGGACGAGGAATATGAATCTTACGGTCAAACCATAGCCGAGTTGCTAAAACATCAATTGCTCCTAGATTGTTGACATTGCGAAAATCATCACGCTTTTGCAAGCTGGGACTACTTGATAAAATCTTTTTCATCCCAGTGATACCAACAGCAAAAATGACTGCATCAGCATCAAAGACTTCATCATTGCAAACAACTCCTGTGACTTGATTCTTGTCATCAACAATTAAGTCACTAACTCGATGATTGGCTAAGACCTTTGCCCCAGATTTTTCAATACGTTCTACCCAAGGGCGAAAGATTTTTTCTCCTACAGTTCCCCGGCACCAAACTACATCAAAATCCGGTTGATGCGCCAAGATAAAATAGTAAAGCATTCCTATCGTTGCTGCTGCCGAACATTGTTCTCCTGGAGCAAACAAGCCCACCAATAACATTGGTTCAAAAGATTCGCGGTAGAGTCGTGCAGAAACGCCAAAATCTTTAAACAATTCACGAGCAGTCACAAAATCATAACGCCGCCAAGCTTCATCGGAATTATCAAAATCAATAATGGCGTAAAGTAAAGGCAAGGCGCTGAGGCGGTCAATCAGTGGTAAACGTTTAAACTGTGTATAAAGGAAAGTTCCTAAAGGTGTGGGGAGTTGTGGTAACTCCTGAAAAATGGGTGACTCAACTTCTAACCCTGCTGGAGAATATTGGGATGAACGAGTCCAAGTTGTAAAGGGATTAATTCCTAGTTCATTAATCAGAGAAAAGATATTTCTGTAGGGATACCAGAAACCATGAATACCCGCTTCTACAGAACGTCCTGCGGCTGTTTTCCAACCTGCAACCAATCCACCAGGATAAGAACCTGCTTCTAGTAGTGTCACGTGGTACCCTTGTTTTGCTAGGTGGTCAGTTGCTCCTAAACCTGCCCAACCAGCACCAACAACGACCACTCGCTTACCTTGTGACACCTGTGACATATAAGCCTCCGATTTTTGTCCCACCATCAAATTTAAAACATTTGATGCAAACACACTATTTAACCATAAAGTTACTCAGAGATAAAAAAAAATGTGTTCTGGCGTAGGAGTTTTGTAGAGGCTAGGGTAGTAAGGAGTACATAGGAGAATCATGCACCTACACTCCCATACTTCCATATCCAGCTAGCTGATGCAAATTTATTAGATGAGGACTTGAAGTTTACATAGACTTCGGAGTACAACCAAGAACATATGAATTGCTAAAAGAGGAATAATCTAATGAGCAAATCAGTAAACGGCAAAATCAGTTTGAATGACTTTCAACTTCAATATGGCATCTATTTCCCTAACGACTATGCACAATTGAACAGTACTCAACAAAAACAAAGATGGGACAAAATTGGTGAGACATATTACGGTTCTCAAAAAATCGAACAAGCAGAAGAAACATCGCCACTGAAACAAGATTACACTCTTTTAACCGGAAGACCTGGAGGAACTTGGAATAAGTTTCCTATTAATAAGTCTGTAGATTCTATTCTTGAAATTGGCTGTGGTTATGGTCGAATTCCTTTGTTCCTTTCAAAAGATAAAAAACTAAAATGTCATAAATACTACGGAATTGATATTTCTGAATCTCTATTGCGACGGTTACTCAAGTGTAAACAAGAATATGATTTTTTTCCTGGAGCAGAGTTTTATATTATTTGTGCTTCTGCTGAATTATTACCTTTAGAAGAGAATTCTGTAGACTTGATAATTTCTAACTGTGTCTTTATGCATATACCAGAAGCACAAACTAGAAACCTCTTGGTTGAAATCTCTCGTGTTCTCAAACCTGGTGGAATTTTCGTGTTCAATCATTCCTTCCACAACAAGTCTTGTCCTTCTCATATCATTCATAATTTAGTCAGAAGGTTCAACCCAAAGCAGAACTCAGTTTATCTCAAGCAATATTCTGCGGCAGAAATAGATGCAATGTTAACTGCTTCTGGAATGAAAGCTAAGTGTCCACAATACACTGTAGAACCAACACAAGAATATGCTATTCTACCAGAAACAATCAAAGGAGTTAGGATACCGTTTGCTAAATTAATTAACAAAAGCCTCAAGCCGTCAGTTGCTATGAAAGAAACTTTTGCTTATGGTTATAGTGCTTACAGTAACGAACTAGACTCACTTTAAAGAAGTCTCGCTTTTGTCATTTTCACTAGCTATTTTCGCTCGCTAAATTATAGCTTTTTTCAATTCACACAAACACAAATTTATCTTAGGGTGGAGAATACCCACCCTACGTGATTTGTTAAAAACTGGGAAATAGGATTAACACAGCTAGCTGTATAAAAATTATAATATTATTGAGTAGAAAAAGTTCTTTACCATATTTTAAGTATATGTACTCGTAAAACTTATCACTAATGCATCTAATTATACTAATCATATTTTTCTCTCATTTCCTCCCTTGCGGTTGAATATGAGAAACAAAGCTATAGAAGGAGCAGTAACAAAGTCCCTCAGTTCTGCCATAAATTTAAAAAAGACATCCGGAATACGGTTGCTTCAGTTTGAATATTGACTTTGTTCCTACATAGATTGAGATGCTTACCTTTGATAAGAATTGCCTTGTCATATTTAGGACTCTAACCCCATTTTGGTACAACAGAAGTGTTGAGGAATAGCGACACGATGCTGCAAACGCAACAAGTCATACATAATCGCTATCAACTTAAAGAAAAACTGGGTGAAAGTGCAGGTCGTCAAACCTGGTTAGCACTGGATTTGTCATCACAAGAGGATGTTGTGGTCAAACTACTGACTTTTTGCGACCAGATGCAGTGGGAGAACTTGAAACTATTTGAGCGAGAAGCACAGGTCTTGAAACAGCTGAACCATCCTCGCATTCCTGAGTATCGTAATTATTTTTGCATTGATGATCACTTACTCTACTTTGGGTTAGTTCAAGAATATATTCCCGGTACATCACTCAAGCAATTACTGGCTCAAGGTCAAGTGTTCGCAGAACCAGAAGTTCGGAAAATTGCTGCTCATATCCTAAAAATTCTGATTTATCTACATGGTTTGAGTCCTCCTGTACTGCATCGGGACATTAAGCCTAGCAATTTGCTACTCGGTAATGATTCTGGTATTTATCTGGTTGACTTTGGTGCAGTACAAGACCGTGCTGCAAGAGTTGGTGCTACTTTTACAGTGGTAGGAACCTATGGCTATGCACCATTAGAACAGTTTGGCGGAAGAGCAACTCCAGCATCTGACCTCTATGCTTTGGGAGCAACATTAATTCATTTGCTGACTGGTGTTTCTCCAGCAGATTTACCTCAGAAGGATTCTCGCTTCCAGTTTTCTCACCTTGTCAGGCTCAATCCTGGATTTGTCCGCTGGTTAGAGCAACTGACTGAGCCTAATCTGGAAAGACGCTTTAGTAGTGCTCAACAGGCACTTGATGCTCTTAGAGCTAATCACAATGCTATCAAAGTCGCTAGTCCACGACTCCCTGAAAGTTGTATTTGGCTGAAAAAATCACCTAGTCGCTTGCAGATTAAACTTCCTGTCCCTTGGTACAAGGTGGTATCTACCCCAAGAAATTGGATTGTGGTAGCGGGGTTGGGATTTTGGTTATTTTGGCTATCGATGATCAACAGTGGTTGGGTTAATTTGTTTTGGTTGACAGGTAGTCTAGTCTTAGTGGCTTGGTTTCTATTACCTGTCTTTGTAGAAACCAATGTCTACTTCGATCATCAGCAATTTGAAATTGAGGTGACATTACTGGGTCTTCGCATTAAACGACAGCGAGGAAATATCTCAGAGATTGACAAAGTTTTTAAAAGTGACTCTGGCGGCTATGGTAACAAGAAAATTCCTGAGATTACTCTTGCAGTTGGTGTCGAAGAATATTCATTTGGAAGATTGCAGCCACCTCTTTCTCATGAGGTCTGTCGTTGGCTCGTAGATGAAATTAAGCATTGGTTGGGACTTTAGATTCAAGGCTCTTAGTTATGGTAGAACAAGAAGATGGACAGGTTCTTTGCATTCGCCAAGCGACTCCGCAAGAGTCTCGTTATCAACTTAAAAAAAAATTAGGGCAAGATGCTAGTCGTCAAACTTGGTTAGCAGTAGATTTGGGTACACAGCCTCAAGAACAGGTTGTTGTCAAGCTGCTCGCTCTTAGTCCACAGATCCAGTGGGATGAATGCAAGCTCTTTGAACGCGAAGCTCAGGTGCTGAAAAATCTCAATCATCCCCGAATTCCCAAGTATCGAGATGACTTTGTTTTGGAACAGCAACCCGGTTCAAGATTTCCTTGGTTTGGGTTAGTGCAGAGTTATGTTCCCGGAGCATCATTCCAGCAACTGCTGGATGAGGGTCATCACTTTTCTGAATCACAGGTGGAAAAGATAGCAACAGAAATTTTAAGCATTCTTGTTTACCTGCATGAACTCGATCCTCCTGTGCTACACAGAGATATCAAACCCAGCAATTTAATTTGGGGTGAGGATGAGCGTGTTTACTTGGTTGACTTTGGCGCAGTGCAAGACCAAGCGGTGTTAGAAGGTGCAACTTTCACAGTCGTGGGAACCTACGGATATGTGCCGATGGAACAGTTTGCAGGTCGTGCTGTTCCCGCCTCTGACTTGTATGCTGTGGGTACAACCTTGATTCATCTGTTGACAGGAACCTCTCCTGCTGATTTACCATATCGAGACTCTCGCATTCAGTTTGCTGACAGAGTAAGTATCGATTTGGGTTTTGTGAATTGGATTGGTAAACTGACAGAACCAAATGTTACAGAGCGTCTTAGTACTGCTCGTCAAGCGTTGGACGCGCTGAAGAACAGACATGCACTCACCCCACCACTCACTAGCCGTAAGCCTACAGGTAGTCAGATTCAGATTAAAAAGTCTGCGAACAAGATAGAAATTAAAATTCCCAGACGCGGAGGGAAAGCGTTCAAATTATTCTATCTTGTTGGGTTAATGATTCCTTTTATCTGGCAACTGCCACATTGGATCAATTTGGCAATAACAGGAGTGAGCTATGCTTCGATATTATATATTGTGCCTATTTTAGCATTACTGTTTGTCCTATTCCAAGCAACAGTGCTACCTGCTTTTAGACACACAGACATGTACTTTGACCGTGAACATTTTGAAATCCGCTGGAAGTTATTTGGTTTATGCTATTGGCGGTTTCGAGGAAAAACTTCACTCATTAGTAGAGTTTACGAAGAGATAATTCAACAAGGTTCCGCACCTCGGGGTGTGACAATTGAATATTATGATAAACAGAAATTTACCTCCAGTCCTTTAGCTACAGTGGAACGTCATTGGTTGATTCAAGAGATAAAGGATTGGTTAAAAGTGAAATAACTAAAGAGAATTCGTTGGAAGTTTGTGGGCGATAACTTGTAAGAGTTCAGCCAAGTTGTCACTTAAGCCAAAACCTTTGGTGCAGCAGTCTCAATGATTGGAAAGGCAGTATCAATATACAAGACGAGCGCGGAGGGATTTGAACCCCCGACCCACAGAACCGGAATCTGTTGCTCTATCCACTGAGCCACGCGCCCTTAAATTAGCAAACATCAAGGTTTGCCATTACAATCATAGCATAGCTTTGATTTCCCTGACTGACCACCCAGCAATGTTATTCCAATTTTTCAGTCCGCCAACAGTCCAGGGCTTAACCCCATCGAACACTTATGGAAACATTGCACAAATTTAGATGACTTAAGACGGAAGTTAAAACAGGTTCACAGATTCCACTCACCCGGCGCGTTCGCGTCCCTTGTGCGTGTCCGTAGGAGTCAGCGTGTTCCTTTGGCACTCAGCTCCTCCATTCGGCGTAGCTGTGTCGCAGGCTCAGGAGACTCGCTTCGATATTGTGGGTGAGATGACATCACCTTTGCTTGATTAAGTGCAACTTCCTAGAGAATTGGCATTGATAATCTTAGTCAATAATCAGTTTGACGACTGAGTTCATTCTTGAAATGAAAAATTGAGTAAATTAAACTAAAATAACATACTAACAATTAGGTAAAAATGTTAGTAGGAAAACAACTACATATCACTCAATAATTCGTAATCCGTAAATACCGATTTCATTACGAATTACGAACGATAGGTTATTAAGTTTTTTTAAGCAGCTCTGCGGGCAAACGAATACCAAAGGAAAATTGCAATCAGTGCGCCAAGAACAGCTAAAGCTAAACCAACGGGACTAAAAGTAGAAGCTGTTAGGGTTAGTTTTCCAGTCGTTAATAAAACTCCTAAAGTCCCACCTATAAAGGCACCGACGATTCCCAACAAGATAGTAGCAAGAATTCCACCACCTTGATAACCAGGATAGATAGCTTTAGCAATTGCACCAGCTAAAAGACCTAAAACTACCCATGCAATGATGTTCATTTCTTAAGTACCTTCCATTTTCATTGCCTATATTATTAAGTCTAACACTCCAATAGTTTTAGTCATCTTTCACAAGAGATAATTTTCACCTTAAGAAATACAATAGGGGAAAAGTCATGTAGAACTAGCTTGATTTTTCTCTGTCAAAAAAATGTGTTGAAAGAACAGATGAGGTTATATGTTGATCGGGAATTGGTAAGACAAGAAGGTTCTAAACTTGTATAAATGAGTATCTAAATTTACCATCAAACAATGGGGAGCCACTTTACCCTTGGAGGTTCCCTCGTTGACTGCAAGTGACGTTTCCCCCTTTGCCCCTCATCCTCAGAGGGGACTTACAGGTGTAGGTTTTATATTAGGCAGATCAGGTTTTATGCCTGCTGCTTGTTTGTTCACCTTTTTGCTTAGTTTTGCTGACTTCTGTGTAAGGTTCTTCAAAGAAAGATTACAGTACTGTTATTTGGGTGCTGGAAGCTCTTGGTTCTTGGGCTTTACGAGCGCGCAGAAATAACTGAACCTGTTTTAACAAACAATAATGGGTGAAAAGTGCCTAATAGACAACTTGAGTTTGTGGTAGTGTTTACGCCCTAACAAATTATCATTTGTGAGTTGTTTACCAATGACTTAGTTTGGATTGCCATCATGATAATTTGTAAGTTAATGACAGAATTTGTCATAAATCGACATAAAGTTTGTTCTTTGAGGCACAGTGCATGCAAGAGGTATTATTAAATCGTGCCATAAGCGTAGATGATTTGTTGAAACGCTATCAGGCAGGAGAAAGGAATTTCAAAGGTGTCAACCTTGTAGGTGGTTATTTAAATGGAGTTACTCTCAGCGGAGCGACTTTAAAAGGAGCTTCTTTAAGTGAAGTTGATTTGAGTAAAGCAAATTTGGTTGGGGTTGACTTGACAGAAGCATCTTTAGTGAGAGCGAACCTCAGTGGAGCGAACCTCAGTGGAGCGAACCTCAGTGGAGCTAATCTCTATGAGGCAAAGCTCACAGGAGCTACCCTTGATAGGGCAGTTTTAAAAATGGCAGATTTGATAGACGCAGACTTCACCGCTGCAAATCTACACAGAGCTAATCTGTATGGGGCATACATGATGGGTACTCTGTTGCAGGGTGCAATTCTGCCAGATGGTACAATCAATAGTTAGCAACGGTAGCTGTCATCTTTCAGCAAACGCGTGAAAATAAGCTGTAGACTATCTGAATATTTTGAGATAATTATAAAGCAAATGTGCCAAGAGAAAGATGACGGCGCAGGGGAATTATCAAAATGTCAGAGAATTTAAGAAGCCAAGTTGTCACGCAAGGTGTGCAGCGATCGCCTAACCGAGCAATGCTGCGCGCCGTTGGTTTTCAAGATGAGGATTTTTCCAAAGCGATTGTTGGTATTGCCAATGGCTATAGTACTATTACCCCCTGCAATATGGGGATCAACAAATTAGCACTCATAGCAGAACTTGGCGTTAAAAATGCCAAAGCAATGCCGCAAATGTTTGGCACAATTACCATTAGCGATGGCATTTCTATGGGAACCGAAGGGATGAAATATTCCTTGGTTTCACGGGAAGTCATCGCTGATTCAATAGAAACCGCTTGCAACGGGCAAAGTATGGATGGTGTTCTTGCCATTGGCGGTTGCGACAAGAATATGCCCGGGGCTTTAATTGCCATTGCTCGCATGAACATCCCTGCCATCTTTGTTTATGGCGGTACCATCAAACCCGGACATTACAACGGACGCGACTTGACTGTCATTAGCTCTTTTGAAGCAGTCGGTCAATACAGTGCGAATAAAATTGACGAGAAGGAATTGTTGGAGGTTGAGAGAAGGGCTTGTCCCGGCGCTGGTTCTTGTGGTGGAATGTATACGGCAAACACCATGTCTAGTGCCATTGAAGCTCTGGGGATGAGTTTACCTTACTCCTCGACAATGGCAGCAGAAGATGAAGAAAAAGCTGAAAGTACTGAAAAATCTGCCTTCGTCTTAGTGGAAGCGATTCGTAAGCAGATCTTGCCTAGTCAGATTATAACTCGCAAATCCATAGAAAATGCTATTTCTGTCGTCATGGCGGTGGGTGGTTCGACAAATGCAGTCTTGCATCTGCTGGCGATCGCCCACGCGGGTGGCGTCGAACTCACACTCGACGACTTTGAAGCTATCCGTGCTCGTGTTCCCGTGTTATGTGATTTAAAACCCAGTGGTCGATATGTAGCCACAGATTTACACAAAGTGGGTGGTATTCCTCAAGTCATGAAAATGTTGCTCGTGCATGACTTGATACATGGAGACTGCCTAACTATTACTGGACAAACAGTAGCCGAAGTACTGGCTGATGTTTCAGAAGAACCACCTACCAATCAAGACGTTATCCGTCCTTGGAATAAGCCATTGTATCAACAAGGACACTTAGCCATCCTTAAAGGTAACTTGGCAACAGAGGGGTCTGTCGCTAAAATTACTGGGATAAAAATACCTAAAATTACTGGACCAGCACGGGTTTTTGAATCTGAGGAATCCTGCTTGGATGCAATTTTGGAAAAGAAAATTAACCCAGGAGATGTCATCGTTATCCGCTACGAAGGACCCAAGGGTGGTCCTGGAATGCGGGAAATGCTAGCTCCAACCTCAGCAATTATTGGTGCTGGTTTGGGTGATTCAGTGGGACTCATTACCGATGGACGTTTTTCAGGTGGTACCTATGGTATGGTTGTTGGTCACGTTGCACCAGAAGCCGCAGTTGGGGGTGCGATCGCTCTAGTAGAAGAAGGCGATACCATCACCATAGATGCCCATGCTCGTGTACTACATTTACACATATCTGATGAAGAGCTAGCCCATCGTCGTATGAATTGGCAACCACGTCCACCTCGTTACACTACGGGTGTGCTGGCAAAATATACCAAATTGGTATCTTCCAGCAGTCTTGGTGCAGTAACGGATTTGGATTTGTTTTGATTTCTTACATCCGTACACCCTGCTTGAGCCACTTTCTGTAGCTGAGTATGGACATGATCATCGTCAGCAACAAAAGAGGCGTTAAGGTTGATGACTCCGGTATACGCTTTGTTGGTGGTGGAGTTTCTGAGGGTGGAGTTTCTGAGGGTGGTGGAGTTTCTGAGGGTGGTGATGCTGCACTATCTGATGAATCATCTCCATCTCCACCGCCAAAAAGAAAAGGTAGAAGAAGTAAGGGAATACCAGCAAGTGCCCAGTATGGGAATCCACCACCTGTGTCTTCTGTTACAAAAACATCTCCCTCAGGGCTGGGAAGAATCTCTTGGGTTATCGTTTCTCCCTCAGGCAATATTGGAAGCGCCCCTGCAAAGACATCTCCTGACAGACCTTGCCCAATAATCTGG
The DNA here is from genome assembly GCA_012031965.1 of Scytonema sp. RU_4_4. Lineage (GTDB taxonomy): Bacteria > Cyanobacteriota > Cyanobacteriia > Cyanobacteriales > Nostocaceae > Brasilonema. The sequence continues at coordinate 45,315 of JAAUSC010000015.1, forward strand.
TCAAACTCTTGAGGAATACCAGCGCTTGGACGGTTGAACGGACCTCCATCTGGGGAGTATGGTGCAGAGAGGACATCAAGAATATTCCCTTCTAGTTGCTTCTCACTACCACGATTCAATGCACGCAACCCTTGAGAGACGTTACTCACATAATACTGCTTGACCTCTGGCGGTAAATCTTGAGATTGAATCTGCTGCTTCCAATTGGGAATTTTCGCTACCTCTTCCAACAGCAGACGCCCATACGAGTATTTCAAATTCAACAAGCCACTACGAGGGTCAAGCGAGTTTGCAGATCCTTCGGGTGACCAGTAAAAGTTCTTGGTAACCTGTCCCAGACCTGCTTGAGGTGTCCGACTAACTGTTTGCCCAAGAAGATACCGATATCCATCCATAATGTAAGGGTTGTCGTTTTGCCAGAATGAAGCATACGGTATCTGATCAAGATTGGGATTATTTCCGTAGAAAGAAGCGAAATTGCGAAAGTTTTCCTCTCCACCAGCTGCTCGAATCAATAGGTCATAGTAACTGGGTCCGTTGTTGGATTCCACAAGTTGCTGTAGTACTGCAGCAGACTTGTTACAACCAGCACCAAATCCCACGCTACATCCAGGAATAACTCGCATTCGACTCAAATCCTGCCCTGATAATTGATACTGGAGATAATTTGACTCCAGTCCTGGCTGGACACCGTAGCGTCCAATACTAAGCTGAGCAGAAGCCTGTAAAGGCGCAGTCAGTGCAGCCGCCACATAGGATGAAAACGCAATAACAGTTTTTGTAAAACGAGACTTGAACAAGATAAAACCTCCAGTAAACAAGGCTGTAGGGGATTAAGGAAAACCAATTTCAAATTCAAAAAGATTATTTGAGAGAGTTTTTTGAATTTTGTTTTGATGAATTTTTCTACACTCTGCCTCGAAGGAATTTCGCCTGAGAGACTGGAGAAGAACCTAAATTCTGAGGCGAGGTGATGTTAATCGTGATTGCTGTACCCTGAAGTTTTCCTTCTACAACAGAGTGATACACGACAAATCCACGGCTTGATTGGTCAAAAAGATACGCTCGACGTGACGGCGGTACCTTTCCTTGCTTGACTAGAGAAATAAAGGATTCTAAATACTTTTGAATACTTTGACGATTGCTTTGATTTGTATTCGTATGGTTCTCAATCAGGGTCATGAACAAGTCCAGGCTGCGAGTGTCTTGTCCCTCACTCAGAGTACCGCCTTCTAGGAAAGAACTAGCTACAAGCGTTCCATTAATTTGCTGGACTTTGAAGAGGGTGTAATAGCGCTCCTGTTTTCGATTATCTCTGACGTAACAGACCCAGGAACCGTCTGGCTTCTGTGTAAAATCTTGCTGTGCTAGATAGGAAAATGCAGAAAGGCTTTGCTTACCCCCTGATGAAGGCAGCAAATCCTTTACAATATCCAAAGAGCAAAGATTCTGCTTTGCTGTCTGTTGAGGAGTCATTGGAGTCTTCTGCGCTCTTGCAACGTATGGTATGGCTACAAACACAGATACACAGAGAGTGAAGGCGCTCAGCGAACGAATGGTGACATTCATGAGTCTTGTAATGGTAGATAGCTCAAAAGTGTTGCCGAGTCAAAAATAGGTGTATAAGGTTTTTTCTTAAAATGTCATACCCATAACATGTAAAATGCCGGGGTAAATTAAGCTACCAATGTTCACAGGTTAAGATGATCGTCTTATGTTATGTAAACAAAGGTGAAATTTGGTAATTTACTAGAATTGACAGGAAATAAGTTAATTTGTTTCATAAATTGCTTATGAATCAGGTTGAGACATTTTGCTAAGGCATGTGATTCCGGTAAAAGACACGGGTTATATATTTCCTCTATTTTGACGTAAAAAAGATAGATGCACCTTAGTGAAAACTCTTTGAGTGGGTTTACGGGCAGTGTGTTTACAAGAGCTTAACGCTTGCTATTTCAACTCATCTTTGTTTTATTTGTAACAAGTTGTACTTTACGTCATCTTCTAGCTAAGGAATGATAATTCTTGATAAATAAAGCATAATTTGTAGAATTGCTATCTAAGTAGAAAATTCAGTTTGTTTGAAGATATACTGCACAATTGTTTAGAGTACTCAATGATTTAACAAACCTGTGACTAAGCTGCTGCACTAAAAGAAGTGCATATTATTTTGATCTAGTCAATGGTTGAAACCCTCTTCGCTTCTGCCTTCTGCCACGCCAGGTGCTCCCCAAGACCCTTACGGGGAAGACCTCCGGTCTCGCTGCGCTAACGGCAGTTACTTCACTTGGTACTGCCGAACCGCGCTGGCTCACCATTCTCAACAAACACAGGGTGGGCATTATCTAACAACGTTACAGTGGCAGGGCTGTTTCATTCCACAAGGAGGAGGAGTTTGTCAATATCATTTGCGATCAATCGTTGGGCAGAAGTGATGGAAGAATAACCATTTCGACGTAACACATTTAAGGCGATTGCCTACGGCAGAGCTAGCCCCTAAGGGGGCGCTACGCAAACGCTTAACGCCAAAATAACTGAACGGTTTGCAGTCCGCTTGCCCATGCGTATTGCCGAACGGTCTTCATCAAAAATCACATCCTTAACGCTGCGGAAGACGATTCTCAATTCCCCCACACCTAAAGAGGATGGCTGTGATATTATGGGAAACTGCTGCATACACTAAAAACTCATTCATTAGGTCATGGCTTTAACGCAACACCGCAAACAAGAAATAATTACACAGTACCAAGTTCACGAAACCGACACAGGCTCTGCTGATGTTCAAGTCGCAATGCTAACAGCCCGCATTAACCGTCTTAGCGAACATCTCCAGGCAAACAAGAAAGACCATTCTTCGCGTCGAGGATTGTTGAAGCTCATTGGTCAACGTAAGCGTCTTTTATCTTATATTCAGAAGGACAGCCGAGAACATTATCAAGCTTTGATTGGTCGTCTCGGCATTCGTGGATAGAGACTATCGCTTATGTCTGCTGAATCTGAACGCAGTGGCTTGCCTTTTGAACCAAATAACAAGCGCCAAAAACCAGCGAAAGCAAAAGGCAAACAACCAGAAACCAAGCAGGAATCTGGAAAAAAGGACGAGAAAAAGCCACCTTTTACCAAACAAGAGATGGCTATACCCCAAGTCGTTAGCCAACGGATGATTCGCCGAGTGGCTGGTTTTTGTGGTATACCAACAGCTTTGGGAATCAGCACTCTCATTATCAGTTACTTGCTATTAATCTATGCTGGCATTAAACTGCCTCCCATCGCCGTGTTACTGGTGAACATGGCATTTTTTGGTTTGGGAGTGCTAGGGATAACTTATGGTGTTCTCTCTGCTTCTTGGGATGAACAGAGGGTTGGGGGTCTGCTGGGCTGGAATGAGTTCACTACCAATTGGGGACGAATGGTGGCAACTTGGCGTGAAACTCGGCAAAAAAACGTATGATGAGCAGTACTCATTCAGTCGTGCTAAGTGCTTGAGTGCTGAGTAAAACCTCACGGAGACACCCGCGTTTCTTGAATAATGTTGAAGTTTAAATTTTGTAACTTCAACATTACAAATTTAAAATTTATGATTCTTTTTAGATTCAAGATTTTATTTACGGGACTGCTAAGCGCTATATTCAAAAATTGATTTTGTTACTTTAGCGAACTTAATATTTGAAACGTTTGAAACGACAAAAATCTTGTCACCTAGGAAATTCTTCTAAGTGAAAACTCAACGAAACAGGAACTAAAAGATGATTATAGTCATGAAAATTGGTTCCCCTGAGGCGGAAATAAACCGTCTAGGCGAGGAACTAGGCACTTGGGGGCTAACACCAGAAAAAATTGTTGGTAAACATAAGGTAGTGATTGGTCTTGTTGGTGACACCGCTGACTTAGACCCCCTGCAAATTCAAGAAATTAGCCCTTGGATTGAGCAGGTGCTGCGAGTGGAACAGCCTTTTAAACGGGCTAGCCGCCAGTTTCGACATGGGGAATCTTCTGAAGTCGTGGTTAAGACTCCCAATGGACCAGTTCCTTTTGGTGAACATCATCCTGTGGTCGTTGTTGCTGGTCCCTGCTCAGTAGAAAATGAAGAAATGATCGTAGAGACTGCGCGGCGAGTCAAAGCCGCAGGGGCACAGTTTTTGCGTGGTGGCGCATATAAACCCCGAACCTCGCCTTACGCTTTCCAAGGACACGGCGAGAGTGCTTTGGAATTATTGGCAAAGGCACGCGAAGTGACCGGACTGGGTATTATTACAGAAGTCATGGATAGTGCAGACCTGGAGAAAGTTGCAGAAGTCGCAGATGTTGTCCAGGTAGGAGCAAGGAATATGCAGAACTTCTCCCTGTTGAAAAAAGTAGGAGCACAGCCAAAACCAGTTCTCCTGAAGCGAGGAATGTCTGCAACTATTGAAGATTGGTTGATGGCGGTGGAGTATATTTTGGCAGCAGGAAATCCAAATGTGATTTTGTGTGAGCGGGGTATTCGCACTTTTGACCGCCAGTACACCCGCAATACCTTAGATTTGTCAGCTATACCAGTGCTGCGCAATCTGACTCACCTACCAATTATGGTTGATCCCAGCCACGGTACAGGCTGGGCTGCTTATGTCCCTTCAATGTGTTTAGGGGCGATCGCCTCTGGATGTGACTCTTTGATGATTGAGGTTCATCCCAACCCAGCAAAAGCCTTATCTGATGGACCACAATCTCTCACACCAGAACATTTCGACCGATTGATGCAAGAACTTGCAGTGGTTGGTAAAGCAGTTGGGCGTTGGCAACACCCATCTGTGGCGCTTGCATAAAAAGTGCAAAAAGTCAATCACAATTCTCCAGAATCAAAGAACCCTTCCCCGCAAACGGGGAGGGGTTCTACTGAAAGTATAGGTAACGAGAAAACCTTCCTTAACGCCTTCTACCAAAACCTGTTGAGCGAGGGACTCGAGAACGACCGCCACTACCAAAACTACTACCGCCGGGACTGCGTCTAACCGTGCTGGATCTACCAGAAGGCGTTAAGGTGCTACCACCATAGCCAGAACCAGTCGCACGACTGCCCGTATTTGGGGTCGTACGTCGTACAGTGGAAGAATTACCAGGATATGACCTTCTAATTGTTCCTGTACTGCGGAAAGCCGTGCGGTTTCTCTCTACTGCGGGCGGCGCATTGTAGCGAGTGCGATAACTTTGAACTGCATCGTTATAGTTGCTACCGTAGCCACCGTAGCCAGTCAGCACTCCACCAGGCTGGTATGCAGGCGGTACATAATATTGGGGTCTAAACAACATACTACCAATAGCTTGTCCTGCTAAAGAGCCAGCAACAGATCCAGCAAAGGGTGCCCAGAAGCTATTTTGTTGACGGACAACTACTGTTTCCTGTTGTCCCGTTTGGGGGTTGGTTCTATTCTCGGTAACGTTGTGGACGTACTCAATTTTGAAATCTTCTGTTATGTACAAGGCTGGCTGTCCATTCTCTACCTTGAGGTAACTTTTCTTGCCTTCCTTTATTTCTTCATCGGTCAGCCTTGCCATTTGTAAATTTTGAGTTCTAAAAGTTGGGGGCGTAGCATTGAGTAAAAACAGAGTGTACTCCCCATCAGCATCGTTAAAACTCGCTTGTTGCACCGGATACTGACCATCATTCAGTTTGGTGGTTGCTGTCGTTTGACTTTGATTAGTATTCCTGGCTTGAGGTGTAGCTTGTTGGTCTGGTCCCCCGCCACCGCAGGCGACAGTTGTCACACACAAACTCAAGGCTAAAAAAACGGCTGTGAATTTACGCACGATTGTCATGAACATTTGACTATCATCCTATCTCCGAGCTTAACAATTTTTCAGTTGAGTGGTAGGTACGGACTACCCAACCAATTACAAGGGAATTAATTCTGGATAATATTGCAAGAGCTGGTCGTTGGTGAGTTCGTCGCCCAACCGAGCTGGTGAAAAATGCACCTGAATTGCCCGTAATTTATGTTTGTAGTGTAAATTTATCAAAGCTTTAAAGCCTTCTTTGAGTGCTGTCATGTTAGCTAAGTCAGTTTCCAAATCTGGAACTTCTCCTTCATAAGCGACTGTCATCATAACAACGACATTGCGCGTTACAGGAATCGATAAAGGTTCATCGTATCCTGAGTCAGAACCAAAATCTGGTTCACTGAGGTAACGTTGAGCGGAGTCTGTAAATAATTCATTCACATAGTCTCCCGCCTCCCCTTCACTCCAAAATACGTCGCCTTCATTAGCAGCAGAAAGCCAATATTCATCGTATTGCAGTAGGGTTTGGCAAATTTCTACCAATCCTTCTCCTAAAATGTCTATGTCACCTTGGGTATCTATGGCTTCCCTGGCAGCACGATTCAAAACTCCTAAAATTGGTGCTACCTCGGATCCACCTAAATGTAGCATGATACGACAGACCACATAGCGGGTCTTACCCATCATTTTATTAAAGGTATCACGCATCTTTATTCCTCCCTTTGAAGATTGTTAGTTGCTGATGACTAACCATTGACTAACCATTCACTAATGACTTATATAATGTAATCCTTGCTAGTAAAAACCACCCACATGGCAAAATTCGCTTCATAGCTCCAGACTCCCAGTCTTTGAGCAGCAAGGTGCAAGATCTACATGATATAAAATCACAAAATCACAGACTCAATGAATATTGGTATTTTAGGACTTGGACTGATAGGCGGCTCTTTGGGTTTAGACTTGCGATCGCAAGGACATTATATTTTAGGCGTTAGCCGTCGAGAATCAACTTGTCAGCGAGCAATAGCCTTAGGTTGCGCAGATGAATCCTCTGTTGACATCAGCCTGCTAGCAAAGGCAGAAGTCGTCTTTATCTGTACACCCATAGGGCTGATTGTTCCCACATTAGAGCAGCTGATCGCTCATCTGCCCTCCAATACAGTCGTTACTGATGTCGGTTCAGTTAAAACACCGATAGTCAAAGCAATAGCTCCCCTTTGGGATAATTTTATCGGCGGACACCCAATGGCGGGTACAGCCGATAGTGGTATAGAAGCAGCAATCCCAAATTTATTTGAAAAAAATCCTTATGTCCTAACACCACTGCCAACAACACCACCAGATGCAATCACAATTGTAGAGAAAATTGTGTATGAACTTGGGGCAACTCTCTACCATTGTTCTCCAGAAGACCATGACAAAGCAGTGAGTTGGATTTCTCATTTACCCGGAATGATTAGTTCCTCATTAATTGCTGCTTGTATGAGTGAAACGGACACAAATGTGTTGCAATTAGCTCAAAAGTTCGCTAGCTCTGGCTTTAGAGATACAAGTCGTGTTGGTGGTGGCAATCCAGAGTTAAAAGTGATGATGGCGCGGTACAATCGGCAAGCATTGCTCAATTCACTCCAGCAGTATCGCCACAATCTAGATGAATTAATTCATTTGATAGAGCACGAAGATTGGGCAGCTTTAGAACAACAGCTACAGTTTACCCAAAAGGCAAGACCCAAGTTTGTTGATTGACTACTGTAATCTTTCTTCTCGACAGTTACATAGAGACGTTGCACTGCAACGTCTCTACAAAAGCGATCGCCTCTACAAACTACGCACCCACAGATTCTTTCGCAGCGTACATCACTTCCACGGTAATTTGAGTGAAATTCCGCTCGCGAGCAAATTTTTCGGTGTTGCGCTTGACTTTACCACGCACAAAGCCAGGAACCTTGTTCAATTCTGCCTGAGCTTCCTTAGTCCATCCCAAATCGGAATCTGCAGAAATCCCCTTGGTAATCACTTCCTTGGTGTCGTGTCCACCAAAGATTTCCAAGAGGTGGTCTTCCATTCCCAAGGTGAAGGAATTGTAAACCAAATCTGCAATCTGATTCGTTCCTTCGTAACCCATGAATGGTTTGTAACCAATGGGGAAGTTCTGGATGTGAATGGGTGCAGCAATCACACCGCAAGGGATATCCAGGCGCTTACCAACGTGGCGTTCCATTTGGGTACCAAAAATAGCAGAGGGTTCGACGCGGGCGATCGCATCCCCAATTGCACCATGATCCTCGGTAATGAGCACTTCATCACAATACTCGCTCACCTGCTGGCGAAACCACTCCGCATCGTACTTGCAGTAAGTTCCAGCCCAGACAACGTGAATGCCCATTTCCCGTGCCAGAATTTTAGTCATAGCAGCGGCGTGAGTGCTATCACCAAACACAACGGCTTTCTTACCAGTTAAGTTCTGACAGTCAATGGAACGAGAGAACCATGCAGCTTGTGATACATACAAAGTTTGCTCGTTGATAAAGTCTTCATAATCAACATCAGCGCCTTGAGCGTTAATAACCTGCTGAATTTTACGGAGGCAACGAGCAGTTTCTACTACACCCATTGGTGTGATATCTACGGTTGGCATCCCGAATTGTTCTTCGAGGTAACGAGCTGCCATGACACCAAGTTCCCGGTAAGGGACAAGGTTAAACCAGGCGCGGGGCAGGTTCTTCAACTCGTGAACGGAAGCACCTTCAGGAATAACGGCATTGACCTCAATACCCAAGTCAGCCATCAACCGCTTGAGTTCTGTACAGTCGTGCTGGTTGTGAAATCCAAGGGTGGAAATACCAATAATATTGACGGAGGGCTTTTCTGTTTTACCTTCGGGCAGTTCGCCCTTCTTGCGTGCCTTCTCAATGTAGTATTGGACGATTTGTTGCAGAGTGCGATCGGCAGCTTGGAGTTCATTAACACGGTAGTGGTTCACGTCTGCCAATAGCACATCAGCTTTTGCCTCCAGAGATGCCCTTTCCACAAAGTTTGCTAAGTCTTCTTGCAAAATACTGGAAGTGCAGGTGGGAGTCAGAACAATCAGGTCAGGGTGTTCTTCTACGTCTTTGCGGGTGATGTTGTCCACCACTTTTTCTTGGGAGCCGCGTGCCAAAACGTTGCGGTCAACGATACTGGCTGTCACTGGCGTGAAGTTCCTCTCCCGCTCTAGCATGGAGCGCATGACGTTAAAGTAGTCATCACCCAAGGGTGCGTGCATTATAGCATGAACATTTTTAAAGGAACTGGCGATCCGCAAAGTGCCGATGTGGGCGGGACCTGCATACATCCAGTAAGCCAATTTCATCTTTAGTGTTCTCCCTTTTTTTGAAACGAACTATATCTGACCAGAGGTGGACTATGAGTGCTTGTTTTTTAAATCGTTTCTGATTTTCTCAGAACTTGTGGTTTTGAAGAAGTGGGGGTTGACAGGATTTTAATAGAAGTGCGATCGCTGAAACCACCTTACTCATTAAGATTGGGCTTCTGACTTAAACAACATCTGTATTGTCAAAGTGATACGATTCTTAATTTTTAGGTAAATTTCTATAAGGCTGCCAGATTTTTTACGTGTCAGACCCCGTACGTGGGGATATTCTGATTACTGCGTTCTGCGTTCTTCTTAAAGTGCCTCATAAACCTGCTATACACTCTAATAATTCTTTGATCGTATAAGGCTTCAACAAAAATGTCTTAATATTAACTGGGAAAGTTTTTTGAGCGTTAGCAGGAAGTCCACTGGTAAGAATGACTTTGACCTGCGGATTCATTCTCTGCATAATGTGGATGGTTGTCAATCCATCCAGATTGGGCATCATCAGATCCATTAAAACGACGCTGATTTCGTCTTTGCGTTTGGCATAGATGGCGATCGCTTCTATTCCATCTCTGGCGAGGAGAGTTTTATAATTGTATTTTTCCAGAGAGGTTTTTGTTGTCTCTCGAATGATTTCTTCATCGTCCACAATCAGAATCAATTCGCCGTTACCTCTTGGCAGTTCATCTTCTGGGTTTGGCTGGCTAAGCTCTCCTGCGACAGCAGGCAAAAAAACCTCGAATTTCGTTCCCTTTGGGACTTCGCTATAAACTTTAACAAAACCGCCGTGATTTTTCACAATCCCTAGTACCGTTGCTAGTCCCAGTCCTGTTCCTTTACCGACTTCTTTGGTCGTGAAAAAGGGATCGAAAATTCGCTCCATCACTTCCTGTGGGATCCCCGTTCCTGTATCAGAAATTGTAATCACAACATAGGAACCGACATGAGCTTCCAAATTCATGCGGGCATAATGTTCATCCAAGTAGCGATTTTCCGCCGAGATAGCTAAACGCCCGCTGTTGGGCATAGCATCGCGGGCATTAATCAGAATATTCATGAATACTTGATGAATTTGGGTACTATCAGCCGAAATCAGCCACAGTTCACTCGTTGGTATCTGCCTGGAGATGTTGATCGATTTGGGAAAGGTACTTTGAACAACAGTAACTAATTCCGAGAGCAAGTGTTGCAATTGGATCATAACTCGCTCGCCTTCTGTTCCCCGACTAAGAGAAAGGAGTTGTTTAACCAAGTGAGATCCCCGTTTAGCACTGTCTTCAAGCATCGTCAACAGTCGTCTCGTTTGCTCGTTGAGATTGGGGAGTTTGAGGGGGAGCAATTGAGCAATGACGAGAATGGGGGTAAGGATATTGTTGAAATCATGGGCAATGCCACTAGCTAATGTGCCAATGCTTTCTAAACGCTGAGCATGGTAAAATTGCTGCTCCAGTTTTTTCTTTTCGGTGATGTCGGTGTTGACAACCAGGATTGATTTGGGTTGTCCGGATTCATCCCGCACCAGCGTCCAGCGACTGACAGCGATTATTTCTTGACCCGTTTTGGTCACTTGTTCGAGTTCGCCTTGCCAGAAGCCTTGCTCGATAATAAGATTTAGACCTTCAGCCAGTTGAGACGAAGATTCTGTGTTAAACAACTCGTGGGCGATTTTTCCCAGTACTTCTGCTGCTGTCCACCCGTATAAGCGTTCGGCTCCTTGATTCCAAAACAAGATACGATTATCTAAATCTTGGACAAAAATCGCGTCGGTCGCGATATCGATGAAAGCGGCTTGTTCGGCAATTTTCTGTTCCGCTTGTTTGCGATCGCGCAGCGCGGCTTGCCGTTCGCTAATATCTAGGTTAATGCCGCTTAAGTGCATGGGTTCACCCTGCTCATTCACCGTCAGCCGTCCCAGACTAAGCAGCCAGCGAATGCCCAGTTGGGGGTGAACAATGCGAAATTCAATTTGAATCTCAGGCAGGCATTGCTCCAGCACTTGCGATAGATACTCGCTCACCCGTTGGCGATCGCCCGGATACAAGAGGTCATTGTACCAATCTTCGTACTGGGGAAATCCATCAGCTGGATCGAGTCCATGCAGGTGATAGGTCTCAGGCGACCAGGTGAGTTTGCCCGTTGCCAGATTCCAATCCCATGAACCTGCCTTAGCACCTGCATCAATTGCCCAACGATATTCACCGTCGTGGCGGCGAAAACGATACTCGATCTGGAATGTCTCATGGCGTTCGTTTGCAGTCAGAAAAATGATTTGGGATCTCTCCCGATCGTCGGGATGCAAGGCATCTAGCCAGCCAAACCCCAACCCAGTTTCCTCAGTTTGACCAGAAAAATCGTACCAGCTTTGACTGAGGTAGGTGCAGTAGCCAGTCGGATCAGTTACCCAAATCATGACGGGCATATGATCTGTCATATTGCGGAAGCGTTCCTCACTTTCGCGGATGACTGCTTCTGCTTGCTGGCGTTCGGCTTCCATCCGCTTGAGTTCAGTTATATCCTTCATCAGCACCAGGTTTGCCTGTCTGCCTGCCACAGAAAAAGCGTGGGCGTTTACCTCCACATCAATCACGCTGCCGTCTTTCTTGTAATGTTGCCAAATTTCAACATGGGGCTGTTGGGGGGTCAGGTGATTGTTGACCAGGCGCAGGGCAGGAACATCGCCAGGGGGGTGCATATCGGCGATCGTCATCTGTAAAAATTCTTCTCTGGAATAGCCGTAATGAGCGATCGCCGCTTGATTCACCTCCAAAAATACCAGAGTATCTGGGTCATAGAACCACATCGGGTTAGGGTTGCTCTCAAACATCAGGCGATAGCGTTCTTCGCTGTCTCGCACAGTTGCTTCTGCTTGCTTGCGTTCGGCTTTGAGCCGCGCCCTTTCGCTGATATCGCGCAAAATTGAGAGGTGCAGACCTGGGACAACATTGGCGATGCTCCTGGAAGGAGCCGCCCAAAGGGCGATCGCGTTAAATTCAGTTTCTCTGGTTGTGCCATCAGGACGATGCAGGCAAAATCCCCCGACATCTGCCCCTGCTGAAGAAATTGCTGCCACATTTGGGCAACATCTACATTGGGATCGGCAAAGTCCGCA
>JAAUSC010000147.1 GCA_012031965.1 Scytonema sp. RU_4_4
AAACACGCCAGTCGCTACAACGGAGGGAACCTCCGCAACGCGCTGGCTCCCCAAGACCGCACTGGCTCCTCCGTGGGGACCCCGAGTTCCCCAGAGGGGACCCCACCCATCCCCTTGTCCCCCCCTCCTAAAATCATTGGTGGGCGCTATGGGCTATCTTCCAAAGAATTCACACCAGCAATGGTTAAAGCTGTCTTTGATAATCTAATAGCAGATGAACCGAAAAATCATTTCACAGTGGGTATCAATGAGGACATTACTCACACCAGCCTAAACTATGACCCCGAATTCTCCGTCGAACCAGACAATGTTGTCTGCGCTATCTTCTATGGTCTAGGTTCCGATGGTACAGTTGGAGCAAATAAAAACTCGATCAAAATTATTGGTGAAGAAACTGATAACTACGCACAAGGTTATTTTGTTTACGACTCAAAAAAATCAGGTTCTGTCACAACCTCTCATTTGCGGTTTGGTCCTCAATCCATTCGTTCAACCTATTTAATTAACAAAGCCAACTTTGTCGCTTGTCATCAATGGGGTTTTTTAGAACGCTTTGATATGCTCAAGCATATTGTCCCAGGCGGAACGTTCTTACTGAATAGTCTATACTCTCCGCAAGAGGTGTGGCAGCATTTACCTCGGACAGTGCAAGAGCAAATCGTTAACAAACACCTAAAGTTTTACGTCATCAATGCCTATAAAGTTGCCCGTGACAGTGGTATGGGTGGACGTATAAACACGGTGATGCAAGTCTGCTTTTTTGCTCTATCTGGTGTCTTACCCAAAGATGAAGCGATCTGCGCTCCGCGCAGCAGCGAAGCTATCGCCCACATCAAACACTCAATTGAAAAAACCTATGCCAAGAAGGGTGATGAAGTTGTCGAAATGAATTTACGAGCGGTTGACCAAACGTTAGAGTATTTGTATGAGGTTTCAGTTCCTGATTGCATTGATAGTTCAATTGAATTACATCCACCAGTACCTGATACTGCGCCTGAGTTTGTCCGTGAAGTCTTAGGCAAAATAATTGCTGGATGCGGTGATGAAGTTCCTGTGAGTGCGTTACCCGCAGATGGGACTTATCCTACAGGGACAGCCAAATACGAAAAGCGCAATATTGCCCAGGAAATTCCAGTGTGGGACCCCGATGTTTGCGTACAATGTGGCAAGTGCGTCATGGTTTGTCCCCATAGCGTCATCCGTAGTCAGGTTTACGAGCCGCAGCATCTAGAAAATGCACCTGCAACGTTTAAGAGTACCAATGCTAGGGAGCATGATTGGAACGGGTTGAAGTTCACTATTCAAGTCGCAGCAGAAGATTGTACGGGTTGCGGTATCTGTGTCGATGTTTGTCCAGCCAAGAATAAGGCACAACCACGTCTAAAAGCAATTAATATGCAGCCCCAAGCACCCTTGCGGGAACAAGAACGCTCAAATTGGGATTTCTTCTTAAGTCTCCCCAATCCTGACAGACGGCTGTTGAAGCTCACGCATATTAATCAACAGCAAATGCAGGAACCGCTGTTTGAGTTTTCTGGTGCTTGTGCAGGTTGTGGGGAAACTCCTTATATTAAGTTGGTGAGTCAATTGTTTGGCGATCGCGCTCTTGTTGCTAACGCCACAGGTTGTTCCTCAATTTACGGTGGTAACTTACCAACAACCCCGTGGACGAAAAATGCTGAAGGTCGTGGTCCTGCTTGGTCAAACTCTCTATTTGAAGATAACGCAGAATTTGGTTTAGGTTTCCGTCTTTCCATCGACAAACAACGAGAATTTGCTTGTGAACTCCTCCAACAACTAACACCGCAAATAGGCGAAACATTAGTTACTAGTCTCTTGAGTGCAGAACAAGAAGATGAAGCTGATATCTACGAACAGCGAGAACGAGTCACAGCGCTCAAACAACGGCTTGATAACCTACTAGCTGATGTAGAGAGGTTGTCTGCAACGTCAAGACAAAACGACAATCTAAGATCCAAGCTCCAAAATCTCAAATCTCTTGCCGATTTGCTAGTGAAAAAAAGTGTCTGGATTATCGGCGGTGATGGTTGGGCGTATGATATTGGTTTTGGCGGATTAGACCATGTTTTAGCAAGTGGTCGTGATGTCAACATCCTGGTTTTAGATACAGAGGTGTATTCCAACACAGGTGGACAGATGTCAAAATCTACACCTCGTGGCGCTGTAGCGAAATTTGCAGCCTCTGGTAAAAGCGCAGCAAAAAAAGACCTAGGTTTAATCGCCATGACTTACGGTAATGTTTACGTCGCGAGTGTGGCGATGGGTGCAAGAGACGAACATACCCTAAAAGCGTTTTTAGAAGCTGAAGCTTATCCAGGTCCTTCGTTGATTATTGCCTACAGCCATTGCATTGCCCACGGTATCAATATGAGTACAGCTATGCAGAATCAAAAAGCTGCGGTAGATTCTGGACGCTGGTTGCTGTATCGGTTTAATCCTGAGCGCATCAAGGAAGGAGAGAACCCACTGCAATTAGACTCCCGCGCTCCTAAGATTCCAGTTGAAGAATATATGTACCTGGAAAACCGCTTCAAGATGTTGACTAAGAGTCATCCAGAGCAGGCAAAACAGTTACTGCAACAGGTACAACAAGATGTAAACATTCGTTGGAAACTTTACCAATACTTAGCTGCACGACACGATAATTAGATATACCCAATAGCCGTAAGAGTGATATCTCCACAAAAGATGTTGTGCTATCCACGAGCTATCAAACCTAAGCATTTGAGGAATTGATTTCAGTATAAAAAATATCTTAATCTCTCAAACTTTCTTCTCTTGTTCAAGGAGTCAATTATGTCTGAAATACATCATGAAATTGCAGAGTGTCCTAAATGTGGCAAGCGCGACTTTATGGAGAAAGATGAAAAGCAATGGGTTTGCTTAAACTGTGGCTTTTCTAAAGATGTATCGCAATTAGAAGCAGAACCAAGTCGTGGAATAGGAGAAATGTGGTTGTTTGTGTTACTGACTACATTGATTTGGATGGCACTGATGGTGTAGAGTTTTCGCTTTCTCTGCTGTGCTTTCCATGCTTCCACAAAGGCTCTGGACAAGAAAAATTTGAATCTTGATTATGGATATCACAACAACATACATGGGATTAAAGCTAAAATCACCGCTTGTTCCTTCTGCATCTCCTCTTTCTATGGACATCTGTAACATTAAGCAGATGGAAGATGCAGGCGCAAGTGCAGTGGTGATGCACTCTCTTTTTGAAGAGCAGTTACGGTTGGAGCGTTACGAATTGCACCATCATCTAACCCAAGGTAGCGAAAGTTACCCAGAAGCCCTTACCTATTTTCCAGAGCCAACTGCTTTTCGGGTAGGACCGGAAGAATATCTCAATCATATCCGTAAATCTAAGGAAAAGGTGAGTATTCCCATTATCGCCAGTCTTAATGGTTCATCTTTGGGTGGGTGGACTAGCTATGGAAAGCAGATTCAGCAAGCAGGTGCAGATGCTCTTGAATTAAATATTTACTATGTCCCTACAGATATAGATTTGACTGCCCAACAAATTGAGCAAACTTATATTGACATTTTCAAGGCAGTCAAAGCTACAGTAACTATTCCGATTGCTATCAAGCTCAGCCCTTACTTCACGAGTATGGGGAATATGGCGAAACGTTTGGATACAGCAGGCGCAGACGCTTTGGTGTTATTCAACCGCTTCTATCAACCAGATATCAATCTCAAAACATTGGAAGTGGAACCAAATGTGTTATTAAGCACGCCACATTCCATGCGTTTACCACTGAGATGGATTGCAATTCTCTACGGGCGCATTCATGCGAATTTGGCTGCAACGACCGGCATTCATACCGGAAAGGATGTTGTCAAAATGCTGATGGCAGGTGCAAATATTACTATGCTTTGTTCCGTACTGCTACAGCATGGTATCAATCATATCCAAGTGATTGAACAGCAACTGCGGGAATGGATGAAAGAACACGAGTATGAGTCTGTCAAACTCATGCAGGGTAGTATGAGCCAGCAGCATTGTCCTAACCCAAGTGCATTTGAACGCGCCCAGTATATGCGTGCTATTCAAACTTTCAAACCGGAATGGAGCAGCATTTACGATGCTTCTCATGATTTTGGATAAAAGTCACGAAAGAAATGAAATTTATTGATGAATATCGGGATACTAAAGCTGCACAAAAGTATGCAAAAGCAATTTCTGCCATGATTACCAAATCGTTGAATTTTTGGTAGTCCTAAATAGGAAACTTCAGTTAAGTTGTTGCGTTTTAATTTGCATATTCATTGTTTATGAGCAACCAGGTGGGTAAAAATCCACAATTTCACCTCAATCTAACCGCATCGCCGCAAGTTATCTTTCATGTAGAAAATATCACTAAGGTATATCGCATGGGTGAGGTGGAAGTTCATGCTTTGCGAGGAGTTGACCTAGACTTATATGAAGGTGAATTTGTAGTACTGCTAGGAGCATCGGGAAGCGGTAAATCGACTTTGCTCAACATTCTTGGCGGACTCGATATACCTACTAGCGGTCGTGTGTATTTTCGGGGACGTGAAATCACCCACGCTAGCCATGGAGAATTAACTCGATTTCGCCGTCACTGTGTAGGATTTATTTTTCAGTTTTATAATTTGATTCCCAGCCTGACAGCAAAAGAAAATGTAGCATTAGTCACGGAAGTTGCTCGTAAACCGATGCGACCGGAAGAAGCTTTAGAATTGGTGGGATTGAGCGATCGCCTAAATCATTTTCCCGCGCAGATGTCTGGTGGCGAACAACAACGGGTAGCGATTGCGCGGGCGATCGCTAAACGTCCAGAGGTGCTGTTGTGCGATGAACCAACCGGGGCGCTAGATTACCAGACAGGTAAGCTGGTGTTGGAAGCGCTGGAACAGGTAAATCATGAGTTGGGTACAACAACTGCGGTAATTACGCACAATGCTGGTATCGCAGGGATGGCTGACAGGGTAATTACGATGCGAAGCGGTCAAATTACCAGTGTGCAGCAGAATGAGAGTAAGGTTGCACCTGCACAGTTGGAGTGGTAGGTGTAGTTGGGTGCGAGCGCAGATTTTATATTTCTTAACATAGTTATGTTTATACAGCAGTCAAAACAGACTGAAAAGGTTCCATTAAAATCCCTAAAATCTTATCAACTTCTTTAATATAATATTCAACCGAATCTATATAAACAGTAGTCCCTTCTATAAACAAAAACTTCCAATTAGTTCCACTCGTAACCGACCCATAAATCTGTTCTACTTCATTCCCTTGATTTTGATTAAATAACTGTGCCGCAATCATCGCCGCCACACATTGACCAAGACCACCAATAATATCTTCCTTTTTAGCCTCAAAAATAAACATTACCGGAGCAGAAATAAATAATTGTTCCTGGGAAGCACTGATAATATAATCGCAAAAACCTTGTAAGCCTTTGCTGGCATCAACATTAAATTCATTTCCAGAAAAAAGAGATATTTTATTATTTAATAACCGTCTTACCTCCGCCAAAATTGGTGCAATTAAAAACTCAGAACGAGCTTTTTCAGTTGCAATTGAAGTAGCCAAAGGAATATAATCTTTCAAAATAGTTTTTAATGTATCGGATGGTGTAACAGGTTTTGTATCAGCAAATAAATTACGAGTTTCATCAAGAATTAAACCAAAATCCTTTTTCACCTTAGCAAGACTAAAATCGCTGTAAGCCATCTTTCCACCTCTTGAAACGGAATCTAGTTTCCTAAAATCTTTAATCTCTCTTAATATTGCCTATACTCACATCTTGCACCAAGAAAAATTGCTGTTCTTTAAACACTCAGTATGAAAACGAAAGCCCTTATTTGACAGAGAAAAGCCCATAAAAGTGATGTAGCTTTATTGCTCTGCTTTTGACTAAGCCCAGGCTTATACGGATAGGTGCAAGATCTGAGTATACACCTCAATCTTAACCCCATTTCCCCATCACTCCTTAATCTTCCCAACCCTCACAAGTTCCTCAAGTTTTTTGTTTAACCTCAAGATTACTCATCTCTCACTCAAGCGTAATAGGTAAACATTTGTGGCGATCGCAAAAGTAATTACTGAATGTGGCATGAAGAAACCTAATCTTTGGCTACGAAGAATTAAAGTATTTTGGTGACGTTTGCGATGTAATTAATACAACTCTATTCCGATAGACTTGTGTTTTATATAGTGGGGCATACACACTCCGAGGTAGACTTGTTAATCTAGTACTTAGATACCACATGTAGTTCATAAACTTTTAGGATTTTCAAATGCCAACGTCCAGTATTGATAGCCGATTAATGAGTTTTGGGGAATTATTTATAGGTAATAACTCTTACTCAGTACCTAGCTTCCAAAGAGATTATTCATGGACAGAATCACAAGTTGAGCAACTTTGGAATGATATCACTGAAACGCTGGACGAAAAACGTAGCGAACACTTTATTGGTTCAGTTGTTGTAAATAACTCAAAAAAGCCTGAGTTAATGCTCATAGATGGGCAGCAGCGTGTAACAACTATATCAATATTGATGTGTGTACTTAGAAATATAGCTAAAGAGAAAGGAGATGACCAGTTAGCTCAAACTATTTCAAACAAGTATTTAGGTTCATTAAATCTGCGAACTCGTAAAACGGAATCTAAGCTAGTCCTCAATGACAGAAATAATCAGTTCTATCAAGAATATATTGTTGAATCCAAAGCAATTACCGAGTTACGCGATTTCTCTAAAAAGAGAAATATAGACAAATCAAACAAATTAATAGTTGACGCCTATTTATTCATGTACCAGCAAGTTCAGAATCGAATAGAAAAATTAGGTGATTTTGTAGAAGTTTTAATTGAACTTGAAGAGTGTATCAGAGATAAATTAGTATCAATTTTAATATCAGTCGCAGATGAAGCTAATTCTTACCTAATTTTCGAGACTTTAAATGATAGAGGCTTGGATTTATCAGTTGCAGACCTCTTAAAAAATTATTTATTTTCAAGAGCATCTGACAAAATAAAGGAAGTTCAAAAAAAATGGGGAGAAATAAATCTTTTATCGAATAGGTTAGAATTGACAAAATTTATTCGCCACTACTGGTTATCAAAATATGGACTTGTAACAGAAAAAGATTTGTACCGCAAAATAGCAGAAAAATTGCGTACTTCTTCCGAAATATTCGATTTTGTCAACCAATTGCGCGAAGCTGTTGAGATTTACAGCGCATTTGAAAATTCCCAGAGTTCAGTTTGGGATTCCTATGATTCAAATCTGAAGAAAGATATTGATCGGCTTAATCTTTTTAAAGTAAGTCAGTGCTATTCTGTTTTACTTGCAGCAAAAGAATGCTTAACAGATGAGTTGTTTACAAAAGTTTTAAGAATGATAGTAATCTTATCATTTCGCTACAATGTCATCTGTAAATATAACCCTAGTAAGCTTGAATCTGCTTATTGTAAAACGGCTAAATACATTCGAGACAATAAGCCAAAATCTGCTAAACCTATTTTTGAGCAGTTAAAAGAATTTTATCCAGTTGATGCTGACTTTGAGAAAGCTTTTGTCGATAAAAGCTTTACCCCAAGCGATACAAAGCTAGCACGGTACATTTTAAGTGAAATTAATAGCCATTATATGGGTCATAAAGAATTGATTGCAAATCCAAATGGAACTGAATTGAACCTGGAACATATTCTTCCTCAAAAGCCAAGTGATAAATGGCTAGTAGAATTTTCTAATACCGATCCAAATCAGTACATTTATCGACTTGGTAATCTGACATTGCTGGATTCATCAGTTAATCGGAAAGTAGGTAACACCTCATTTGAAGATAAATCTGCCAAAGCTTTTTCTAATTCACAGTTGGAGATCACAAAAGAAATTTTAAAATGTGAAGTTTGGGGAGCAAAAGAGATTGAAGAAAGGCAAAATAAGATGGCAAAAGCAGCTTGCAAAATTTGGAGTTTTAATTACTAGTAATTGTAGGTTTGTCAACAGTAGCGACTGTGTTAAAAATTGTAGGTTGGGTGAAGCGAAGCGTAACCCAACATTTATACTTTTAATGTATCCAAAATATCATGTTGGGTTCCGACGCAAAATAAATTATTCGTCAAACATCGATACATTTCGTGCGTCTCTACCCAACCTACATATAAACTTAGGAGGTTTGTGTATGAAAGCGCTATGCCTTGGAAGAATAGTATAATACAATCAACCTGCATAAAGTAAAATTTATGAATGTCAAACAAAAAATAATTGAAGAGATAGAAAACGTACCAGAAGAAATCGTATGCGAAGTTCTGGATTTTTTGTTATTTTTGAAAGCCAAAGAAGATAAAGAAGATTTGGAGGATGCACAAGCTGCATTAAAAGAAGCAAAAGAAGTTGGTACGACTTCCTTGAATGAACTCAAAAGAGAGTTAGGTTTGTGAGTTACGAAGTAGAAATTACTCCAACAGCAAAAAGACAGATAAAAAAATTACCCCTTGATGTTCTACAGAAAGTTGTTGCTAAATTAGAAGAACTTGCTATTGAACCTTGTCCCGATGGTGTGACCAAATTAGAAGGTTCGGAGAATTTATATAGAGTCCGATTGGGAAAATATAGAATTATTTACGAAATACAGGATGGTTTGTTATTAGTTACGATTGTCAAAGTAAAGCATCGTAAAGACGTTTATAGGTCGTGAATAATGATGATATCCTCAGAACTGCAAAGATGAGCGAAGATGAGCTAAAGCTAGAGATTGCCATCATGCTGTATGACCAGGGGAAAATCAGCAGTGGAAAAGGTCGTGCGTGGACTTGGTTAACAGTAATTGAGTTTCAACAGGAGCTTGCCAAGCGCGGACTATGCATCAACTATGATGTAGAAGATTTTCAATCAGATGTTCAAACACTGCGATCGATGGGTTTATTATGATTGTTGTTAGTGACACTTTTCATACTCAAATAACTATTGAAACTTAACGGTAGGCTGGGTACAGCGACAGCAAAACCCAATATTATTAGATGATTTGGTGACATTTTCACCAAATCTAAGATCCTACTTCATTTAAATGGATTTCTAATTTCTAATTGGCTATTTATAACTAACCCATCGTGCATATCTTCAGAAGAGAGAATACTTGCTTCTGCGGACAGCGCACAAGCAATAATTAGACTATCCCAAAAAGAAAAATTGTATCTAGCCCTGACTTCGGAAGCACTAATAAAAACTTCTTGATTAAACGTGACGATGCGACAACCTTCATAAAAAGACTCTATTAACTCTCGAACTTGTTGTTCAGTAAAAGAAGACTTCTTAAGTAGATTGAGACAGACTTCATTAACAACTTGCGTGCTAATGACCACACCTTCAGCATCAACTAGCTGACAAGCAATATCATGCTTTCTGACATCTTGATTATTTGCTAAAGCATAAATCCAGATATTAGAATCTAGAAAATAGTTACTCTTATAACTTGCGATCATATAGTTCTTCTCTTTTGAAAGGTTCACCTTCAAACTGAATTGGATTTTTCATGAATTCAGCAATAATACCGACTGCCGCTGTTTTCTTAACTTTTTTCATCACAATTACTTTGACAGACTCTCCATCCAATTCTTCCTGATAAAGTTCGGGAATTTGAATAATACCATCTTTTACTACAACCTGGAACTCCACTGCCTGCATCTGCATAATCTAGTCTCCTAAAGTTTTTAATCTCTCTTATATTGCCTATATACCTCAATCTTAACCCCATCTCCCCATCACTCCTCCCCTTCCCAACTCTCACAAGTTCCTCAAAATTCTTGCCTAACCTCAAAATAAAGGTGACAAATCCTTGACGAGACGCCAACTACCATGAAAGCACTCGACAAAAAACTCATCCGTGACCTTTCACGCTTGCGCGGTCAAATAATTGCGATCGCCTTTACAGGTGCATTTCTGGGAACAGCCTTGGGGTTGTGGTTTGGTGCGGCTGTCACCCAGAATTACGCGCGGTTTTTCTCCTTTCCCCTCCTACGTTACGAAGCGGGGACTGGCGTGGTGGCTGGTGCTATTTTTATCAGTTTCACCTGGATATGATTGCTGTGTTGAAGACAAGGGAGTAAGGGTGTAAGGGTATAGGGGTGTAAGAACAGTCATATTTTTATTCACCCTAGTGTACGCAGTTCATGGAGGCTACTTCGTTGGTTGCATTGTTTATCAGAGCAATTGCGATAGCGAAGCGCTGCTGCTTTCAGCAGATCGCTCGTTTCAGGAATGGAATGAATTTCATCAGAAAACCTTGCTGACAATACTAATTAGCGAAATCACGCCACATCCCAGTCATTGAATAGGAATCGCTAATTTCAATTGGACAAAATTTCTGAAAACCATGCCGTTCGTAGAATGAGATATTACGGGGACTAGAAGAGACTAGATAACAACCAACTTGTTTTGTATCGGCATAATCAAGAACAGGTTTTAACAAACTCTTTCCGATTCCTTTTCCCCGTGCAGACGGTTTCAAGCCAATAAAAAAAACTTCGCAATGGGTTTGTTTGGGTTCATGAGCACCGACTTTTTGGATGAGATGCTCAAATCTTTTACCCGATTCCTCACCAGCAAAATGGGAGACAATCGAAATAATTTCAACCAAAGTTTGTTCAAATTGCTCGTTAAAAATTTCTACTTCCGCAGGATACTAAACAGAAGCGCCTTGTTCTTCTGGTGCAATGATGATTTCACCTCGCTGCATGGCATCAGCTACAAATAACTCAAAGAAAGCATTTAAAGCGTTGAGTTTATTTGGAGTTTCACCAAAGACAAGGACAAAACTGGGGTCATCAATAAAACACTGTGCTAAAATGCTGGCAACTTTTTGAATTTGTGTCTGGGAGTTCTTCAACATCAGATTCTGCCTCATACTTACATTGATTAGACATCTCCAAAATAGTAATATTTTATGGTAAAAGAATCTAATAGACATCTCCAGAAATAAAATATGCGTTATTCAGAAACCTTGACCAGACGTAGCACTGCTACGTCTCTACATTCTTTTTCGCGCCTATGTCTAATGTTTACGAATTCTTGCCATCCTCACAACTTCACCAAATTATGTTTCTAATCTAGATATAGTCCGCCGTCTGGGGTGACTATGAAGCTATTACCGTTACCCGACCAACCAACTCACCGCAAACCCAGCCCGGAAACTGAAGGTTTGTCCAAGCGTCTGCGGAAAATCTCACCTAAGTGGTTGATTTATTCTGTGATCGCACTCGCTACCTTCGTTTTCATTGTGCAGGCATTTCGTCCTACCCCCATTCCCGTTGATACTGGGTTTGTGAGTTGGGGTGAGTTGCGAGTGACAGTTAATGCCGAAGGTAAGACAAGAGTACGCGATCGCTTTACCATTTCCGCTCCCGTTGATGGTCGTCTTGCCCGCATTGAACTAGATGAGGGCGATAAAATCAAGCAAGGAGATGTAGTTGCCAGAATTGACCCACTTCCCCTGACATCTTCAGTCAAAGAAGCTTTGGGAAGACTGGCAGAATGGCAAGCACAGCGCCAAGGTGTCGCAACGCAGCGACCGAAGGAAGCAAATTTAGAACAAGCACGCCAAAGAATTCAAGCAGCAATAGCAAATCAGCGACAAGCTGAGGCAAGAGTTGTACAAGCACAAGCAGCACTCGAACAAGCACGACGGGATACCCAACGTGCTCAACAACTGCAAGCATCTGGAGTCATTCCTCGCAAAGACTGGGAACTTGCAGAACTCAATCAAACCACCAAAGCCAAAGAATTGGAAGCAGCAAAGCTGACTGCAAAAGCAAGTGCAAATGAAGTTGAGGTAGCACAAGCAGCCCTAACTGTATTGCAACAAGAAAAAAGCGACCCCGATTATTTGCTCAAAGTTTACAATGCTCGCATTGCCAGTGTCGAAGCCGAACTCGCTAAGTTAAAAGATGAAGCAGCCCGTACAGATATCCATTCACCTGTGAGTGGGCAAGTATTGCGAGTTCAAAAAAAAAGCGCTCAGTATGTTACATCTGGCACACCGCTTTTAGATATTGGCAATGTCTCCAACCTGGAATTAGTGATTGATGTGCTTTCTGGCGATGCCACCAAAATTAAACCAAATGACCAAATTCTCATCGACCAAGGAACCGAAAACAAAGCAATTCAGGCGAAAGTCAGATATATAGAGCCTTCTGCATTTACCAAAGTTTCTGCCCTTGGCGTTGAAGAACAGCGTGTCAACGTCATTGGTGATTTTACTGATAAACTTCTCTCATTTGGTGATGCTTATCGCGTTGACGTGCAGATTGTTGTCTGGGATGGTAAAGATGTGTTGAAAGTGCCACTAAGTTCGCTGTTTCGCTGTGGTAAATCCTGGTGTACTTTTGTGGTTAACAATGGCAAAGCTTATCGACGGCAGATTGAAGTTGGACAGCGTAGCGATTTTGAAGCTGAAATTAGACGGGGGCTTAAGCAAGGGGAAGTAATCATTCTTCATCCCAGCGAGCAAATTGATGACGGAAAGCGCGTTAGTTCTCGGTAAGAAGGAATGGCAATGTTCTCAATAGAGTTTGAAGAATATCGAAAGTTACCTGAGAACCTTGTGAGTGAGATTTGATGAAATATGAAAAAACTTTAAAAAAATAACAAGGATTAATACAAATGTTAGGGAATTATCAGCAAAAAATCATTGTACTTTGGAATGTCTTTCTCCTAGGCACACTCTTTCATACTCAACTCGGTCTGATGCCTTTATTCCACGGTATTAGTGTTACTATACCTAGCTCTCATGCCCATAACACAACTGATATATCTTTGATTCTGTGGTTAATGCTCTTGTTCTTTGTCTTGCCAATGATTACGATGATTGCGACAGCCTTTATAAACTCAAGGCGTTACAGAATGACTCACTTTGGTTTGACAATCTTCTATTCTTTCATGAATTTTCTCCATGTTGTAATGGATTTAGGAGTCCAACCAATTGTCTGGTCTCAAATTTCCTTAATGGTGATTTTGTTTCTTGTTGGTTTGCTGTTAAATATTGTTTCTTTTCAGTGGATGCAAGAGGGTGCTAATAGAAAACAACTGCACGTTAATTAATTAAAATTTCAAATTCCAAATTTGGGAGCTAAGAAGAAAGATGGAATCACAAACCTGTGAAGTTAAACAGATTGCCGCACAATTATTATCTGGAATGCTTGCTAATCCTCATATTTATGCAAGTATAAGTGATGAGGGAGCCAAAGGACAGCAAGAACAAGAATTAATTTTAATCGCAATTGAGATGGCTGAAAGTTTGATTGCTAAAGCTGAGAAGAGAGAAGATTGAGGTTAGTTAGTTCTGAGATGAGTCTTACTTAGGACTTACGCACCACCTTCTAGAAACCCGGTTTCTTCGTTCGTATTTGGTTGTGAAATAGACGATTTTTGGTAGAAACCGGGTTTCTTTGCGTAAGTCCTGTTACTTTTCACGATTCGTCTTAAAAGCGGCGTCGGGGTAAGGGTAAAGCGTAAGGGTTGCTCTTTCGCCTTTTACCTTTGCCCTTTAACCATTTCCAATTGATGGTTTCTCACATGGCATGAAAAATCAGCACATGAGTAGGGTTATCAGCATAACCTACAAATTGGCTAGTCGTATTGCTGAGGTAAAAAATAATTGAATTTTATCCGGATGAGTACTTTGTTGAAATGTTATTATTACTGGTTAACGTGATTTAAATTTAACTTAATACTAAGCCTGCTTTCAAGGAAAGTACTTACACCAATCGACAATACTTAGCCAAAACCATCAAAATGACAGAACTGCTGACACATATTAAGAATGCCTCGCGTGAGTTATGGCAAGTTTTCGGGCAATATGAATCGTGGAATTCTGATTCAACCAAATGTGAGGATATAAAATCGAGGCTGTCACACTTCAACGAGAGCCATTCAGCTGATCCAAAGCATATTGATGATACTATCAAAGCCTTATTAAGAGGACTTTATCTCATAAAATCTGGGGCAGAATGGGATGAACCTGCTGTTGGTCAGAACTCAATTGATAAACCTAACTCAACTCATAGGGCGCGTGGTGTCCAGTGGCGACTTGTTGTCGTTTGGAGTGGATTTGAGATTGTAACAAAGACATTATTACTTAAGAGAGAAACAGGAGGTCTTGGTCCAGATGAATTCAATAAATTCACACAAAAATGCGGACTAAATTCATACAATTTCTTACCTTCACCAAACAAAGAATTAAAAAATTTGTCTAGATGGCTTGATGAATCACAAGAAGGAAAGCAAGTACTAGATTTTCTAAGTGTTAGTAAAGGAGACGCATATATAATTCAACATTGGATAATTAATAGGCAACCTATTTCTAACTGGGTTGATGCTGTAAGACTTGCTAAAGCACTGCGAAATGCTACTGCTCATGGTGCGCTCTCAGCAAGTAAAGTGAATCAATGGGGACTTCAACAACCACTGTTCACTTTATCCAATAAT
Organism: Scytonema sp. RU_4_4; assembly: GCA_012031965.1. Taxonomy (GTDB): domain Bacteria; phylum Cyanobacteriota; class Cyanobacteriia; order Cyanobacteriales; family Nostocaceae; genus Brasilonema. Next base: position 14,476 of record JAAUSC010000147.1, read on the forward strand.
CTTGGAGAAATTGTTGTGGCTAGTATGGGGAAGCTAGTTTCTCAAGAGAGTTATGTTGATTAACCCACTTTCGCGGTAGCATCTACGTCATCGCTGATGAGACGACCATCTTCCATATAAATAATGCGATCAGCTATATCAAGAATACGGTTATCGTGAGTCACGAGCAAAATTGTACAGCCTTGTTCTTTCGCTAACTTCTGCATCAATTCCACGACATCACGCCCAGATTTCTTATCAAGTGCAGCAGTGGGTTCATCTGCTAGAACAATTTTTGGTTGACTGATTAGGGCGCGGGCGATCGCCACTCTTTGTTTTTGTCCACCTGATAAACTTTCTGGATAGTAATCTGCACGATTTCCCAAACCTACGCTCTCCAACATGCTCACTACCTTAGTATCCATGTCCTGATTTAAGAACTTGTCATGCAACTCTAACGACATCCGCACATTTTCCCTAGCTGTTAGAAATGTCATGAGGTTATGCGCTTGGAAAATATAACCAATTTGACGGCGGACATCCCGTAGCTGCTTCTTACTCGCACCACACATTTCTTGTCCTAGAATTTTCAAACTTCCTTCTTGAGCAGAACGCAATCCTCCCATAAGAGTCAACAAAGTTGTTTTTCCTGAACCTGAAGGTCCAGTCATAATAATAATATCGCCAGAGTAAATATCTAAGTTGATATCAAATAGCGCTTGTTTGCGAAGCGTACCTTCACCAAAATAATGATTGAGGTTTTGAGCCGAGATAACGGCTTCAGTTGTTACTATATGCATCGGGTTATGAAAAGAATCTATTTTTTTCATAGTCTTATTTTTGTCAGTTTCATCTGCGTGCATCTGCACGCCACATGCTACCCTACGGGAAGCCGCCCAGAGGGCGTCTACAACGGGGGGAACCCCCGCAACGCAGTGGCTCGTCCATCTGCGGTTCCTTCATTTTTTGATCTAACTACCTACGACTTGCGTAAAAACTCATCAGAAAATCTCAACCTAGCAACAAGTGCAGGTGGAATTTGAGTAAAGTTAGACCAACTATAAAAGCGACTATTAGAAGAATCGTCAGCACCAAAAGCAGGTTCTTCCAAACCATCAAGGACAAACCCAGCACGGAATGCTGCACCTAACAGAACGTGCAATGGTCGATGGAAGTACAATTGCGGTTTTGGTTGATTTTCAATTGCTAATCCTTTTGTGGTACTAGGTTGTAAGTATCCTGACACTTTGACCGAGTATTCTGTTATAAATTGACCGTCGCAATCCTTAAGTTCTGCAGCCATACTGACGTGTGTGCTGTTAAAACAAGGATGCATCACAGCAAAGATAAAACAGCCTCCAGGACGTAGTAACTTTGTGAGTGCTTGTAAGAGAGGGTCAATTTCCGCCATGTCCATAAGTCCCATTGCGGATACAGCAGCATCAAAAGAACGTTCCCCCAGCGCAAGTAAAGCTGTTTCATCTGTAGCATCGAGGACGTAATACTCAATTGATGTCTCATGCTGTTGAGTTCTCCTGCGAGCATAAGCAATCATTTCTTCGGCAAAATCTATTCCTATGACATGTGCGCCCAAGCTAGCTAATCTGCGAGTTGTCAGCCCAGTTCCACAGGCGATGTCCAAAATGCGGGTACCCGGTTTGACCTCCAGCAGTCTCTCTATTGCAGGACGAATCAGCAGTTGATGAAAGTCGTTTCCATCGTCTCCCATGCGGGCGTCCCACACACTAGCGTTGGTATTCCACGCATCACGAGTTTCATTGTTCAATGCATTTGTTGAGTCATTTGACATTGATGTACTCCCAGGACACTTCTGTCATCACTTACCTACTAAAACACATCTGCAGGATCAGCAGATTGTAACTTCTGCATCGCCACTGCCCCAGAAAAGGTACACATCACTATTGTTATGATAAACACAGCGATCGCACGACTAAGTGTCATGCTAATAGGTAATAATGTTGCCGCGAATGTCAACTGGTAGAGTGCGATCGCAATCAAAAATCCAGGTACATAGCCCAATGCAGCCAACAACAAGGCTTCTTGAAACAAAACACCCAAAAGATAGCCGTCACTATACCCCATTGCCTTCAACGTAGCGTACTCTGGTAAATGGTCGGAAACATCACTGTAGAGAATCTGGTACACAATCACGATTCCCACGATAAACCCCACAATAACACCCAGTCCAAAAATGAATCCAATAGCCCCTTGACTTTCCCAGTAGTACTTTTCTACCGCTGCAAAACCGTCTGGTGTTAAAACTCGTACATCTGGTGATAATTCTTTAGCAAGCTGTGCTTGAACTTGAGTCGGATTGAAACCAGGTTTGAGTTTAATCAAACCGACTTCTATCTGATTGGGTTGACGTTCTGGAAACAATTTCAAAAACGTTGAATGACTCGTGATGACATTACCATCAGCAGCAAATGAACTACCAACAGTAAACAGTCCAGTGACTTGAATATTCTGGCGATTGAGTTCTGTTTCCAGCGTTCCGTGCTTTTGCACTGCATCAGCAACAGCCCCGTATTCTGGACGTCCAGCACGATCAAATAACACTCTATTCAAAAGTTTAAGGTGCGTTGCATTTTGCTTCACTTCTGGCAAATTCAAGCTAGGGGCTTGTGGATCAACTCCCCAAATTAAAATGGCGCGGTTAACCCGAGTTTCTGGATTTTTCCACTCTCCCGAACCGATGTAGACAGAACTAACCGACTGAACACCTGCATGACTTAATGCTTGATAAAGTCGTTCACGAGAAAACCTTTTGACAGAAAAAAGAGTTTGAAATTGGGGATTTGTCATCACCAAATCTGCTTCCAGCAAGCGATGAGGCTGTGTCGCACTGTCATAAAGTGCATCTTGAAAGCCCATTTGCAAAAAGATTAGCATATCTGCAAAGGCTATACCTGCTACTGCGACCACGAGACGAGTTTTTTCTTTCATCACTTGTCGCAATGCTAGTGGCGTTCTACGAAGCCATTTACCAAACATAATTGCATACCTCGCATTTCATGCTTTAGGTTTTAAACTCTACGGGTGTTTCTTCAAGCTTGCGTTGTCTCATTAACAGAAATAAAGGTAGTCCCAGCGAAACACCAACAAGCAAATGACTTGCAATATAAATCCACAGATTTTTCATTCCCAGACGTGAACCTTCCCAATACACAAATATCCATAGAACTAATGATGAGACAATCACATCCATACCAAAAAATGCAGAAATTCGATTAGCAAAAAGCTCTTCTATAAAAAGATTCACATCCAGTCCGTTTTGTATAAGAAAGGGAACAAATTGTGATAACGGTAAAACAGTACCTAATATGCAAAGAATGAAGTATATTGTTTCAGCATTTGACACCTCTGTTTGGCTGCTTCAGGACTTACGCAAAGGTAACGTATTTC
>JAAUSC010000365.1 GCA_012031965.1 Scytonema sp. RU_4_4
GTCGAAGCTAGGGTGCAAAGAACCAACTTGATTGTCCCAATGGGTACATCAAGAACACCGATACGAGACTGCGATTGGCGCACTGAAGGCTATGGCGTTGTAGGGACGAATTCCTACTAAGCGAGCGATTTCAAATTGCCGCAGCATGAACCCTATTAGCCCAAATGCTCCGTGCAACGCGACAAATGGCCACAAGCCTCCCAATTGGAACCAACGCGTCAAGTCTCCTTGTGCTTCTGGTCCCCACAATAGCAACAGCGAGTGCCCCATTGCATCTGCTGGAGTCGATACTGCTACTGTCAGGAAGTTACATCCTTCCAAGTAGGATGACGCTATCCCGTGGGTGTACCAAGAGGTGACGAAGGTCGTACCGGTTAGCCAACCGCCTAGTGCTAGGAAGGCACATGGGAATAGTAGTATCCCTGACCAACCTACGAACACGAATCGGTCTCGCTTTAACCAGTCGTCGAGAATGTCAAACCACCCTCTTCTGCTGGGAGCGCGTCCAACTGCGATGGTCATTAGAACAGATCTCCAAATTTTTATTATTACGGGTTTCCTCTTGCTATTCTAAGATTGACATTTGAGTGCCTGCTTAGAATAGGGAGTTAACTGAGTTGTCAATTGTAGTTTACAATTTTTTACCAACTCTAATCAAATTCTATATAAAGTTCTCAGATTTTTCCAGTGTATTTTTCATTTCCTTAACCGAATTTTAATTTTTCCTGTCACCTACCTCCTCAAACTCCCCCCACCACAAGCTAACGTTAGAATGAGTCCTACAGTTACATGTAATTAAGCCTAAATGTTTACCATCGACTTAACCGTAAAGAACACAGCTTTCCCTATATCCATAGAACGTAAAACATCTGAGGATGCTGAGGTAGTTTACCAACTCATTGTGGCGGCTATGCAAACTGGCAAGCCTGATATTGTGGAACTCAAAAGCGAGGGGAAGACAGAAAAAAAAGTCGCTGTTCGTGCTAATGAGATATCTGGGGTTCAGCTAACTCAGAAAGATGGTTCAGCCGCTGGAACTGGCAGACCACCTGGTTTCTTCGCTGTAGCAGCTGAGTAATCAGCTGGTAATATACACATGGCGGAACTGGGCATAGAAATTAAAGATTTAAGCTTTAGCTGGTCATCCGGAGAGAATGTGATTAAGTCTTGCTCTCTGGAAGTACCCAAGGGTGAATTTTGGATGCTATTGGGTACAAATGGCAGTGGCAAATCCACCTTACTCAGACTGTTAGCAGGGTTATTAACCCCTCAGTCTGGGGAAATTCAACTTTTACATCCTGTGGGTTTTGTCTTTCAAAATCCTGATCATCAGCTCGTCATGCCAACAGTTGGTGCTGATGTGGCTTTTGGACTGGTGGAAGAAAAACTTCCACCAGTTGCTGTGAGAACTCGCGTTGAGGAGGCGCTGGAGGCAGTAAATTTACTCTCATTGCAAAAACGCCCCATTTATGCCTTAAGTGGTGGACAGAAACAACGGGTGGCGATCGCCGGCGCTTTAGCCCGTCGCTGTGAAGTCTTATTATTAGATGAACCTACTGCTTTACTTGATCCAGATAGCCAATTAGAACTCGTAGCTGGTGTCCGCCGCCTAGTCAAAAATCGTCGTATGACAGCTCTGTGGGTCACTCATCGCTTAGACGAATTAAATTACTGTGACGGCGCTTTTCTATTAGAAAAGGGTTCTTTATTAGATCGGGGTGAACCGCAGCGCCTCAAACAACGGCTGATGGAATTGCACGACGAAGCCCCTGAAACCTAGGAATCCAAGGGTGTAGGGGAAAATTTTTGCGGACGACAGAGGAGTTGTACACTCCACTTAGGTGCCCCTAAGGCATATTTTCAACAATCAGTGATCAGTTACCAGTTACCAGTTACCAGTTATCACTGTTCACTGTTTACTGTTCACTGGTTTCATCGATTTCTCCCTATGCTTTTATATGTACTTTTCTTTTTGTAACATAGTGTTACAAGCAATGCTTCATTTACTATAAATCTTATGAATGAATTTTGTTAACTTTAGAAAATTGTGATCCAAAACCATGCCCCCTTCCTTACCCAGAGCCGTCTTGCTTGTGGACGGCTACAATATAATAGGCGCTTGGTCCTGCTTGAAAAGAACCCGTGATACTGCTGGACTAGAGGCGGCACGTTGCGAGTTGATTGAAGCTTTAACCAGCTACAGTGCGTTTCAAGGCTATGAAACTCAAATTGTATTTGATGCTCAATATCAAAACACCTGTAGCAACAGAGAAATTATCACAGAGCTTCTATCGGTTCATTATACAGAGTTCGGGCAGACCGCAGACACTTACATTGAAAAAGTTTGTGCGTCTTTACGCTCCTCACTAGCCCAATCTCTTATTTCTCGCATGATTGTTGCCACATCAGACCGAGCACAGCAGTTGATGGTACTGGGGTATGGGGCTGAATGGATGTCAGCACAGCAAATGTGTTATGAGGTACAAGCCAGTGTTTGTCGGGTGCGGCAAAAATATAAACAACGAAAACAATCTCATACAAGGTTTTTAGCAAATTCTATTGACGCCAAGGCACGTCAGCGTTTGGCGGAGTTGCGGATGGGATTATAATGCCAAGTTTTGAGCGTCTTGAGAAGTTACTGCGTTGCAGAGCCACTAGCACTGCAGAAAGGTTTCTCTGTGCAGGTTAGGTGGTGTTGGAGTTCGCCTCGTTGTAGTAGATGACGTTGGTGAAACTCTTAAGAAAAAAGCTCAAGCTTTTGGCTTAGAACTCATCCCTCCATCCCCACCGCGCTCAGGGATGGGGAATTTCGCGGAACTGCGTTAAAACTTCAAAAAGAATTTGAAAAGCTATCTGAATTTGGTCACTATCAATAACCAGAGGCGGACAAAAGCGAATGGCTGCTTTTCCGCAACCAAGCAATAACAAACCACGTAAGAAGGCTTCTTGAAGAATGCGATCGCGCAACTGGGGATCGTAATTACCCTCATCATCTAATAAATCTACTGCGACCATCAAACCCTTTCCTCGCGGCGGCGAAACTTGCGGAAACTGCTGCGACAGACGATGCAAACTCGTTTGTAGTACTTCTCCCATCTGAGTCGCGTTTGCCATCAAACCACTTTCCAACAGTCGCAGAGTCGTTATAGCAGCAGCGCACGCTACAGGATTACCACCGAAAGTGGTAGCATGGGATCCTGGTTGCCAAGTCATGATTTCCGGACGAGAAAGAATAGCTCCCAAAGGTAAACCACTAGCGATACCTTTAGCTGTGGTAATGATATCAGGCATGACATCCCAATGTTCAATAGCAAATAAACGACCAGTGCGTCCCATTCCAGATTGCACTTCATCAACGACCATCAGGATGCCATAGCGATCGCATATCTGACGAATACGCTGCAAAAACCCATCCTCTGGAACAATATAGCCGCCTTCTCCTTGTATAGGTTCGACAACAATTGCCGCAACCTCTTTAGGCGGTAGCATTGTGGCAAATAATTGTTTTTCCAAGTCATCCAAGCCAGCGTGAGTCCCGTAGGGGATATGCGTCACACCTGGAAGCAGAGGACCAAAGTTTGCTCGCTGCACCACTTTGGAACCCGTTAGGGACATCGCGCCATAGGTACGCCCGTGAAATGCTCCTAAAAAAGCAACGATCAGGGAACGCCCAGTGTAGTATCTTGCGAGTTTGATTGCTCCTTCGTTAGACTCTGCTCCAGAGTTCGTGAAAAATACCCTCGCACCATTGGGAAAAGGAGCACGGGAGGCTAATTTCTCCGCGAGTTCCACCATTGGTTCGTAGTAAAAATCAGTCCCCGACATATGCAGTAGCTTTGCTGCTTGCTCTTGGATCGCTTGCACTAACGTTCCGGGTGTGCGTGTCCTGT
>JAAUSC010000016.1 GCA_012031965.1 Scytonema sp. RU_4_4
TTGTAAGAGAATTCTGGTACAGGTTTTTGTGGGTTAAATATAAAAGCTTCCACTTTTTCATTAAGTGGTTCAGACAGTTTGCCAACAACATCTTCCAACAACGGTGTTCCACATCCACCAAGAAGAAAACTCGTGCCAGATAGTCCAGAAATTTGTAAAAATTGACGGCGTGATAATTGAGGACGATTTACGCGAATTAAATTCATAGGATTCGTTATGAGTTATTAGTGACTAGTTCTCTTCCTTCACTCTTTTGTATCTCTAAGTTTTCTGTGACTCTGGTATTAGTTTACCAAAACATTGATTCAGTCAACTCCTCACCTCCAGCTTTACGCCCTAATAAAGAGTGAGTTACGACAAATAAAATAACCATTGGAACCGAAGAAAAGTGAACGATTCGCAGTGCTTGCCAACTGCCAAATATATCCACAATCCAATGAAATTGAACGGGTTTATACATTCCTAGACCTGTCAATATAGCCAGGAGTAAAATAGGAATAATGGCTGTATAGACAACGCGGTGCCAAGCATAAATAAGGCGTTTAGAATTTTTACTTTTTTGTAATGCTTTGAGGTCGTTGATACCTACAAATCGATGTCGCCAGCGCCGAGTGATGAAAATATAAATTCCATACCAAAAAAGATTCAGCGAAAATAACCACATAGCAGCAAAATGCCAATGTCTACCTCCAGCCAGCCAACCTCCTAAAGCAAATATAGGAGGAATGTGCCAACCTGCTCGTCCACCAAAAACAGGATTGGCATTGTAAATTTGCAGTCCACTGGTAAGCATAATCAATACACTAATAATGTTCATCCAGTGGAAAATTTTGGCTGCTATTGCTTGAGTTGGTAACTTGCGATTTTTATGGGTAACAGTTGAAGTCATATTCACCAAATTTGACTTTTGCAAGAGGCACTTTACTTCAGATAAATTAACAAATTCCATCTAAACTTCAGACGTCTGAGCTACTACTACTTTACCGAGGAATACAACACGCAAGAAAGTGATACTATAGATAAGTCTGTGAAAACTGCACAATCAGCTGCAAAAAATATGAAGCAGCCCTTAGCTTCATCTCCTGCTCAAGCTCGGCAGACTAAAGAGCAATTTGCTAATCCAGACGCTTACTTAGATTATGAACTAGGTAAGGCGGTGCAAGAACTACCACCTCTTTATACAAGGTTGGTAGGGGTAACCTTAAGTTTGGCAGTATTTGGTGCGATCGCCTGGGCTGGTTTGAGTCAAGTCGATGAAGTGGCTGTGGCTCACGGTAAGTTGATTCCGGGTGAGCAAGACGTACAACCAGTGCGATCGCCTAGTAGCGGCAAAATTAAATATATCAACGAAATTAAAGTAAAAGAAGGTCAGCCTGTGCAAAAGGGCGATATATTAGTGCGACTTGACTCAGAATCATCTCAAGTTAATATTGAAAGCCTCAACCAGCAAGCTCAATCTATTCAGCAAGACATGGAGAGTCAGGGCAGAGCAGCCGATGCAAAGCTTAGGGAAGCAGAGATTGAACTTTCCGGTTTGCAGTCACAACTTGTATTAGCACAAGCAAAAGCAAAAAGACTAGAACGTGCCTTTGGTGCTATTCCTCTAGAAACAATAAGAGATGCTCAACAACAAGTTAGCGAGCTAGTCATAAGAATTACTGCCAAAAAGCAAAATATTCAACAAATTCAGCAAAATAATCGATCAGAAATGAGCCGGCTCCTTGAGAAATTCCAATCTGTTAAGGGGCAACTCAAGCAAGCTGAACTTCAGAATAAAAACCAAATGATTACAGCTCCCATTTCTGGGATAGTTTATAACATTAAGGTAAACCCAAGTCAGGGTACAGTGCAATCTGGTGAGGAGTTATTGTCAATTTTGCCAGAAGGAAAAGAACCTTTGCTAGAAGTTGACTTGCCAAACCAATATCGGGGATTTGTTGATGAAAAGATGAATGCAAAGGTGAAGATAGACGCCTTTCCTTATCAAGAATATGGTGTGATTGAAGGCACTGTGATTTCTGTTAGTCCCTACGCAGTTGTGAAGGATAAGAATTCGGGCAAGGAGGTTTATCCAACTAGGGCAGAAGGGAACCCACGCTTAAAAACGTGGGATTGAAGCAAGAACGCTTTATACCTCGCAGCACTCTCCGCTCGGTATAATTCTTTTTTTTTAAGTGGGCTTTATACCCACAACTAAAGTTTTTATTCATACTTCCAGCCTTCTGCCACGCCAGATGCTAAGAAAGCGGGAAGCCCTTCGGGTTCGCAGTCGCCTACGGAGGGAGACCCTCCTGCAGCGCTGTCTCACCGCCCTCCGGGCGTCTATATGCCGGGAAACCCGTCCACCGCACTGGCTCCTCTGCCCTCAGCATAGATGCCTTTCTTTGTAAGTTTTGGGCTGATAAACTTTCCCAGGATTCCCGTGTCAGCTGCCATTCGATTTGACTCCATCCTCGCTCACGCATCCAATCTGGGCTCGGATGTGTGCCAATTATGACAAATCCATATCGGTGCGCTAAACGTGCAACACGCAAATTTGCACTGACGGAAATGCCTCGAATCTCTTTTAACTCTAACTCGCGGAATCCAAACTCAATTAAAGCGATCGCAACCTCAATTGCGTACGCGTAACGCCCCCAGAACTGGGGTGCCAATTCGATGCCCAGTTCCGCTTTATCTGAACCGTGGCTTTCACGCCTCAGTCCGCAACAGCCAATTAACTCCTGAGAGTTCTGGCGACGGGCTATGGCAAGTTGATAATTGAGGCGGGGGCGTTCGGTTGCCCACTGACTGAAAAGGCACAGAAGTTCGCGTGTATGGCTGGGTGCTACTTCTTCTGGCGCACAGAATTCAGCATACCGTGAATCGGCATGATAGGCGAAAAACTCTTGCTCGTCTTCCTTGATGAAGTCTCGTAGAAGAAACCTCTTGGTGACAATCTCCATAGTTGGTGACTTTGCCCTAATCGTCTTCGTCTAAATAAACTGAATTTTTCTGATTGCTTCTCCTTTTGAGTGATTAGCTGCACATTTGTTAACAAGCTTCAGATATTGATTCTGACAACAATCCAGACATATTTAAAACACGTTGTGACCACAAGCTAACTTCAGCTTGAACCTGGCTTAAAGCTGTGGTGTCAGACCAAATTTTTTCCCAGTTAAATTGCCAATATGTTAAAGTACGTCCCAATTCTACTAACTCTGCGGCTTGGTCAATATCCATTTGAGATGCAGTCCACTCAATAAAATATTTACTTTCTCTGATGAGACTGACTACAAAATCTGGGTGTGTCGAATCATCAGAAAAAGAGTTAATTCTAGCTAAGTTTGCAGCTAAGTGACCCAAGCGAGTGGGGATATTATCTTGCAGGAAGCGTTCGTGTTTTTTAGTCCAGTCGGTCATATGTTACCTAGCAACTCTATAATAATTTGGCTAACCTGTTCTCTAATCGTAGCGTCCAAAATTTCCATGGAACGATTCTGGCGGGGGCGAATATTGATTAAAGAGTCATAGGTGATTTTTTGATTAACTCTCATGAAGTTTGCACCCCAGATATTGACTTGTCTGCTACCGTCACTTAATAATACCTGTTCACAGTCAAAATGCATTTCACCACCTCCTGCAAGAATACGGTATTCGATATCAACGGCAAGTTTTATATAAAATTTATGCTCCTCAAGCATCTGTTCTATTTGTTCTGGGGTGGCACGATTACGTATTATAAGAATCAATCGCTTTTACTGTTGTTTTGGTTAGAGATGAGGAATGAAATCTTCCTATTTTTATTATTTTAAATCTCTTTTGATTCCGAAAAATAAGTACTTTGAAAAAAGACTCTTGATTTTTAGTAGAAAATAATATCAAAGTGTGTCAATTCGTTTGTACATTCTGCAATTCACTCAAAAATCAAGGAGTAGGAGTAGGTTCTGAGTCCGTTGTAAGCTTATTCAAGCATAGTAACCGCAAAGCGTAATTTGTTTTTCATAATTTTCCTCATGTAGGCGATGCTCCCAAGGAGCCGCCCAAAGGGCGATGGCGCAGAGCGCCCGCTGAAAGCGATCGCAGTATGAGTGCTAAAAGTTGTTAACAGGTTTTTGGTTCTGGGGGAAAGTGGGCGGTAAGCCAGAGGTTTGACGCTCCGTGTATCGCAAGGGAAAGCAGACGCCTACTTTGAGAAGTTTGCAGAATCTTTCGCCACAGCTTTAAAATGTCCAGAAAGCTCTAGTAAATCCCCAAACCAATCTCCTGATTCTAAAGTTGCTAATGATTGAGGTTGTCCCTCTTCTCTTAAACGCACTTTCCCTGAAATAATTAAAAATTGGTTTCCAGGTTTATCAGTAGACCAAATTATATTCCCTATCTCATAATGATGAGTTTCTGCTTGATTTTTCAACTGAATTTGCTGCTCAGGAGTTAGCAAGCAAAAAGACAACTCTTCCCAGCGTAAATTCATGATTTCTCACTAAAAATTCACCTGAAGATTGACATTAATATTTTGAATTTTCTCTTCTAACCATTGCTCGAAAAGCTCATCTTCTAGTTCTTGCTTCAACTGTTCTTCTAACGAAGCATCTAAAAATTTTTCAACGCGAACTAAATACCACAGCCCCTCAACTTCCACTGGTCCTATCAACTCTCCAGGATTTGCTAAACTAATAGCAGCCCTAAGTGCATCTGGCAACGTACCTTTACTAATTGCTCCCATCATGCCATTAAAAATCTGGTCATTTGCTATAGAATATTCCTGAACTAGCTGCTCAAATTTAGCACCGTCTTCGATAATTTGACTTTTCAACTCTTCAGCAAGTGCTTGTTCTTCTACGACTAGACGTGATAGAACTACCTGATCCAAAAATATCTTGCGCTCAATAAAATATTCTTGGAGCTTTGGCTCGGTCACTTGAGCTTTCAGTTTTTCCAACTGAAGACTAGAAGCGATTTGACTGCGAAAAGTGGGATAATCTAAACCCTCTTGAGATAGCCATTCTTGAAAACTCGTGGAGTCAGTGAGTTGATTATTTAATCGAAAATCAATCACGACTTGTTCGATTAAATCAGAATTAATATCAGTATCGTCTAGGGTTTGTAGTTCCTTTTCTAGGACGTGCTGACGTATAATCGCCCAAAGAACAGACTCAAGTTTTCCAGCAGACTCAAGGTATCTTAAGGCTTGCTCAAGAGAAATAGGCTGCTCGTCAGCGGTTAAAAATGCGCAGGACTCAAGCATTGATGAAGTTATAAAATCTGATAAAAATGTTAATAGCGTCGGTTAATATCTTTAACGTTAGCGCTAGTATTAAAACTTGACAACAATTTACTTAACAAAGCATTACTTCAGATAGATGAGTAAGTTCAATCCGGGAATTGTGCGAGAGAGAGTCCACAAAAGTAGTGTAATGTAGAGTAGACCCAAAATCCACTGGTACCATGCTAGTGTCGTAATAATGCCAGGAAGGTGCTGATCTCGCAAGCGAATATCATTAAAGCCTAATTTTAGTAGGTTGTTGAGGCTAAAGTCGTAATAATTGAGCCAGTTCCAGCGACAATGATACAACAAAGGTAGATATCGCTCACGAAACATTTCATACCTGGGTATGACTGGTAAACGTCCAATAAGTAATCGTAACTGTCGCAAAGTCCCATCTTCTGTGAAGTAGGAAATATCCATCAAGTTGTGATAACGACCTTGTTGGTAAAGTCGGAATAACAACGTCATTGGTAAGGGGAAAATGATGAGAAAAAGACATCCCAGTGTTAGCCAAGGTTGTTCTCCTGTGCGAAAGATAGCTAAGATGCCAAACAGCAAAAGTAGACTAAAACTAGTCAACATCCAAGTCGTTTCGTAGCTTGTGGGAGTAATGGGTGCTGGAAGCAAGCGGCGGAAACGGTCAATAAGCCAAAACAGTAATCCGAAGTAGGCGATCGCAATCAACCCAACACCAAGCACCAAGAAAAAATTCGTACCATACCCAGAAAGCAGTAGTAGTAAACTCAACATCAGCCAACTCCAAGCTTGCAGTAACCACCCAAATGGCGAGAGGGGTTCGCTAACCATTAGCCGAGAACTGACTTGCGTGTATGTGTCATAATCTATATCTGCCAAAGTGAGTAACTCACTTTTATTACGAAATTCTTGTTGAAGACGACGATGGGCGATCGCTTCTGCTTGAATTGCCGAAAAACCCAGCTTCATTAAACGTTCTTGTGAAGCACTGTTTATATTCGTACCAACTAGACGACGGCTTAAATCCTTCAATCGCAGACGTTGCTTTGTGTACTCCAACTGATTAGCATCCCCGATTTGCTGTAACTGACGGAAATTTTGCCCTAAATTCCGCAAGACACTTTGATTGCTTTGTAATCCGGATACCACAAGCATTTTGCCAATTTGACCTGGATTGCCTAAAATTTTTGCTTGGTTAGAGTTAAAAATCAGACCAGAGACATTCAAACAAGCAGCTTGCGCAAATCCAGCATCACTAAAATCTGCTTGGTTGACAATGCTAGCACCTTCCAGATTCACCAGTTGGTTAAACTGTGCTTCTCGAAAGCTCACAGCTTGCTCAAATGTTGCTTCTATAAACAAGAGAAACTGTTTGAAAATCGCTTGAGTAAATTGTGCTTGTTCAGAAAAATGTACATTAGAAAAATCAGCATTTCCTTGCCATTGTACACGACTGAATTTAGCCAACTGCTTAAAATTTGCCTGAATGAAATTGGCTGTATCTCCAAAAGTGCTGTCCTGGAAGTTTGTGCTTTGCTGAAATTGTGCTTGCTTAAAATTAGCTTTCTCAAAAAATATACTATCTTGAAATTGGCTTTCTTTCTTAAAAGTTGTACTGGCAAAGCTAGCTGAACGACTGAATCTTGTTTCAGTCCAATTTGCCTGCTGATTAAAAATAGCACCTTGGGCATCCACAGGCTGAAGAAAAAATGTATTAGCAAACTGCACAGTTCCATTAAAGCGAGTTTCTATCAGTGTCAGCGAACCACGGAAAACACTAATCTCACTGGATGCTAGTAACTCAGTTGCTAAAAGCGATTTACAATCTTTGGAACTAGGTAAAGCTAAGGCGAGTGATTGCAAGCAAACCCCGCGTAGACGTTCCAGTTGTTCTTGTTCTGTTGAGGTGAAAATAGGGGCAATAGCTTGAGCATACAGAGGCGTTCTCAAACCCAAATCACTACCAGCGAAATCTCCCTGAATAAGAGAATAGCTCAAGTCCAAACCCAAAGGTTTTGAGCCTGCTTTTTGCAATTCTTTTCGCAAAATTTGATAGAATGTATCCCGAAAGCTTGCATTTTCGGGTCGTAAATCTATCACCATCTGCCGTAAATCTACTACGACATTCCCTTCACGAAGAATTGGTGTATGCAGTCGTTCTTGCAATAATTCTGGAGTTAAAGGAGTGCGTTCTATTTGTGCAGGTGCGCCCCATGCGGGTAGAGGTAATAAAAAAAATAACAGGGTACACAAGGTTATTAACCAGCCAGCGGTTTTGAGCCAATTTGCCCAGATAAACTCATGACCAGGCTCTTGGCTGATGATGCATTCAAAGAGGCTCCGCCTCGCCACATACAAATGGAAGCGTAGCCTCCTAGTTTTTATTCCCTGATTCTGCCAGGGAACGAGTAAATGAGAATTTACCAAAACAATGTTCGTATCAATTATTTTCTACTAGCAAAACAATTTTACCTGTCACAGACCCAGTTTCAAGCAAATGGTGAGCTTGAACTGCTTCTTTGAGTGAAAAAGTTTTGCTGACTTGGATGTGCAATTTACCAGCATCAATCCATTTAGAACACTGTTCTAAAATTTCTGCTTGATGCTGCTGCGCTTCTACAACTCCTTGCAACATTGGTGTCAACATTAATTCTAAACCAATGCGGAGATTACGTTGTCTAGCAGATTTCCAAACGGTCTTAGCGTCTGGTTCTAAAATCGTTACTATGTCGCCATAAACTCGCACTGCTGGAAAAGTTTTATGAAAAGTCTCTCCACCTACAGTATCAAAAGCTAAGTCCACACCTTCCCCATCAGTCCAATCAAGTGCTGCTTGCACAAAGTCTGTGTGTTTGTAAAAAATAACATGGTCAGCACCGAGTTTCTGAACGAAATCCGCTTTCTCCTGAGTACTTACAGTTGTGCAGACATCAGCACCTTTGAGCTTCGCTAGTTGAATTGCTACGTGACCCACGCCTCCAGCACCTGCATGAATGAATACTCGTTCTCCAGGTTCCAAGCGTCCCCGTTCATATAAAGCTTCCCAGGCGGTGATGAGTACTAACGGTGCTGCGGCTGCTTCTGCAAAGGATACAGAAGTTGGTTTACGGGCAACAAACCGCTCATCAACAGTCGTATATTCAGCATAATTGCCTTGGTGTGCGCCCAAGCCACCGTTACAAAAATAGACTTCATCACCTACGCGAAATTTCTGAACACCAGCACCCACAGCCTCAACAACACCAGCACCATCACATCCCAGAATAGTGGGCATTTTATCTGGGTAAAAAGTACCACGTTTACGAAGTTTAGTGTCAATAGGGTTAATGCCTGCTGCTCGTAAGTGTACCAAAAGTTCTGTTTCTTCTAGAGGAACGGCAGGGTTTTGCACATCCTGGACTTGTAGAACTTCGGGATCGCCAGTTGCTGTCATTAAGACTGCTTTCATCGCTTCCTCCTCTGTGCTAGAGCTTGTACTTGCATTTGACACTTTAGCGCAAGAGGTACACACTCTCATTTTAAGTTCATTGAAAACATATTCATTCAAGGCGTACTCAGGTTGAGGTGCAAGATCTGAGAAAAATAAAAGCCGTGAAACATTCGGTTTCACGGCTCTTGGTGTAGTGTGAGGAGCTTAACTAAATATCATCATAATGGTAACTGACAAGTATAAACACGCTCGTAACAATTTTGGTAACAAAAAATTTTCCGCCAGTATTCACAGACTTTCTCGCCTGTGGTGAACTTACACCCTTGCGTATCATCCTCAAATAGGGTGAGTTTATGTTTACATTCATAAAAAGATAAAAACCGTGGAAGCTGAGTTGACTCCACGGTTTAAATGTGGTGTGAGGAGACTTAACTTAAGTTCATCATAAACCGATTCGAGCTTTAGTAAGATGCTGGTAACAGTTTTGGTAACGACATGATTTTGAAACCACACAAATCAGTTGCTCAACACTTTCCCAGGAAATCATATGAGGACTTCACACCAAAGCGCCGCCACAGCTAGAACCACCGCCAGCTGTACAACCATAACAATAAGCTGCTGTCTGTACCTCATCTATTAAGTCCAAACAACCAGCTTCTAACAACTTGGCGACTGTCAGGTTTTCCCCGTCGTGATTTTTCGCGGGTACATTCATCATTTGATTGAAGTCGCAGTCATACACATAACCCAGATAATCAATTGAAATTTCATCCCGACACATCAAATGTTCAACTGTACCAGTATTGAAATGAGACTCTAAAAATTGCAAATAAGGAGTATACAGTTTCTTCCTTTCTAAATACAGTTTTGTTCTCCCAACTGGTAAGTTGGTTATAGTATATAAATTGTTAAAAACAATACCAAAATGTTCTTGCAAATATTGCTTGTAATCTCTTTCCAGTTTTGTTTGGTTTGGAGTTAAGGAAAATTGATTATCTTTAGGTAACTGGGGGTTATAGACTAAATCCACGCTTAAATCTGACTCTTTCCCATAACCTAGTTGATTCAGCAATTGCAGCGCTTTCATTGAGTCATCATACACACCAGCACCGCGCATTTGATCCACATTATCTAACAAATAGCAGGGCAGAGAAGCAATAACCCGAATTTTATGTTTGGCAAAGTATTCTGGCAAATCACTAAATCCATCTTCAAAATAAATGGTCAAATTAGACCGGACAATCACCTGTTTACCTGTTGCTCTTGCTGTTTCCACCAGTGGTTTGAAGCCATAATTCATTTCAGGTGCGCCACCAGTCAAATCAACAATCTGAATTTGAGGAAATCTCTGAATGATCTCAATCAATTGTTGACAGATTTCAGGAGAAAGTTCTTCTGTGCGTTTTGGTCCTGCTTCTACATGACAATGCTTACAGGCAAGGTTGCAACGCTTACCTAAATTAATTTGTAAAACAGTGATTTGATTTTTACTTAAAGGAGATGAGAGTTTTTGTTTAAACGGTGTTATTGCTGTTGGAATCATTGTCTAACTTAAATGTCAGTGCAAAGTGAAAGATATGTATTTTTTTAATTCTTGATTTTTGGATACATAAAAATGATCAAAATAGTGCGCTCACACAGTGTAACGCACCCTAAAATTAACAACAGCCACCACCGTTATAATGCCAGGTTGAATCAGTGATAATTATTTTATCTAGCATTAATGCCGCAAGCTTGGCAGCCGTTTTATCACACACCGATGCTGGTATTCCACGCTGAAGAATATGACCGGAAGCATCATCAAAAAATGGTTCTGATCCAGCATAAATCGCTGTTTTTCCTGTAAACACACAAGCACCATCTTCAGGAATGATAACCTTGAAAGCTACAGAGTCCAGACTTTCTAAAAGAAGATTATCCTCTAGGTTATAAGTTGGAGAGTCGAGCAAACGGTAGGGGCGACGGGCGCGAATTTCTACTTGCCCAAAGCCTGCATTTATAATACGCTGAATGTATTCTTCATAAGTAAATGCACCTGATAAACACATTGCTCGTAGCCGCTCATCTTTTTGTAGATGTTGTGGGATGGGACGAGTCGCAATTGGGTCACTCATCTGTAATCTTCCCCCTGGTTTTAACACCCGGTATGCTTCTTGCAAAGCACGGGTTAAATCCTCTGGTTCAAAGATATTAAAAAGGCAGTTTTGCGCGACGATATCAACAGAATTATCACCAACAGGTAAATGAAAGGCATCGCCTTCGCGAATTTCTACAAAGCTGGTGTCAAACCAGGGGTTTTCTTGAGCAGCAATTTCCAAGTTATGTGCAGCAGCTTGACGCATTTTTGCTACTGGATCAATAGCAATAACAGCACTAGGACGCTGAGAAAAGTAGGCAAATTGCAAAGCCTCTAAACCACCACCAACCCCAACGTATAACACTGTAGGTTGATTTCCAAAGTCGGTGAGATGAACAGTCGTACCGCAACCATAGTTCATTTCCTGCATTTTGCTAGGAATTTTCAACCCTGGTAGTTGCAGGGGTGTGCTTTGTACACAGCAAAGCCCTACTTGCGGTGTTTGGGCGACTTCATTGTAAAACTGCGCCGCTGTTTCAAGATAACTCATTGCATTTGGTGAAGTTGACTACCGTATTTAAGTGTAGCGGTTTAGATGAGACGCTTTTCGTCATCCGCCTCCAATTTCAGGCGCAAGTAGCGAATGTAAATCTTAATTTATAAAAAATACATATTAATGAATTCATTGCCGAAATTTTACCCTCTCTGCAAAATATGCCAGAAGCTGTGGAACAGCAAATGACATTTTATGCAGCGATGAATACGACTAAAGTAGAAAGATATAAAGAGAAATTAAAATTTAAAACAAGTATTTATATTGTATGGAATGAATTTGAATAAATTCTAAAAATAAAGATTTTTAAGTGACAAATTGAGAGTCATACCCATCTCAATCAAGCCTGTATTAATGTTCACAATAGTGGTGAATCAATTTCCTCAAAAATTTTACCCAAGCTAACCCAGCTCTTCTACTCTACAAAATTTTCTGGAACTGGGTTATAACTTGCCATTACCAAACGCATTGTGAAAGTTCATGGTGGACAGCTTTTGATAAAATAAAATCTTGCGGAAGGTACAATGCTCAGTGTGCAATCACCTATAGTGAATGCATAATATCACTACTATACCTGCTATTAGCAATAGGCTGATATGTCTTCACCACACTCATCAGCAAGATAACACAAAGCTCTGAAACGTAAACTCACCACTTCTTCATAGAGAGGATTTAACTTGCACATTGGTGGAATATGAAATAGCTTGCGACCAAATAGTGTAATGTCACGTTCAAAAGGACATTGAGCAGGAATTAGTTGACATAAGAAATGAGCTAATTTAGCGTTGTGAACTTCTATGGAATCAAACCATTGACGAATCGGTTGGAGAAGGTCGTTGTGTGCTTGGATTTGAGTAAAGCTAGTCATAATGATTTACCTCGTCTTGATAATTGCAAAGTTTGTCTTGTTTGTTTAGGCTTGAACTGTTTCTATATATTTATAGGGAGCAGTTGTCTGTTTTATGCAGTTGTCTCTCGTTTTTTGTTCTCTTTTTTGGGAACACTCATAACTACAAACCCCAGTTCCAGTGTTCCGGACACTTTTCCCGATATTTTTCTTGCACATAGAATTTTTGTACTGACGAGGTGTAAACAGCCTTGAAAGCGTGCTTTGACTGACTTAAGGGCTTGGGGAAACTTAGACAAAATTGGACAACCTTCCCCCACGAGTACTCGTTGCGCCTCCACAGATACTTGTGGAGGGGGCGAAAAAGGCGGAAATTCTCAATTAATCATACTTTTTGACATAAAAAACCGCCTTTTTCGCCCTTAGCGTAGCGTTTACCGTTAGGCAATAGGTTGTCCAATTTTGTCCAGGAAAAATGAAGCGGGTATTTTTGTATAATTGCCTTTACCCTTGGTTTTCAAGAGCGTCAAATACGTCAATGGTCAATTGCTCATTGTTGCTTCTGGCAAGATTAACATTGCATCACCAAAAGAATAAAAGCGATATTGAGATGATATGGCTTGCTGATATATACTTAACAAACGCTGCCGACCAATTAAAGCACTCACTAACATGAGCAAACTAGAACGCGGTAAGTGAAAATTGGTAATTAAACCCTCTACAACTCGCCATTGATAGCCTGGGTAGATAAACAAGTCGGTTTTGCCACAAAATGGTTGTAACTCACCTTGAGCTGCGGCTCCTTCTAATGCTCGTGCTACTGTTGTACCTACAGCAATAATCCGACCACCAGATGCTTGAGTCGCGCGGATTTGCTCTACCGTGGAGGAAGGCACTTCAATCCATTCTTCATGCATTTTGTGGGTTTTTACGTCCTCCACTTCCACAGGGCGAAATGTCCCCACGCCAACGTGTAATGTTACAAAAGCTTGATGAATTCCGCGATCGCCCAACCTTTGTAATAATTCTGGAGTAAAGTGAAGCCCTGCTGTAGGAGCTGCAACTGCTCCTGGAGTTGTAGCATAAACTGTCTGATATTGTTGGCTTTGAGCATCAGATGCAGTGATGTAAGGTGGTAGAGGAACTTCACCAAATACATCCAATAATTGCATTAAAGATATCCCTTGTGGTAAATCAAATTGTAACAGACGTCCTCCAGTTGCCTCGTCTGTTTCTAAGACTGTAGCAGTGAGGGAGGATGGGGAATATGAGCAAAAGACTCCTAATTTGGAATTTTGAATGAGATCCTTCGCTTCCCTCAGGACGCTACGCGATTTTGAATTGCTTTCTCCCCTTGTTTCAAAAATAATCTTCGCTCCCGGTGTGAAGCGTTTTCCTGGCTTGACTAAGGCTAACCAACAATTATGCTGGCGTTCTTCTAACAGCAATACCTCTATTTCCGCGCCAGTAGATTTACGACCGCATAAGCGTGCAGGGATAACTTTTGTGTTATTCATTATCAGTAAATCCCCTGGAGTCAGTAGCTCTGGCAAATCTCGGAAAATACAGTCTAAAGGTACTGTTTCTATACCTGTACTAAGAGAATTGACTACCAAAAGCTTAGAATTATCCCTAGGAACAATTGGGTTTTGGGCTATAAGTTCTTGAGGTAATTTATAGTCATATCCAGATAGACAACTATCGAATTCCAAGTCTCCCTTCTTAGAGCTAGATATTGTGTTTAAATTGCTTTTTGCTGGTTGTTGCTGCATTGATTTTTCGACTATTTTAAACCTTGTTTAGCTTTTCTTTTTAGGAACTCTGTCATCCCCGACTCATTTATTTCCCTAACTTTGCCATGAATGCTGTTAGGTAACACGGAAACTCCTGTATGAAAATTGGGTAAACCTCCCTATCCAAAGACGGGGGCTTTTACCCTAGCGTGTACTAGGGTCTTTATACTGATAATAAAAGTGTAGGATTGGCTTTGATCCCAAGCACCAAGATGGAATACTTGTATTACCTGGCAAATGCCAGTCTAACTCTGAGAGTTGTTCAATTCTTGCACGGTAAACCCCAAATACCTGTTTCGTTTGTCACCGTCATTCATCAGATAGATGGTTGGGTGGTTAGAGTGAAACTAAAACGTCACCTTTCACCTCAAGAAGATGGTGATATTCGGGCTTTCTTCAATGAATTAGGAATTAGCTACGAACCACAAATGCGGGTGCAAATGGCGTTTTGGAGTTTGGAAGCAGGACAGTGTCCAGTTGACGTGATGCGTCGCTACCAAGTAGCGATCGTCTCTCATGGTAACCCAGAAAAAGAGGAAATAGAGGCGTTCCGGCAACAGTTTGTCAGAGGGTTGGGCTATTGTCCAGAAACACTAGCGTGATGCCTTTGACTTAGTATAACCTGCCATGTTACATTATGTTACATTGTAATTCTAACTATCAAAAGCTCCTGGAATATATTCTTGTAGCATCAACAGGTATTCACCCACTGATAAAGTGGCTATGGCTTCTTCGGAAATTGTAAGAGCAGCTAACCCTTGTGACATTTGCTGACAGTACACAATCGCAACATCAAATCGGCAAGGGTAGTCTGCTTTCTCAGGATATTTAGCTAAGAACATTAAGGATGTCTGACAGAGTTTTGTTTGCTTGCGTTTTGTAATGGCGTTTCTTCCCCCCGCATCCCAATTGTCTCGGCTGCGAGTTTTAACCTCAACAAATGCCAGTATGGGAGATGAGGGAGATGGAGAAGATGAGAGGGAAGTGGGGAAAGACTCCAAATTTTGAATTGATTTGTCTGCTTGTGTCCTTGTCTCCTGCTGTCCAGCGTATTGGGCAATGATATCAATTTCTCCGTTACGGTAACGCCATCGACGATGCAAAATCACCCAACCATTAGATTGTAACCATTGAGCTACCAGGTCTTCTCCTGCGATACCTATATCGAGATAATGATATGGAGAATGGTCTGCCATTGGCAAAAAGTACAATGAGTAAGTTAAGCAATCGAATTTGGGTAAACATACTTAGTTTATTACTTTGGGTTATCATTTGCATCACAGCATCTGTTGGTTTCGCAAGTTTTGCTCCAGAAGCTTTAGCACTTGACTACAACAAAGAAACTTTAATAGAAGCTGATTTCTCAGGACGTGACTTGACGGACTCCAGCTTTAATCAAACTAACCTCCGCAGCAGCAACTTCAGCCAAGCTAATCTGCGCGGCGTCAGTCTGTTTTCTGCAAAGCTGGAATTCGCAAATCTTGAAGGGGCTGACCTTACAAATGCTATTTTAGACTCAGCTCGTTTCATTAAAGCAAATTTGACAAATGCGGTGTTGGAGGGTGCTTCTGCTGCTAACGCCAAGTTTAATGGTGCTATTATTGACGGAGCAGATTTTACTGATGTGCTGCTGCGTAAAGATGAGCAAGAGAAATTGTGCAAAGTCGCCCAAGGTACCAATCCAACCACAGGACGCGATACCCGCGATACCTTATTTTGTCCGTAGCTTAAGCGACACGACAAACACCAGAGCATGAGAGCCCCGTGATATCTGTTCAATTGTTCTGAATGATGGGACATATTGTATCTTGCGGCTTTGTTGATAAACTGTCCCATCCGGACAGTAATCCTGTCAATTCCTCCCGCAAGGTCAATAACTGTTCAATTTGTCTATCAATCTCTGATATCTTATCTCTCAGCTTGAGATGAATTTCATCACAAGCAGGTTTTCCCCCATCATAAACTTCAAGAATTTCACCAATTTCTTGCAAACTTAAACCTAAGCTTTGAGCACGTTTAATAAAGGAAAGACGGGTCAATACATTTGATGAAAACTGGCGAAAGCCTCCCTCTGTTCGTCCGAGAGACTGAATTAAACCCAAACTTTCGTAATAGCGAATTGTCCTAATAGGAATTCCGCTCAAAGCAGTGACCTGACCAATTAAAAGCAATTTTTTATCTTGAGTTAACACGGTTAAATACCCTTATTGTACAGTTGTTTTATTTCTTTATTAGATCTAAAGTAACAAGCAAATAAAAATTCCATATAGGAATTCGATTTGATTTTTAATTATGACTTCTAGTGTACTAGAGACTATACTATAACACTTAGTCCCAAAAATCTCATGATTCATGGTTTAACTTCCTGTAGCACCTCATCCATTGGATAATCTTGGTCATCAAAGACTAGCGACACTTCACATCTAGTTAAAGGGAAAGGTTCCAAAAGCTTATCCTTTTCCCTACTTTCTAATCGCCACCAAAGAGTTTGCACAGCTATCTGTTTACCATCAACCAACTCGAAAGTAATTTCACCAATATTATTTAATCCCACAACTTCTTTGCCTTTTCTTTTCTTACCTATGTAATCGCGATAGTTTCTTGCCATTGCTAGGTATTGTTGCAAAGGCTGCTTCCGGTCTTGTCCTGGTAGGGGTGCTTTGACAGAATATAATTGCTCGGAATGGTTAGCTATTGGTGGATGAATTTCTTCTGCTTTTGCTGATAAAAAATCAATCCGGTACCACCATTCAGGTTGTTTGGTGATTTGTAATGCTCTAAAACAATCGTTTTCTTGCACTAAATCCACTTTAACAGGACTACCTTTGACTCTCCAAGGAAGATGTTGAATTGTTTGGTCTACAAGAGTATAAAAACTACCAATTTCTAATTCATTACCTCCTTTGTTTTCCCATCCTAAAATCTCTCTTGTTGGCAAATAATTGAGAATTCTAAAAGGGACAAAACCCTGCTTGTGCAATGAATGACTACCACCAAAACCCTTGGCTTCATTCTTTAGCGAACTACTCGTAAACTGGGCTATAATAAGTTCAGATTTGATATGTTTGGAACTTTGGAAAGGACATATTGCCGAGTATTGTAAGCGCGCTGCAAAACTATAATGAACATCACCAGATAAGATGATGACACGATTTTGCCCTGCAGATGATGCTCGTAGTGCAAGTCTAGCAAGCAGCCTTTCAAAAGCTGTTTCTTCTAAACCCCAAGCTTCTGGATCGAAACCCCAAGCAGCACCGCCTAGTGCTTCTGCAACACTTTTTGCAATCTTTTGTACGGTTTCTAAAAAAGGTAAGCCAATAAAGGGACCAGGCGATATCACCAAAGTCACTCGTGTATTTTGTCGGGGAACAACTTTTGATATTTGTTCATCGCATCCTTCAGTGCTTAAAAGTCCCGGAAAATCAAAGTCCTTGCCTGGAAATTCCCGCCATGTACGCGTATCTAGAACTAAAACTTCATATTCTGGACCAGTAACAGTGTAGTACCATTTCAAAGAACCTTCTTGATGGGTCACTCGCCTTGGCTGACTTGTTCTGATATCTGTAAGGGATGGTAAACCAACGCGCAGGGCAATTTCTTGTTCATGCTGTGCGTTTATACTACAAGAAGCTGACCACGCCTCGGCTGCTTTGAGTAGTGCTTCTCCTGGTTTCCCTTGTTCAAACTGGTCTGGTGTATTTCCCCAAGCTTGACAGACAGCATAGGCAAGTAAACCATTTTGCAGTACACGCCTACCGAGAGGTTTGTTGAGAGTGCGATCGCACCACGCGATATTTAAAAACCAATCATCAGTTATTTCATGGTCATCAAATATCATGTATGTAGGAATATTTGCCAAAGCACGCCTAATCTCCTTAAGCGTTGACTGAAAATCTTGTAAATAGCCAACGTCTTCTTTAAATGAAGTTTGACCTCCTCTAGATTTTGGTGCATTGGGATAAACATCTTCAAATACTGGAAAATTTTCGGGTTTTGTCCACAGCACATCACTCCAAGCAAATAAATACATTGCCAAGAATTCACCGAATGTGAATAAATGACTTTTGGCAAGATTGGAAATCGTGTTCATTTTGCCCAGACTTGCTGTAAACCCAGCAGTATGTGTTGCTAAATTGTTACGCTTTCCCGGATTTAACTCATCAACATTTTGGACATCTGGTAGTGTTTCTGTCCATCCCAAAAGCGTGTGGCTAGCATCCATCAACATGAAAAGTAAAGCATCCGCTACATCATCTACATAAATTTGGTCGCCTGTCAAAAAGAGTTGATGCGGTCGTTTTTTCGGGTCTAGTTCTAGCGCTTCTCTAATTATTTTGTCTACTGTCGCAAGCGCATCAAGACTTTCACCGTGAGGCTTGCGACAAGACCCGTGAATCATTCGCACATCGTTTAAATGACTTGGTACAAGTGTGAAACTCGGTAAATCGTATTGAGGATATATAATATCTTTCATTGAGCCTTCTGGAGTTAGCACACCAGCCTGATTCAGTGTTTCTCCAGAACCAAAATATAAGTTGTAAAGATAGTTCTCTCCGTTTAAGAGTAGATTTGATGATGTTTTAGCAGTGACAGCAACTATGTGCAGATAAGTACCAAATTGACTAGTTCTTCTACTACCACTGAATAATCTTTTTTGGTTAATGTCAAATACTTCTAAGGTAACAGTGCGACTTTCTTTCAAAGCCACCCATACTGTTACAGAATTGGGTTCTGTACGTCTAAGAATTGGTCCGGCGAGAACAAGTGGCAGTTGATTAATCCGTTCTCTTAGAGGTGTCCATGTCATGGATTTTCTGCCATTAATAGTACACTTTGAGCATATTTATTCCCAAAAATATGTCACTTTTAGGGAATAAATATTCTACAATTGTAAGACCCAACAGCGAAAGAGTTCTACGATAATGTGCCAGTGTTCGTCAATTTCTTCAACGACATCATAACGCTTTAGGCTATTAAGCGCTTCTTGTAGAGGGACAATTTCTATGTTTGTACAGTGAAGGATGAGAAGGCAGAAGGGGAACCCCATACCATAAGTTGGGAGTTTCTACCAAGGACGTCTTGTGCTTCACCCAGAGTGTTCAGGCACAAATATTTTCTTTGATCCACGAAGAAATTTGGGGTGCGGGGGTCTTACACGTTTGCGCAGCGCCCCCTCCGGGGCTAAAAATCTGCGGTCCTTGGTTTGGTTAATTATAGCGCTTCTGGTGTTGCATGGGACACACGGCTTATCTTTCTTGTCAATGCGTAAGTTCTAAATCTATCTGTCCATGTAAAAAAATGTGTCAAATTCAACATGTTTCAACACTTTCGGCTTGAAGTAGGATATTTTCCTGATAATTGTTTTTACACACATAAAATTTGAACAACTATGTCAAAACAGCTAAAACAAATAACTGAGGATCAGTGCAAAAATGCACCAACAAAATACGACGATCTGAAAGCTCTTTTTTTGAACTGCACGCTTAATAGAACTCCTGTTTTATCTCATACAAGAGGCGTAATTGATATTGCTAAAACCATTTTTGAAGCCAATGGAGTTCAAACAAAAGTCATTCGACCAGTTGATTACGAAATACCGGCGGGACTCGGACTAGATATGTCTCAAACGGATGAATGGGATAAAGACGATTGGCCTTTGATTCAAAAAGAAATTGATGAAACTGATATTTTGGTCTTATGCACCTCTGTTTGGCTGGGAGAAAAAAGCTCAGTTTGTAATCGGGTACTGGAGCGAATGTATGGCTATACCCATCTTCTGAACGAAAAAGGTCAATACCGAGATTATGGGAAAGTCGGCGCAACTCTAATCACGGGTAACGAAGATGGGATTAAACATTGCGCGATGAATATCTTATTTTCTCTTTCTCATATTGGCTATACAATTCCTCCTCAAGCAGATGCAGGATGGCTCGGAGAAGTTGGTCCGGGTCCTTCTTATCTAGACCCCGGCTCTGGTGGTCCTGAGAACGATTTTACCAACAGAAATACAACTTTCTTAGCTTGGAACTGTATGCACCTGGCCAGAATGTTGAAAGATAATGGCGGAATTCCAGCACATGGAAATCAACCTGAAGTTTGGGATGCAGGTTGTAAAAGCGATTTTAACAATCCAGAACACAAAGTATAGATTTTGGAAAATGGAATTGACCCCACAGATAAATCTGGGGCTTGGGAATTTGAGATTACGGTACTCAACAATAGCAATCATGCTGAATTAATGACTTTGGCAATTAAACACGCTCTGCTAGAAAGGGATGTTGCCCATCTCATTTTTACCGATGAAATTCAAACCTTACCTGCTGGTGAAGGGGTAAAAGCTTCTAGTCCTGAAGGAAGAATGACTCCGCTACAAGTCGATCTAAAGGGAGAGAAATAATGAATTGTTGGCAAAAAGTAGGGAAGATTGAGTCTCAATCTTTGACCGAAACTCGGTTACAGTTACACTATGCCATTCAATTTATGGCAGCCGTGGGTAATTTTTTAACCAAACCTCAACCAGATTTCAGTCATGCCAGTTTGACCTGGAATTCAGAATTAAAGGTATTTGTTAGCGGTCTTGTGACTACCGAACAACCATTCCAAGTTGCTCTTGAACCTGTTAGCTTAACTTCCTTGATTTTAGATGCTGAAGGAAATAAGTTGGCAGAATTTTCCCTTCCACAAAAAACATTGGATGAAGGAATGAATTGGCTTAAACAAACTATCGAGCCCTTGGGTGCAGATATAGCTCAACTCACTTTTATTACCTATCCTAATGACTTTCCCGATAGTCCTCTTGCTAGTGGTTCAACTTTTAAAGGCAGTGATGAAGCAAAACGTCAAGAATTAACTGCTTACTTCGCCAATACGAACTCGATCTTACAAGCAGTATCAGCCAGCACAGAAGGTGCATCTCCCGTGCGTGTTTGGCCTCATCACTTTGATATTGCCACTCTAATTTCTCTCCCTTATACCCAGAAAGACGAGGCTGTTTCTATTGGTGTTGGGATGTCGCCTGGGGATGGTAATTATGATGAACCCTACTGGTATGTTACTCCCTGGCCCTATCCAGATACTGCTCATTTGACCGAACTTGCTGGCGGTGGTGCTTGGCATACAAAAGGTTGGGTTGGTGCGATCTTAACGGCTTCTCAACTTAGTCAAGATGAGGAACAACAAGTGCAAGTCAAAGCTTTTTTAGAATCTGCGATGAAAGCCTCGCTGGAACTTCTTGAGGAGAATAAGAATTTCTGACACCAGAACTAAGTGAACACAGTTAAGTGTTCCTTTTGATAGTATCAAAATACTTCTTAAGTGAGATTTATGATAATAATTGAAATTTCACCACAGAATTTGTACTATTTAACCCTACTTTATCGCTATAGTCGTTCTCAGTATTGATGCAATTACAGTTGAGTCGTCATCTTCCTCCAAACTCGTAAATGTAGTTTCAGAAACACGACACTTTCTAGTAATATGAATTCTGTATTGTTTTGGAGCTAAAACTTGAAACCATAGCTTTTGACTTGCTCTTGAAAACTGTAACTTGCTAATCTCACTGCCCACTTCAGCTAACAATACTGGTAACGACTATGACACGCTCTCCACATTCAGGAAATGAACAGGAGCCTGATAATCATCGTCTGTGGCTCCTCCTCTTAGGACGTACTAGTCTTGTTCTCGGAGTGATTTTGATAGCTGGAATCATAGGTGGTGTTTTGTGGGCGAGGAACTATGTGTATAAAGATTTAGCACCTTTGGTTGAAAAAAATCTTCAGCAACTGCTAGGAAGACCAGTGAAAGTAGGAGCAGTTGAGCGATTTTCGCTTTCTAGTTTGAGATTTAGCTCACTCTCAATACCCGCAACTTCCACTGATGCAGACACAGTTGCAGCAAAAGCTGTGGATGTAGAGTTTTCCCTCTTGCGACTTCTGTTTACCCGGACATTGGCATTAAATGTCACTTTAGTTCAACCTGATGTTTACCTTGAGCAGGATAAGCAAGGAAGTTGGGTGAGCACTGCAATTAAGGCGGGAGAAGGAAAAGGCATTATTCAAACTGAGTTGCAAACAATAAGGGTTCAAAATGGAGATGTGGTGTTAGCGCCAAATCCTACACCAACGACACCCAAAGGCTCAGTCACGTTAGACCAAGTGAGTGGAACTGCTCGACTTTTACCTAAAAATGAAGGAATAACTTATGACATTGGTGCTCAACCAACTAGAGGAGGAACAATCAAAATAGTCGGAGAAACACGACTGAAGTCACAACAAACGAACCTCAAGCTGCAAACGCAAAATCTACAAGCATCTGATGTTAGTCGGTTAATTGAGCTACCAATTGTTTTGGAAACAGGTCGTGTAGATGGTGACTTAGCAGTACAATTACAGCCTGATCAGGAACAACCCAAGAAGCAGGACATTGCGATTAATGGAGTGGCGATCGCCACTTCTGTCACAGCTCAAATTCAAAATGCTCCTCAAAAGTTTATCAATTCTAATGGAAGATTAACTTTCCAAGGTCAGACAATAGCTCTGGATAACCTGAGTACGAACTATGGCAAAGTTCCCACTCTGGTCAATGGATCTCTCAATACCCAAACAGGTTACAACATTTCCGCTCAGGTAAAAGCAGTCAGTGCAAAAAATCTCTTAGATTCGCTCAAAGTCAATTTACCTGTTCCGGTTGCTGGCGAAGTACAATCAAACATTCGGTTGCAAGGACCAATTCAACAACCAATTCTTAGCGGAACAGCAAGCAACACAAAGCCCGTTCAAGTTGACCGTGTTCTATTTAAGACTATCAGCACTGGCTTTCGTCTGGCTATATCCAAAGCTGCATCTGGTCTTACTGTTTCTAACTTACAGTTAATCCCCGCAACAGGTGGGCAAATTGCAGGTAACGGTCAAATTCAACTCGGTTCTAATCCCCAACAGCCTGGAGTAAAATTTGACCTTCAGGCTCAAGGTATCTCAGCAGATGCACTCTCCAGTGCTTACGGCTTTACTCCTCCCACAAGTATTGGTCCTGTATCAGCGAAAGCCGAAATTTCTGGTTCACCAGGTGGCAAACAGCCTTTGGCAATTGATTTTACCAGCATTCAAGCGACACCGCCAGCCGGAGGACAAATCACCGCAAACGGTCAAATTCAACTTGCGCCCCAAGGTAACGTTTCGTTAAATGTTCAAGCTCAAGGTTTACCAGGAAATGCCATCGCCCAAGGTTATGGCGTTTCAGTTCCCTTCAAGATTGGTGGTATCTCCGCCAACGCCAAAGTCTCAGGTTCTCTTGGTAAGCAGCCGTTACAAGTGGATGTCGCCAGCGTTCAAGCCACCCCAGAAATAGGAGGAAAAATTACAGCCAACGGTCAACTCCAGTTAGCGCCTCAAGGTAGAGTTTCGTTTAATGTCCTCGCTCAAAATTTACCAGGTGATGCGATTGCCAAAGCTTACAAAGCTTCACCCAATTTTACCATTGGTAATGTGTCGGCAAACGCCAGGACTTTTGGCTCACTTGGCAACCTGCAAACAGTCGCACAGCTTTCAGCACCCACAGCCACCTATCCCACAGCTGGACAAGTTGTTGTCAATCAACAGGGTAATAGTATCTTATTCCGAGATGCTGTTGCCAAAGTGGCAGGTAGTACAATCAGGGGGAGAGGTCAACTTATCCAAGGTCGTTGGCAAGCTTTTGTTAATGCTCAGCAAATTCAATTAAGCCGTTTTGCACAGGTACCACCCCAACTTCAGCAGGGAGTCTTAAGCAGTCAGTTGAATTTATCGGGAACCACTGCTTCCTTTCAACCCTCAACCATTCAAGCTTCAGGACAAGCAAGTCTTCGTGGTGTCGCAGGTGGTACAGTTAATGTCAGAAATATTAATATTGATAATGGTCGCTGGCAAGCAGTTGCTAATATTTCTCAAGTTCAACTCAACCGTTTCTCCCAACAACTGCAAGGACGACTCAATAGCAACTTGCGCTTAGCAGGAACGACTGAATCTTTAGCCCTTTCAAATATTCGAGCCGCCGGACAAGTCGGCTTATCACAAGGATTATCGCTGCTTGCACAACCAATCACAGCACAAGTTCAGTGGAATGGACAGCAGATTATTATTCAACGTGCAACATCCCCCGGACTGAATGCTAACGGTGTTGTTGCTGTTCAAGTACCAGAAACTGGCGCACCTCAAGTCACTGGTTTCAATCTCAATGTCCAAGCGCAGAATTACAACCTGCAAAAAGCGAGCTCGAACCTTCCTAATAATGTAGCCCTAAAAGGGCAACTTGATTTTACTGGACAAGTCACAGGTACCCCAACAACACCTAACGCAGTTGGAAACATCCGCCTGGAGAATTTGAATATCAATGGTTTAGCGTTTGACCCTGTGTTGGCTGGGAACGTAAAATATCAGGGAGGGCAAGGCGGACAATTGCGACTGGCAGGTAAGCAAGACCGAGTTGCAGTTGATATGAGTCCGAACAATCGCCCAACTTCATTTTTATTCCGACGTGGTGGGGCAGTTGCAACCGGCAGAACAGAGGGAGACAACTTGCTCGTCAACGTGCAAGATTTTCCTATCGCTCTTGTTGAGGGATTTATCCCTAATAATACATTGAAACCTCTTGCAGGGCAAGCATCTGGAAATTTAGTCGTTAATCTCAATAACTATAGCGCTGCGGGAGATGTGGCGATCGCCAAACCTCGTGTAGGTAGAGTCACAGCAGATCAATTTCGAGGTAACATCAGTTATGCCGATGGTGCTGCGAACTTAACGAATGGTCAATTGCAAATCGGGGATAGCAATATCGCTCTCAGCGGAAATGTGCAAACAGGGAACAATCCCCAATTTCAATTTCTAGCTAGTTTTGACCAAACGAGAATCCAGAGACTCCTACAAGCATTCAACATCTATGACTTTCAGGATTTTGGCGGAGGGTTGCAGAGTCCGGAATTAGCAGGAGCAGAAGTTCTTCAAACGAAGCCTATTAGTTTACCAGACGCAGATTTGCTAACACAGCTAGAGTATTTCTCAAAAATTGAAACCCGAATCGCACAACAGCAAGCAGAGCAAAAAGAACCAACAACTTTGCCTACACTTGCAGAATTACAAGGTGTCCTGAGTGGAGCGATTGAAGTGGCTGGCTCTTTAAAATCAGGGTTAAATGCTAGCTTTAATTTTCTGGGTAATAACTGGCAATGGGGTAACTACTCTATTAAAGATGTCATAGCCAGAGGCACTTTTGCAAATGGTCTTGTGACATTATCACCATTCAGTGTGGACTTAAATCCAGGACTTTTGACTTATTCAGGACAATTAGGAACAGAACAACTGTCCGGACAGTTGCGTGTGACAAGTTTACCTTTGTCGCTTGCACAGCCTTTCATAGATAGATTACCAGTTGATGTGACAGGTCAGTTGAGTGCTGTTGCCAACCTAGGTGGTAATCTCAAAGACCCAAGCGCCTCAGGGGAACTAACGCTAGTGGATGGTACTATCAATGAACAACCAGTGCAGACAGGTCTAGTCAATTTTAACTATGACAATGCTCGTTTGAATTTTGGCAGTACTTTATTGTTAACTGGGACACAGCCTGTTAATATTACAGGAAACATACCTTTTGCTTTGCCCTTCGCTTCAGTTCAACCAGATAGCAATCAAATCAGCATCAACGCCAAAGTACAGGATGAAGGCTTAGCTCTGTTAAACTTGTTTACCAATCAACAAGTCACTTGGGTAAATGGTCAAGGGCTAGTCAATGTCGATATTCAAGGGACTTTAGACCAACCAATTATTAACGGAGTCGCCACAGTCAAGAACGCGACTTTTGAAGCTCAAGCCTTAGCTGACCCCTTGACAAATGTCACAGGAACCCTCCAATTTAATGGCGATACGCTCACAGTTGAAAGCATTCAAGGGCTTTACAATCAGGGTAACGTAACTGCTGCGGGAATTCTTCCCATTTTTGCAAATCAAGCAGCACAACAGCAAGCCGCCACAAATCCCCTTACTGTATCGGTGAATAATCTCAACTTGAATGTTCAAGGGCTGTATCAAGGAGGTGTCACGGGTGATGTCGTTATTCGTGGAACAGCGCGATCGCCTGACATTGGTGGGACAATTGAGCTGAGCAATGGTCAGGTTGTTATTGGACAATCCAACTCAACTGATGCAAAACAATCAGGTACACAAAGAACAACCGATAATGCAACAAAGACTTTCAGTGTACAACGAACAGAAACGGGAGAAACGAGTACACCTGATAGCGCAACAACGACCTTTGATATAGAACCAGAAGGTACACAAGGTAATGCTGCAACCAGCGTGACTCCACCTAATTTACCTATAGAGTTTAATAATTTACAGCTTGTTCTAGGTAACGATGTTCGTGTCTCCACTCAGCCGATACTCGGCGGCTTTGTACCAGGAGGTGAGCTGAGTCCTTCTATACTCAGCTTTAACGCAAAAGGTGATCTGACTATCAATGGTCCATTAGCTAAGCCTCGCCCCGAAGGAGTGATTCGTCTGACGGGAGGACAAGTCAACTTATTTACAACTCAGTTTACCTTAGAACGGGGCTATGAACATACTGCAGAGTTTATTCCTTATCGAGGACTCGACCCCGACTTAGATGTCCGGCTTGTGGCAATTGTACCGGAGACATCAGGGGGAACGGCTAATCGCATTTTGTCCTCTCCTTTTTCTAGCGAAATTAGTGATGTCTCTGCAACGAACTTTGGGACTTTACGTACCGTTCGCGTTAAAGCAAGAGCAACAGGACCAGCGAGTCGATTGTCTGATAATCTGGAACTGACCAGCGAACCTAGCCGCAATGAAGCAGAAATTATTTCCCTCTTAGGCGGTTCTATTATTAATAGCTTCGGTCAATCAGATGCAACAACTGGACTTGCCACCCTAGCTGGTTCTACGATATTCGGTAGCCTGCAAGGAAGTATTAGTGCGATCGGACAGGCGATCGGCTTTAGTGAATTTCGTATCTCTCCGACTCCTACCACCAACCAAACATCAGGATCTTCAGTTCTCGGCTTGACAGCAGAAGGTGTATTTGATGTCAGTAGGAATTTCTCTGTTTCCCTATCGCGGGTTTTCTTAACCAATGAGTCTTTCCGTTACAACGTTATCTATCGAGTGAACGACGATGTTCTTGTGCGAGGCTCAACTAATCTAGCAGACGAAAGTCGTTTGCTATTTGAGTATGAGTCACGGTTTTAGCGAGAGCAGCAGAAGCCTCTCGCTTACTTAAACCGAGCAGATAACGGTCCGACACGTACGGATATCAGTAGATTCGGTGGTTGCTTTTGGATTCATACTCATAAATTAAAGAAAAACCTTTACAAAGTCAACTCAGGTAAGCTATCTTTTATAAAGAAAAAACTTTAGAAAGTAGCAAGGAGATCCCAAACATGGCTTCAGAAAGTCAAACGATGGAGTCTACCATGTACCATCAGCAGTGGGTTTGCACCGTTTGTGGCTATAACATGATTGGTGAAATGCCTGACGTCTGTCCGTTTTGCGGAGCACGCCATGACAAATTCGTGACTTGGGATGAAGCAGAGCAGACCTATCGAGTGACACCGCACCGGGTAAATGACTACGTCACACAGTTGATGTCTGTACCTCGTCTTGGTTTGGAGCATGCTGCTTATCGCATTGAAACAGATGATGGCGCGGTCTGGATTGACTGTCCATCAGCATTCAATCGAGACTTGGAGCCAGTAGAAGCGATCTACTTCACCCACAAGGATTTCATGGGTGCATCCAACCAGTATCGTCAGCTCTGGGATGCAAAAGTTTATCTGCACGCTCTGGACGCCGAGCATCCGCTTATTAAGGCATTTCCAGTTGACAAACAATTTAACGGTGACTTCACAGAGCATGGGATCGAAGCTTTCTATATTGGTGGGCACTCACCGGGCTTCACTATGTATATTTATAGCAAGGTGTTGTTTATCTGTGACTATGCCTTCCCTCCAGGACCTAGTATGCGATTCAATCCCTTTGGACCGCAAGGCGAGACACGTGACCGTGCAGCACGGATACTAGATGTTGTTTGGGAGCGACCACTTGAGATTGTATGCGGCTACAACTTTATCGCAGAATTCGATAGCTGGCGTAAGGATTTCAAGCACCTATTCGATCAAGCCAGATAAACCAAATAAGCTGCTTACGCTGCGTAAATATGAGTCCACTTGTGGATTTTCGCCTATTTTTGCACCTGTTTTTTACCAAGTCTTATTAGGGCGTTGTCATGACCTCATGGTATGCAAATAGCGATCGCCCCCAAAAAGGCGATCGCCCATGATCAATGAAACTATCCCTACTTAAGTTTGAATGCGTGAAATTTGAATTGTTTACTCTCCTGTATTGGGAATGAGCCTACCGACTGGATACGTTGCGACTTCCTGGGAAGGTGTGCTTTGAGCCATCACAACAGGTATTTCATCTACTGATTGAGTTTTTGCTGCTAAATAATCTGTCCGCAGCTTGTCTAGCATTTGTTCCCGTTTATCATACAACCGCTTGAGAGAACAAGGCTGACACTGGTTTAATGCATAAGCTGTGACTAATGGCAATGCAATTGTGCTATCGGTATAACAAACAATTGTGCTAGGTAACTCATCTGGGTCAATTTTACCCCAACTGACAGCTTCCGAGGGTGTGGCTCCAGATAACCCACCAGTATCTGGACGGGCATCAGTAAACTGGATAAAGTAATCGTGTCCGCGTTCTTCTAATCCTAAGACTTCATGAATCTGTGGTTGTGTTTGTAGCAAAAAGTTTTTAGGACTACCACCACCAAGAATCACAGCTGCACTTTTACCTCCTGTTTCCCTTGCACAATAGGCAATGGCTGCTGTTTCATTCACATCAATGGAAGGATCTAAAATGAGCTGAGATCCTTCTAACGACAATGCAGCAACGTTCATACCAATGGAACTATCACCAGGGGAAGATGTGTAAATCGGTACTCCACATTCATAAGCTGTCGCTAGTAAACAGGAATGCTGAATCCCTAGTTGCTTTTCTACCTCTCGGACATATTTGCCGAGTAAATTATGAAATTCAGCTGTTCCCATCCGTTTTTGGAATGGTTCTGCTTGCAAAATTTTACGGATAAAAGCGTCTGTTTCCAGCAACACATCGTAGCCAAAGATAATGTCATAAATGCGGATAGTCCCTTGCTGGCGCAGCTTCACATCATTCAAAAACGGGTTACCAGCAAAGAGCTCAAAGCCTAGTCCATAATGCATATCATGATAAAGATTAGCACCAGTACTAATCATCCAATCAATAAATCCGTTGCGGATAAGCGGTGCTAATGCAGAAACCCCGAATCCTGCTGGTGTCATCGCACCAGAAAGGCTAACTCCTACCGTCACGTCTTCTTTGAAGACATCTCGACTGAGGAGATGACATATCTCCCGTAATCGCGCTGAATTGTATGCCGTAAAGTAATTATCAATCAAATCAACGACTCCGATATCAGTTGGCATCGGTGCAGGTGCAATTTTTTTACCTAACTGTTTTGACATTTTTGGTAGTCCCCGAACAAATAACTGATCAGTTGCATCTTGTACCAGATACCGACAGTCTATTAATGACTAGTCTATTAATGACTAGATATCAAATCTGAATCAACAGACAGGATACAATCCTAGCTAGCCTTGAGTCATTTCTTACGTCATCTGCAAGTAACAATATTCTCTCATAATATTAAGAAGAACACAGAACACAGAATATTTCCACAGATAAAATCTGGGGGATTTAACAAGGAAAGAATTTTTCTTTTCTCCATAATTAAAATTAGGGGCTATGCCTATGGCTAACGCCACGGCTATCGCCGCAATTCGCAGCGTCTGGTGCAGGAGATACGGCACGAAGCGCCCCTCCAGGGGCGCGGAGCTAACGCTATCAGACCAGAACTCAAAACCAGAACTCCACAGCCTATATTCAATTCGCCCTATGCCTAACGGGACGCTTGGGCTGCAAAATTCTGACTACTGAGTTGGTGAGGAGCGTGAGGAGCGTGAGTACTTTTTTGGTGATGAAAGAGCGGTATATTGAAGAGAACACAAGGAGGCGGGGAAAGTCGTTGATAATTTCTCCGCTTCCTATCAAATTTCAGATGCATTTGTCCTGCTATTGTCACTTTTTTGCCCCCATATTGTCTCTATTGGCAACATACTCTTATAAAAGAGTCATTATTGATTGAAGCTGAACAGGGTCAGCATCTCAGTTTTTTTTCAAAGAAAAGCTCAAAGCTAGTTTGCAGTGCTTTTGAATGAAAAAGCTGTTTTTCAATCTTTGCTTTTTGCAAATATAGCAATTGTCATTGGCAAATGGATTTTACTCCAAACGAAATTTGCCAAATATTCTTTTTAGCGCGATCGCTCCTCTTTGGTCTGCACTAACAGTGTGCCTTGGTGGAGATACTTGCCATCTAAAACCGTCCCACCAGGTAGTTACCATGTTTGTCACTTCATTAATCGCCCTAACACTAGGCATAACTTCTTTTTACATCAGTGCAAATGTTGCGGATGATATAGAGCGGCTAGTAGTTAGATTGATTGCCTTTGTCTTATTCTTGTTTGGTCTAACTTTTGCGCCTCTGCCCATCCAAGTACTCATTTTCATTGGTTTACTAATCATTGCGAAACAGGCCTACCCCTTGAATCAAGACAACCAAGAACTTGATTCTGCACTCGTCGATAAGCTTGATAAAAAAGGAAAATCGAGGTAACGACTATGACTTTTCATTTAACTGATGCTCTCCTAGTTGTTCTGATTGCTTCTATCGCCAGCATCATGTTATCTTCAGGACTTTGTTTAATTTTGCCTAACACTAAAACAGTAGACGCTGTTCATAACTAAAAGATTGTGAGATGGTTGGGTGTGTTACGTCATTGTTAATGCACCTGACCAAGAAGACGCAAAGATGCGGCGAACTTGTTCTTGATGCCAAAATTGCGATAGGCTTCGCGTCAAGCCTCCGGCTTATCGCCAAACACAACAATAAGTTAGCGATCAAATTTTTAAAACAACCAACAATAGACATCTCCGGAAAATAATTATATTTCTCAATTTTTTATAGTTTTTGTGATATAACTAACAGTTTAATTAACAAATTTTTGGTAGTGCCTTGTAATAAGGACACTAAACTGAATGTCAGCGCCATGAAAACCGATGAAACTTGGACAACTACTAGTGATGTAGCCGTTGGAGAAAATTCCTCGCTCACATCAGAACAGTACCGCAAAAAGATGCAGCGCCGCAAAGAAGTCCAGGAGGTGCGCATGAAGAATGCGTCTAACGAAAAAGGGTTAATTATTGTTAATACTGGTAATGGCAAGGGGAAGACCACAGCGGCGTTAGGGATGGTGTTGCGTGCGCTTGGTCATGGGTATAAGGTTGCTATTATCCAATTTATCAAAGGAGCCTGGGAACCTGCTGAAAAAAGAGTTTTTAGTATTTGGCAAGATGATTTATTAGAATTTCATGCTATGGGCGAAGGCTTTACCTGGGAAACTCAAGACCGCGATCGCGATATTGAAAAAGCCGTAGCTGCTTGGCAAAAAGCGTTAGAATACATTCGCAATCCAGACTTCAAACTGGTGCTGTTAGATGAAATTAATATTGCTCTTAAATTGAATTACTTACAAATTGAGGAAGTTTTAGCTGGGTTAGCTCAAAAGTCACCTGAGAATCATGTTATTCTGACAGGCAGAGGCGCGCCCACAGCTTTGATTGAACGAGCTGACTTAGTAACAGAAATGACCCTAGTTAAGCATCCGTTCCGGGACCAGGGTATTAAGGCGCAACCAGGAATTGAGTATTGAAAATTGATGAGTTAAGAGTGATGAGTTTGACTTGTTGCTCTCAACTCCTAACGCCTCACTCTTGAACATTTGCCTGACACATCTGTAAAATGCGGCGATCGTCAGCACGGATGTTATTTAGCGGATAATAATCTTGCAGCGTTACAGAGTGGGCGTAAGTGCTGGATTGATCGTCCATGATTTGAGGTAATGTATTGTTTGTTGCTACCTGAGTTGAACTTTTGTCACCAGGGTAACCAATAACCGTCATTGCCAACTGTCCAGAGGCGTGGAGTGTGCCATTAAAACAACTAAACTCAGAGCTTGGCATATATAACGCACCCATCACCTTTCCCTGCTGCTTTTCAAATATGATATATCCTTGCCCCAGTTGACCTGATTTTGGTGACTGACCATAGAGATAAACGCCATCTTGTCTGGGAAACAGAGCTCTTGTAGACGTAGCTCTGGCTGTTTTGGTGGGTGCTTGGAGTTCTGAAACTTTTGCTTTGGTTGTAGAGACTGCTTCCAAATCATTTGAGTGAGGAACACCAGTAGAAGCAGTAACCGATTTTGCCAGTACTCTACGCAAGCGTACTTCTTTGTCGCCAATGAACTCTGAAGTTGGGTAAGGATTTTTCTGCAACCAGGTGTAAGTTGGTAATTGAGAATCTGTAGCCGACGCGGTAGATGACTCAATGTATGCAAGCTGATTACTCAGGACTGGTTGAGGACGACTAGCAACAACGCCAAGTAACAAAAGTACACCAACAAAGGGAATTCCTAATAAGCTTGTGGAAGAGAATTTTTTAATGTTGTTTGGCACCCGATTCCTCCTGCAAAAAACAATTTGGTTTTCTGTCACTTACTTACAAACGTACCGAAGTATTGATATGTAAAGGCTCCGTCAATGGTTGGATTTATATTGTCTAGAAAAAATCTCTGCAAACAAAGAAATTTTGTATTAAATTTTGGGCAATGAATTTTGAGCGATAATCTTAACTTACCATTGTTGGGAGCATTCTTGCTTCATTCATTAGATTCACCCAATGAGATAATTTTTTTAAATTAAAAACTCAAAATGAAAAGTTAATTTTTGATATTTTTCTTTTTTTATTATTCAATTTCAAAAACAATTGACACCTTTTTAGTAAAATCATCACTCTAATGTATGAACTATATCAACAAGCAAAACTACACAAGCAATTCTCTTCATTCCGGATGTCATTCAAAGATTTTGGAAGAAGTTACGATGAGAGTAGAGGAAAGAGGAGGCAAGGAAGCTCTCACCCTTGTTGTTAGTCATTCTAAGTTCTGAATTGGGACATTTTGAGTTCTTCTCAAAAAAAATCGCCCCCTAAATTCAGGGGACGCGTCGTCAGTATTCTGTAAAGACGTAGCATTGCTACGTCCTTACTTTAACTAGCAACGTACTCTTTAACGTTGGCACGGCGGCGACGCAGATGAGCAAGAGCTTGATGCTCTAACTGACGGACACGTTCACGGCTGAGGTTCAACCGTTCGCCAACTTTTGCCAAAGACATTTCGTTACCATCTACTAAACCAAAGCGCAGGGCTAAAACTTCTCGCTGTTGCGGGGTAAGTTCTGCCAGCATATTATTCAAGTCTTGGCGCAAGAATTCTTGCGTCATGTAATACTCTGGTGATGGTCCTTCATCTTCGAGCATTTCTTGGAGTTCGGTGTCTTGGTTATCGCCAACCTTGACATCCAAAGAGACTGGCTGACGCGCCATGTTCAGATACTCACGAATCTGAGCAGGTTCTAACTCAAGCTCTTTGCCAATTTCAGCAGGAGTTGGTGACCTTCCTAGCTTCTGAGCAAGTTCGCGCTGCACTTTCTTAATTTTGTTTAGCTTCTCGGTGATGTGAATAGGTAAGCGAATGGTACGACCTTGCTGAGCGATCGCGCGAGTAATCGCTTGGCGAATCCACCAGTAAGCGTATGTTGAGAATTTATAACCCCGCATTGGGTCAAATTTCTCTACACCCCGCTCTAATCCCAGTGTTCCTTCTTGGATGAGATCCAGAAACTCCATGTTCCGCTTCTGGTACTTTTTGGCAATGGCGACAACCAAGCGCAAATTCGCTTCTATCATCTTCTGCTTCGCCCGCTTGCCTTGGTGTACTATCTGTTTGACATCAGTCTCAGATTTACGAACATGAGCAGCCCACTCCTGTAAGCTAGGTTCGCGGCGTAATTTCTTCGCCAAAGCCTCCTTAGCATCTACGAGTGTCATCATTTGTTGTACCTGCTTCCCATATACAATCTCTTGCTCACGGGTTAGCAGTGGTACACGACCAATCTCGCGCAGATAGGTTCGCACCATATCAGCCGTGAACTTGGCGTTAAGGTTTTCGGTTTGGGTGTCAACAGTAGGCATTGGTGCGTTTTCCTCTACTCCGTAAACAAAAATGAATACTCAATAACAACTAGGGCGGATTGGGAAAGTTAGTACACGTATTACGCAACCAGGGGAATCATCAAGAGAAAATAGTTTCCTACAGAATCTGTCAAGACGATCACTCTCTCGGATTGGTTTCCCCTCCTCCCCTAAATTTTGAAATCGTTTATAAGCATGCTGGCTTGTTTTACAGAATTCTTTTAATCCTTTAGTCGCTAGCGGCGACAGTATAACACGAAGTCAGTATGAGTTTTACTTAATCTATAATAAAACAAATTATATCAAGAGTAAAGTACTTTAGCTAAATCTTCCCATTATAGTGCAAATTAATATTTATTGCATAAAAAGACTGATTTTCTTTTTCAAAACTTACTACATCTATAGTGACTCTAAAATCCTGTGATCATTCCTCTGCCTATAGCCGGATTACCGAACAGAATTGTTTCTCATCATGGAGGGATGTCACGAAATCTAGAAATCAGGAATGAGAGATTGGGAATTCGTAGTTGATATATTTCTCCGTTAACCCAGGTTCACAGCTATCACTTTTTCCACTAAGGATTCAATAGCCGAAAAAGACGCTCCTGGCTTGAGAGCAACCCCAAAAGCAATGTATGTGTCTGGGTCATGAGTTTTAAGCCAGTTCCAACTCTTGTTTGAACCAAAATACGACTTCTGGTGTCAAGCAAAGTCATCTTCAAGTAGGGCATACAACAGGCATACACGACGATAATTAGCCTCAATGTCTCCTTGGGAGATAGGCTTTAACATTTTACTAAGCCAAGTGCGCCGCAGTTGAATTTCATTTGCTGATAGGACCGCAGGACCAATGGCAAAGAAGTCATCCTCTTGTTTGAGCAGGCTTTGCTCAAAATCTTCCCATTTTCACAATACTACGCCCCCTCGAATCTGCAGGAAGGAA
This sequence comes from Scytonema sp. RU_4_4, assembly GCA_012031965.1. Taxonomy (GTDB): domain Bacteria; phylum Cyanobacteriota; class Cyanobacteriia; order Cyanobacteriales; family Nostocaceae; genus Brasilonema. Next base: position 35,106 of record JAAUSC010000016.1, read on the forward strand.
CTATTTATTATAATAACATATTTCTTATGAGAGATGAAAATATCCAGATAGTAATTTTTCCAGAGGCGGACATCGCGTAGACTCTCGCCAGTTTGTCTGACAGCAAGGAGGTTGTATCTTAGAGACAGAGAAGCTAGACAAGCACAACCTGACGCTACCAACACTTCTAATTAAAAATGTAGACAGTTGTTAACTACTTAAGGCGCTATGCCAAGCCCAAAACTACTGAATTAAGACTATTTTCAAAAATCAAAAGATAGTTTACCAGGCTTAAGGAGAACGAATATGTCAAATGACTTAAATTCCTACTTACCTGCACCGAGTAAACAACGATTTGCAGCTACTTTTCACGTAGTAAGGCCGATTAGCTTCTGGGTACAGTTAGCACTAGGCGCTGTTTCTGGCTTGGCTTTGTTGTTGGCTATATTTAGCCGTAATTCCACTGTCCAAACAACGACGAATTCGGTCATGGAGTTTGGAGTCTTTTTAGGTATTATTGGAATTTTAGTGCTGTGTTTCAGGCTTTATTGGGTTTTCCGCTATAGGCGTTTAGACAAACTTTTACAGTCGCCTAATCGTGAATTACATCCAAGGAAAGAGGACGTAATTCAAGTATTACAAATTGGATTAATCGTCAGTTTGATAGGGCTATTGTTAGCTTTTTTAGCATCTGAAGTGACCGTTATTGCTGTACTATCGAAATCTCTAGCTCTGCCTCAAGGAGTGGCAGTCTATAGACCTGAAAATGTCATTCGTTCCCTAGATCTTTTTGTAGTTTTGGCAAACGTCAATCTGATTGGCGCTCACCTTGTAGGAAGTGTGACTTCACTTGGGCTGCTTAACTGGTTAGATCAATAGTAAATAGCAATCGCCTGGATGTTGCATCTGGGCGAATTCAGTAGCAGTTCGCGATTTATACTTGTTCGGTTTAGGACAAGTTAATTTTTTCAGTTCATCAGTATTATGAGTGTAGATTTGGTGATAAACTATCTCGAACCGCAATTCATCGGTTAACGGTTTCCGCACTACCTTATCTCAAATCCCTAAAAGCCAAGATCCGCTTTCGCTAGTTCAGCTGCAGCAAAGACTTCTTCATCTGGCTTTTCATCCCAAGCAGTTTCGCCAATTTCTTCATAGAATTTCGCGTCGTAGGGACGAGTACGTACAACCACTGGCATAGGAACGGCGTGACCTAAAATTAAAGCTTGTTGCTTAGAATCTAACTTTGCCAACACAGACCGCAAAGCACCTCCACCAGATACCCCAGTAAAAATTGCCTCAATATCTTTTTCATCGTTAAGTAAAGCGGTGATGCGAGTACCAATCTGGGACATGACTTCATTATCGATGCCCGATGGACGTTGATCAACAACAAGAAGCGTTACGAAGTATTTTCGCATCTCGCGGGCGATGGTTCCGAAAATAGTACTTTGTACCGTTGCTGGATCGAGGAAACGATGCGCTTCCTCAATTGTAATCATTAGTTGCGTTGGTCTATCGTTGGGATTTTTGGTTTGTAAAAACTTTTCTGCTTTAGTGACATAATGTTGGTGAATCCGTCGGGTAATCATATTTGTCACCAACATATAAGAGAGCATATTTGATTGGGAGCCAAACTCTACGACAATATTCTTCCCCGCTTCTAGGGAACGCAACATTTGATTGACATAATTTTGCGGACAAGCCGCACGCATATACTTTAAATTTTCCAATCGCAGAAGTTTGCGCTGCAGTGCTGTAATCGAACCTTGATGTCCTCGTTTCTCCTCACAGAAAGTCTTGATTTCCTCATTGGTCATATTTATCAATTGAAGAATCCAAGACTTTCCAAACTCAGCACATAAAATATTGGCGTTATCTAAACTCGCTTCTGAAAGTCCTAAATCTCGACTGCATAATTTAATATCTTCTACTTCTATTTGGTCGTAACTTAAGTAGAGTTCGTGTGCGTGAGGAACGCCTCGACGCTTAGTCGATTCTGGGTCAAGAGTGTAGACTTCAACGAAACTGGGAAAGAGCTGCTTTAAGCCTTTGACGGTACTCATTTGTTTGCCTTCGGAGACGGCTTCCCAGCCATACTCTGAGTGCATATCAAAAATCAAATTCACTGCAGCATTTTTACGAATTGTCCCAGCTAAAAGTAAACGTGTCAAAAAGGATTTACCAGTTCCTGATTTCCCAAAAACACCGTTGCTTCTCTCCACAAAACGGTTTAAATCGAGGCAAACTGGAACTTCCATGTCGAGTGGTTTTCCAATGGAAAAGTTCTTCCTTTGAGGGTCGTCTTCCCAACCGAATACCCGGCGAAAATCCTCTTCTGAAGCTTCATAAACTTGGCTAAAGTGAGTGGGAATCGTTTTGACTGGAAGCAGTTCCATTGTTGTGTTCGTCTGCGGTTGAAATGAAGCCAAACCTGTTGCTGATGGAACAAAGGGATTTGCAGATTTGCCGTTTGTTGCAGAAAAAGATTCTTGAGATTCGGGGGTAAACATCAACATAGGCGCAAGGTTGATAGTACCGTATGTCCCGCCTCCTGCTAAAATGTCTCGCAAAAATGTGTCTTCCCAACTAGGAGGATTAGCAATAATTCTTGGGTTGGCAATTCCCAACGCCACATCTGTGAGCATGCAGAAAAAACGCGATCGCACCCCTTGCACAACTAAAAACTTACCTACCCGCATATCTTCTACCGAAACATCGGGGTGCAATCTAACTTCTAATCCCTCAGTCAGAGAGCCTTGTATGACTGAACCTAATGGACCGTCCAATTTCATTTCATTAATCACACAGTGATGAGCCTGCTCTTATGTTGCATTGTAATTGTAGAAGACAAAATTGGCGACGCAACTTTATGTCCTTTGTCATTATATTGAGAACTAATGACTCATGAGTCATGACGAATTACTCAATTTGAATTGAGGTCGGCGCAGAGCCACTTCCTGTTGTGGTAGAACTTATAAGTGGTTTACGATATTGGAGGTAAAGGCGATCGCGCCAAGCAAAGAATGGTTCATAAACTGGATTATCTGCTAATCCAGGGACTCCTTTCCCTCTAATCGTTGCTGGTAAATCCAAATAAGCACCCTCAGGAAACTTCAGCAAGATCGATAAACCTGCCACAGCAAAGTCAGCTAAAGTTGGTTCATCTCCTACTAAATAGGGACTATCTGCCAACAACAATGTCAGTGCTTCTAAATCTTGCTTTAAGTCGGCGATCGCAGAGCGTATTGCATCTGGACTATAACCTACACCAAAACCCAAGACTCTCAGTATATCATTGGGGACTCCCTCTACCAGAGTTTTGAGGACATCTGGTGTCGTCGTAGGTAACAAAGACTTGCGGAAATTCTGGTTTTGACTAATGGCAGAAAACAGTGCTTTGCGACCTTTAATGCCAATTGATTCATCCGCCCATTCTTCCATCATTAAACATAAACCCCGCTTCTTTGGATCGGTTGGTATCAACGGGCTTTCTGGATATTGTGCGTCTAAATACTTAGCTATCTCCGTTGAATCTACGATATATCTACTACCGTCTTTCAAAACGGGTACTTGCCGTTGACCTGTCAATCGGAATAATTCTACTTGTCCAATTCCTGGCGTCACCTCGATTTTACGGTAGTCCAGTCCTTTATAATCGAGTATGAGACGCACTTTCTCTGAGTATTGAGATAGTTCAAACTGGTATAATTCCAGCATTTTTCCTTTCCTGCGCGTGGTGTACTTATAAATTTTACAAGTTTATTTTGGTTACGATAATTTATATTCACCGAAAAAGTACTCGGAACTTAGTCATCAGAATGCGTGAAGAGTGAATTTGAGTCTGCCAAATTTTCATTTTAAGGGAACATAATAGGTCATTGTGTCGTCTACACTTTTCTTTTGTAATCAAACTATCTTGATACAAACAGCAGAATATACTTAACTCATGAGGAAAATTTTTTAAAAACTCCATAGTGATACTTAATTTATTTATGATTAAAAATCTCACTTCTTGAGTGAGATGTTGTGTGTAGCAAGATGATATAAATCATTATGGTAATGTGTGGAAATTAAAGCAAAACAAAATTTATGAAGGTTGAATATAGCAATTTGGCGACTAAGTTGGCTGGTGTGGTAGGAGTAACGGGCATCAGTCTTGTCATGAGTCTACCAACTGGAGCAAGCGAGGTACTAAATCCTAACCCTAGTATTTTCAAAGAAGCACCGTATAACAGCGGTCAACGCACTTTAGTAAACACTCAGTATGCACCAAGTGAGCTTGCGCCAGAAGCCACAAAGTCCGAAAAAACGCCAGCGAAAAACACAAAAGTGGCACAAGGACGGCGAGGAGTAAACCCTAACCCCAGTATTTTGCAGGAGTGTCCCTACAACCGTGCGGCTTGTCCTGGTGGATCTGATACTTCTACACCAAGCACACCAACCCCCGAAGCCACACCCACGACACCTGGAACAGAAGTACCTACAACACCAGGTACACCCACCACGCCTCCTGGACCTGGGACAGAAACGCCTTCTAAGGAACCAGCAGCGGGTACAGACAGCAAAAATGTAGTAGCGATCGCAGAGTCCAACGGCTCATTTACAACGCTAACCAAAGCTTTAAAAGCAGCTGGACTGACACAAACATTGCAAGGTAAAGGTCCTTTCACCGTCTTTGCACCCACTGATGCTGCATTTGCTAAACTGCCACAAGACGCTGTACAAGATTTGTTGAAGCCAGAAAATAAAGAAGTCCTGGTGAAGATTTTGCGATATCATGTGGTGCCAGGTTCAGTAGCATCAAAAGATTTGAAGTCTGGTGAAGTCAAAAGCATTGAGGGCGGTCCGATTAACGTCAAGGTTGATCCAAGCGCTGGTGTAACAGTCAATGATGCTAAGGTGGTTCAGCCTGATATCAAAGCCAGTAACGGCGTTATTCATGTGATTGATAACGTGATTTTACCTCCAGATTTATAAGTTGTTGGCAGAAGTACACTCTCTAACAAAACTAGCTTGAAATAAATATTTGGCAAAATTTGGCAAAAAACCCGTTTAAATCATGATTTAAACGGGTTTTTTTGTATTGTTTGACACGTTCCATCGGATCTATCTCTGGGTGATAGCCCAATACAGTTCAGTTAGAGTTAAAAACCTGATTTTGCGTAGGTTGGGTTGAGGAACGAAACCCAACATTCTCGCGGCTTTGTTGGGTTTCACTTCGTTCAACCCAACCTACGATTATCCTTAACCAATACCTTCGCCAAAAAAAAAGGATGAAGAGCTAAATTCCACAACCTCGACTACTCATTCCAGCAGACGAACCGGATGACGCTTCGCTCTCATAAGCGGTGTCGGGAACGGGCTAGAAAAATTTCTCGTGTGGAGCATCCTGGTGATGACAGCCCGCCCCGACACTCCGCTATCGCCGCTTATGAGCATCCGGTTCTTAAATGTAGCAACAAAGCTGATTTGGCGATTTTGGACTACGCCTGCTGAATACAGAGGGCTTTTGTAGTAGAGTTATTGTCTCTCACAACGACAACTCAAAAACTACAAGCAGCCCATGCCGGACATCTTAGCACTGTTACAATGTCTGTTACCGCAAATAAACGCTACAACGACGCGACAATTGAACCAGATAATCCTGGCAATGTTAGCAATGAGCGGTCGAGTTACTATGTTGGGAATCTCACGCTGGACAGGCATTGGTGGTAGTTATCGAACCATGTTGAGATTCTTTCATACAGTAATACCTTGGGCAACGTTGTTTTGGCTGTTTTTTCGTAAGCATTTGTTCCGTGTAAATGAAATATATTTGCTGGCAGGAGATGAGGTTGTAGTCAGTCAATCAGGTAAACAGACTTATGGGTTAGAGAGATTCTTTTCTAGCCTTGCCAGCAAACCGATATCAGGACTATCTTTCTTTGTATTATCATTAGTGAGTGTTGAACAGAGACAGTCATTTCCTATTCAGATAGAACAGGTAATCAAGAGTGATGAAATAAAGAGCACGTGGTCACTCAAAACAGTAAAACCCCAAGAAAAACGGGGACGGGGACGACCAAAAGGGAGTAAGAACAAAAATAAAGGAGAAGTGATATTAACATCTGAATTATTACTAATTAAAAAGATGATTCATTCACTCTTCAAGTTAGTAGCTAACTTTATTCCCCTGACATACTTGGTATTAGATGGTCACTTCGGTAACAATAATGCCTTACAGATGGCACGACAAGTTAACTTGCACATAATTTCTAAACTCCGCCATGATGAGCGCGTTGTACGCTCCTTATGAAAATCCTGACTCCAATAGTCGCTCTCGTCGTAAATACGGTGACAAGCTGGACTATCGTAATATACCAGACAAATATTTCTGCCAAAGTACCATTAACAAAGATATTCAAACTGACGTTTATCAAGCTACTTTCCTACACAAAGAATTTGCTCAAGCTCTAAATGTAGTAATTTTGGTCAAAATCAATCTTAAAACTAATACTCGTCGTCATGTAATTCTCTTCTCTAGTGACCGGAAATTATCGTTCGAGAAAATCATTGAATATTACAAGCTTCGTTTCCAAATCGAGTTTAACTTTCGTGATGCCAAACAGTTTTGGGGATTAGAAGATTTTATGAATTTGAGCCAAACTGGCGTGACTAATGCTGCTAATTTAGCATTTTTTATGGTTAATTTATCTCATCATCTTCTCGCTGATTTTCGCATCTTTAATCCCGAATCCGGCATGATTGACCTTAAGGCTCACTATCGTGGCTTTCGATATGTCCGTGAAATATTAAAAATGCTTCCTGAAATTCCTGAGCCTATTTTATTAACCCAGATTTTTGCCAAGCTTACTTCTTTAGGTCGTATTCATATCGCTTCTACGGGCGTTGAACCCTCGTAAATTGGCAAAGGTATTGTTAACTGAACCGTATTGGGTGATAGCCAGAAAGCGAAGTACAGTGGCTTTAGCCCAGCACGTAGCATCATCTTAGAATAAACTTCTTGCAAAAGTCTGCGCTCTTTGTGGATGGGAAACCGCAGATGGACGAGCCACTGCGTTGCGGAGCCAGTACTTGATGAGGGGAGCCAGTGCGGACGCCACATGCTTCAAGCCGGGAAACCCGTCCAACGCAGTGGCTCGTCTTGGGAGCCACTGCGTTGCGGAGCCAGTACTGCAGTCCTTGTTTCCCTCACGCTTGTTCTGGCGTTGAGGTTCCTCCGAGAGTGCCACCTGGCGTGTCTCCCCAGACCGCACTGGCTCCTCCGTGGGGACCCCAAAGCCCCCCGTTGTAGACGCCCTCTGGGCGGCTTCCCGTAGGGTAGCATGTGGCGTGCAGATAAACGCGGATGAAAACAGACAATTATTGATTTATGCAAGAGGTTTAATCCCGCTGTGGGACTGCGTGGGAGTGTCAACCAATAGCCACTCATACCAATTCTCTAATCCAGTTCCTGTGATTGCAGAAACCTGAAAAACTTGAATTTGAGGATTAACTTGCTTGGCGTATTCTATGCAACGCTGAACATCAAATTGTACATGAGGTAGCAAATCTATTTTCGTGAGAATCATCACCTGACTAGCGCGGAAGATATGAGGGTATTTTATTGGCTTATCTTCCCCTTCCGTGACTGAGAGAATGACGACTTTAAAAAGTTCTCCTAAATCGAATAAAGCCGGACAAACAAGATTACCAACATTCTCAATCATCACCACTGAATCGAGAGGTGGATTGAGTTTTTGTAATCCTCGTTCCACCATTGCTGCATCTAAATGACAGCCTGTTCCTGTGTTAATTTGGACAACTTGACAGCCTGTTTCTTGAATTTTTTTGGCATCATTTGTTGTTTCTTGGTCGCCTTCAATAACGTTGATAGGCAACTGATGCTTTAAATCATTGATGGTTCGAGTTAAGAGAGTCGTTTTTCCTGAACCAGGAGAACTCATCAGATTTAATGCGAGGATATTTCGACCCTTGAACCATCCTCGATTTTGAGCAGCTATCAGGTTATTTTTTGCTAAGATATCATGTTCTAAAGAAAGAGTTGTGCCATGTATTTTGGCATGAATTTGAGATGCTTCAGTAGATGCTTCAGTGATATGGTCGTGACTGTGGGAATGCGTGATAACAGTACCATCTGGTAAAGTATGAGTATGATGAGTATAACTTGAAGAATCCATTGTTATTACTTCACCTGTTTTAGGATTGGTCATTTTCACTTCGGCATCATCAGAACAACCACAGGTTACACACATACTTCCTCTATTTCTATTTCTTTAATTTTTAGTTCTTCTCCAGCTATTAAATCCAGATGTACGCTACCACATTGACAGCTTCCAAAAGGCTTTTCTAAAGGAATTTCGGTACCGCATTGACGACACTTTGCTAATCCTGGAGTCTCTAAAATATCTAACTTTGCCCCTTCTAAAACAGTGCCTTGAGTACAAATATCAAAACAAAATTGTACTGCTTCTGGCAGAATAGCTGAAAGTTTACCAATTTCTAACAATACTCTTTTGACTTGTGTACCATTGGCATATTCAGCTACAATCGCCACAATATTTTGAGTGATTCCTAATTCATGCATTGAAGTGTTGAGCAAATGCTTAATCAATCTTCAATGGTAGAGGTAATTTTCGTAGTGTAACGTACCGTATTTAACAAAATATTGAATTTATTAGGATAGGAGTAGCTCTTGGCGTGGTGCTTGCGATCGGTTTTATGAACAATCTGACGCGATCGCCTGCTAGCAGAGGAAACACAGTTAATAACCCAAGTTGCTAGTTATAAATTCAGGCGATAAGCCGGAGGCTTGACACTGCGCGTATCGCCAAGAGCACTTTAAGCAATAAAATCCCTTCCAGAGAGAAAAGTTAGGAGGGGAATATGCGCGCAGGAAACAATTTCCATCTATGCTTATATGAATAGGTATGGATAGGTGCAAGATCTCAAATACTGTATTTCACTCAAGTGATAACAGCTATAATTTGATTCTCGACAGCAACCTTTATGAAAAATTTCTTCACATTATCAACAGTTATCTCTAGCATAATTGTCACAGGTTTACTGTTTGCTGTTCAACGACTAGGAGTGTTAGAACCATTAGAAATTAGGCTTTTCGACCAGATGATGCAAATGCGAGCAGATTCTGGTTCAGATTCCCGCTTGCTAATTGTTGAAGTCACTGAAGATGACATCAAAAAATGGAAATCGCCCACTTCAGACCGTTTATCGGGGCAAGTTCTCGACAATCTCTTGGGTAAACTTGAGCAATATCAACCGCGAGCAATTGGTCTTGACATTTATCGTGACTTGCCGATTGAACCTGGTCACAACAAGTTATTGAAACGTTTGCAACAGAGCGATATTATTATTCCAATTTGCAAACATAATGAGAAAAATGAGCGTGGAGTATCTCCTCCCGAGGGAATTGAGCCATGGAGAGTCGGATTTAGTGATGTTGCAGAAGATTCTGATGGCACAATACGTCGCAATTTACTGTCATTGTCCTTAGCAGCGAATGATGCTTGTGCAGCAGAATATTCCTTAAGTTTACTACTAGCCCTAAAATACTTGGAAGTTAGAGGCATCCGACTGCAACCTACTCCCAAGCAAGAATTGCAACTTGGCAAGACTGTATTTAAACGTCTCGAAAGTCATTCTGGTGGTTATCAAAATATAGATACTGATGGTTACCAAATTCTCCTCAACTACCGTTCTTCTCAGATAGCTGAAAAAGTTACTCTAACAGAGGTGCTTGAGGATAAAGTTAATCGTGATTCAGTGAAAGACCGCATCATCTTGATTGGTTCAACCGCACTCAGTTTAAAGGATATTTTCAATACACCCTATAGCACTGGCAAGTCAGACACATCCGGTAGAATGGCGGGAGTGGAGATTCATGCCCAAAGTGTCAGTCAGATTCTTAGCGCCGTTCTCGATAATAACAAACAAACTCTATTTTGGTTTTTGCCTGAATGGGGTGAAGTGGTTTGGATTTTGGTATGGAGTTTAGCAGGAGGTATAATTGCATCATGCATTCAGCATCCTGTATATCTATCAATTGTCGGTGGGACAGGTCTTGTAGTATTATTTGCCGGTAACTTTTTTATTTTTACCCAAGCAGGATGGATTCCAGTCGTCTCGCCAGCACTGGGGTTGGTGTTAGCAGCTGGTAGCGTTCTTGGTTACACGGTATATCAGAGTAAGCAAGAGAAAGAAAAAATAGCACAACAGGTTCAGCAGCAAGAAGAAGCCATTATCCAACTGCAAGCATTTATAAGCCAGAGGGGCAATTCCTCAGGTCTAACAATACCACCTCAAATTCCCTCCCAGACGCACCTGCTGAAAAGACGCTATAAAATCATCGAATCTCTAGGTCATGGAGGATTTAGTGAAACTTATTTAGCTCAAGATACTCAGCGTCCTAGTCATCCTCTATGTGTGGTCAAGCAATTACGACCCGCTCATCAAGAAGAAGATTTTTTAAGGGTTGCTAGACGACTTTTCAACACAGAAGCAGAAATTTTAGAAGTTCTGGGTCAGCATGACCAGATTCCTCAATTATTGGCTTATTTTGAAGAAAATCAAGAATTTTATTTAGTTCAAGAATTTATCAAAGGGAATTCCCTTGAAAAAGAGATTACTCCTAATAAAAAGTTTGCAGAAGCTGATGTTGTATCTCTACTCAAAGAAGTGTTGCAGATACTTGTTTTTGTTCACAGTTATAATGTCATCCATCGAGATATCAAACCTAGTAATTTAATCAGGCGAGAAAGTGATGGACGGATTATTTTAATTGATTTTGGTGCGGTCAAGCAGATTCAAGCTCACCAGCCAAATAATACGATCGCAATTGGTACTCCTAGTTATATGCCTCCTGAACAAACGAACGGACAACCAAGACTAAATAGCGATATTTATGCGTTAGGAATACTGGCTATTCAAGCCTTAACAGGGAGACATCCTAAAAAGTTTCAAAGAGATTCAAATACTTTAAGGGTGCTTATATCTCGGCAAGATGGTACCTTGCAGAATTGGTGCAATTTAACAGAAATCAGTGACAAATTTGCTGCGGTATTAAATAGAATGGTGAATCAAAACTGCAATTTAAGATATCAGTCGGCTACAGAGGTATTAAATAGTTTAGAAACTCTTTAAGTTGGTAAGCGTAATTAAATATAAGAGGATGTTTTAAAAGTTTTAGGCGAATATAATTCGCTACTACACAAGCGAAGTCCGCCTGCGCGGACTAACCAAAACAGAACTTATATTAAGTTCGCTTCATTGCTTATAAATCCCGAAGAACCCCACCCCGGTTTTGTCTAATGCCAAAACCTCCCCTCCCCTTACCAAGGGGAGGGGATTGAGGGGTGGGGTTCAGTCAACGTGGAAATCACAACTAATTAACCGAACTTGATATTACGCACGAACAACGTAATCATAGTCATTGCGACCGGAGGGAAGCAATCGCAACCCCCTGTTTTTAGTAGCGCGTGCGTAAGTCCTACAAAAATGAATGGTTTTAAACCCGCGTAGGCTCACCGGGCAGCGACGAACACGCGATCGCCCTCACAACATGTGTTGTAACGGTGCGGGATAGAGGACGCAAGCGTCCAAGACCGCAACGCCGACCAACATCTCAGTCAATATCCCATCCCGAGGTCTTGTCCTTCTTTGACAAGCTCGTCGAGCGCCTCGTGCCGGAGTCGGTCGGTGGTCTGCTTGTAGCGAAGCACATCAGCGGCTAGAACCCGTCGATACACGCCAACTTTACGGCTCGGAATCTTTCCTTCGTCTAGAAGTTTCACCAGATACGGACGAGACACGTCCAGGATATCAGCCGCCTGTTGCGTTGTAAGCTCTGCCTGGGTCGAGAGTATGGTGATGGGATGCCCGTCCTTTACATGCTTCAAGACGTCCACAAGGAGCCGAAAGACCGCCCCCGGCATCGTGATAGTCGCACCGCCAAGCTCCGGCTCGACCAGGGAAAGCGTGACATGCTCCGGCGGATTCTCAAGGAAATTCCCGAGCGTATTCAGCGCCTCCTCTGCCAGCACGGCGGCTTCGGGGGTAGGAACAAGCGGGTTGACAAGGTGTCGGGTCATAGAGGCTTTTTAACGAGACACAAATTGTTCGTTTACCATAGCACACACGCGAAATGGACGCAACAGTCGAAATGGGCGCAAAGAGGGTGACCGAATCAGTTACCAGTTATCAGTTATCAGTTACCAGGGGAGCATCCCAATTTTGCAAAAACATGCTTGTCCGCAGCGAACGAAGCGAAGCGGAGTGAAGCAATCGCAAACTTTTGAGATTGCTTCGCTTCACTCTGTTCCGCTCGCAATGACAGCTAATCATTTGAATTTGATATAACTTGCACATTTGGCATGCTCCCGTTATCAGTTACCAGTTATCAGTTATCAGTTATCACTGTTCACTGTTCACTGGTTTAACGAACATGGCATGACTGAGAAGAAGCAGCCAAATTTTCTGCAGTAGCATTGGGTGTGTGGGAAACCAGTGTCACTTCGCCTTTACCGTTGAATACCCAACCCGTAGCAGGTATAATTTGAACTGTATCAGATTCAGACTTTGGTTTTGTTGCCGTAGTTTTAGAATCTAGTCGCTGTGCTGTCGTCGCACCCAAACGAGTATCTTCCCAGACTGCATCACTGCTGAGGGGTTCATCAGGACTGGGGGGTAAACCACCGCGTCCAGTCACTTTAAAGTCACTCGCAGTTGCTTGATCAAAAGCAGAACAACCTTGGGCGATTTGCTTGGAGGGGTCAAGTACATCTACGGGTAGGGAGACTAAACCGTGACTGGGGTCAATATCGGGAGTGTTGATTTGTACTATGCCATTTAACTGAGGATTTGCCCCTCTGGCTGTGATAGTACTATCGGGAGAGCGAAATAGTCCTTGAGTATTAATAATTACTCGACCTCCTCTAGCATCAGCAGAATCGGTACTGATATTGCTCTTTTCTACGGCGGCTAAAACGTCGGTGTCAATGTTGATATTACCGCCAATGACGTTGCTACCTGTGGCATTAGTGGTGATTTGGCTGCCACGAAATAATATCAAATCTCTAGAGCGCAGCTCGATATTCCCCTGCCCTGCTTTGGTATCAGCGCTGATAGTGCCTTGGTCAAGACGGATAGAGTTTGCTTCAACGTCTATATTACCAGCTGCGTTATTATTCGCTTCAGTTGTAGCACTTAATCTAGCGCCATTAAGTACCTCAAGCAACTTAGTGGTAATTGTGATGTCCCCGCCGTTACCCACCCCCGTTGATCGCACTTCACTGGTTGCATTACTACGATCAAAGGAAACTGTATCGCGAGCATTAATTTTCACACTACCGCCATTCCCCTGCCCACGGGTTCTGGAATTGACTACAGCACCATTTCTTAGATAAAGCGAGCCAGTATTGATGTTGATGACGCCACCGTTGCCCACTGCCTTTTCTGATTCCACATTGCTGAATGCTCCACTGGGGGTTTTACTGTATACCGCATCAAACCCATCAAACGAGACTGTATCGCGAGCATTAATATTCACATTGCCCGCATCTCCACGTCCATAAGTAGTGGCAATCAGTTCACCGCCATTCATTAAAGCCAGCGAGCCAGTAGTGATCTTGATGTCACCGCCCTTACCCACCCCCATTGATAGCACTGAACTCCTTGCATAACTACGATCAAAGGAAACTGTATCGCGAGCATCAATATTCACATTGCCCGCATTTCCACGTCCAGAAGTAGTGGCAAGCAGTTCACTGCCATTGGTTAAAGCCAGCGATCCAGTCTTGATGTTGATGTCACCGCCATTCCCCTGCCCACGGGTTCTGGCATTGACTTCAGCACCATTGCTTAGATAAAGCGAGCCAGTAGTGATCTTGATGTCACCGCCGTTACCCACCCCCGTTGATTCCACTGAACTGAGTGCAGAACTACTACGATCAAAGGAAACTGTTTCACGGGCCTTAATATTCACGCTGCCCGCATTCCCCTGCCCACGGGTTCTGGAATTGATTACAGCACCATTGCTTAGATAAAGCGATCCAGTATTGATGTTGATGTCACCGCCGTTGCCCACTGCGTTTTCTGATTCCACATTGCTGAATGCTCCACTGGGGTATCCACGACTGTCTCTCCCATCAAACGAGACTGTATCGCGAGCATCAATATTCACATTGCCCGCATCTCCTTGTCCATAAGAAGTGGCAACCAGTTCAGCGCCATTGATTAAAGCCAGCGAGCCAGTATTGATGATGATGTCGCCACTCTTACCACTGGCTCTCGGTTGCAAAGTGCTAAATACAAAACCCCGATCAAAGTAAATCCTCTCACGGGCATTAATATTTACATTACCCGCCTTTCCGCTTCCATAGGTGCTGGTACGCAGTTCAGCGCCATTGCTTAGAGTCAGGGAGCCAGTATTGATGTTGATGTCGCCAGCCTGTCCTGTTGCCCCCGATTGGACCGAATTACTAATATTGCTGTTATCCTTAAGATTTAGTGTGCCTTGAGCATTAACCTCAATATTTCCTGCCTTACTATTATCAGAACCCAGTCCTCTCTCTATCCCTGCATACAGGTAACTCCCGTCTGTCATCTCTAAATTCCGGGCCTTAACCGCGATACTACCACCATCGCCAGCAGTGACTCTTACTTGAGCGCCATTACTAAGGAAAACATCGCTTCTTTCTACACCATCGGGAAAACTCAAACTCAGATTACTGCCATCCCCATTCAGCCCAACTGTTCCCCCACTAGCCAACCCACCTAACTCGACTCGCCCACCAAAAGCATACAATCTTCCACCATCCATATTGATATCACCGCCTACCAGCAGTAAACTCTTACCATCTGGCACACGCAAGCCTGTTGCTGTAAAGCTAGAAGATGGATTTAAACCCGCGTCGGCTACTGAGTTATTTGTAATTGATGCAGCAGCTATTTGATTGAAAAATAAAGCTGAAGGATTTACCGTTAGCAGTGCAGGATTATTTGGAGCAGAAGCACTGAAAAAACCTTGATTACCAAATTGAATTGCATTGGCTGTCGTTCCCACGAACGAGCCACCAACATCCAGGCGAGCATTTTTACCAAAGATAATCCCCTTCGGATTAATCAAAAACAGATTAGCTGGAGCATTAGCTTTAATTATTCCATCAATATTTGAACCTGACTCACCCGTTACCCTACTGAAAATGTTCTGAATGTCCGCAGCATTATTAAAAGAAGCCGTATTATCAGTTGGTACAGAAAACTGTTGGAAGCTGTGGAACAAGTTGCGTCCTGCAGTTGTTCCCCCATCGATATTGAAGGTCTTGCCATTTATGGTGACGATGGAATTATTTGGTAGAGTCGTATCTGATGTAATTTGGGCAGAAGCAGAATTTGCAGCCAAGCTGATCGCACCCCCCACCGCAATCCCTAAAAACCAACAAGTATTTCTAAAGGACATCGCACCCCCAAGGAAACAGCAGTTGCCCAACAACGGTGTACCAGTGACAAGTAAACCATATTTGCGGAGACGGGAAAATAATCTCGGCTAACTCCCTTATTGGTCAAATTAGTGCTTGTTTTCTGGGGAAATTGCCATTTTTTATAGAAATTCGTCCTGATGTTACTTTACAAAAATTCATCTTCGCAGCAACGCTTGTAAGGGAAGCACACTATTAGCTTATAGGACAATTGCCTCGTTCCCAGCCTCTGGGCTGGGAATGTATTTCGAGAGGCTCTGCCTCAAGTCTTGCCCCTGGAGGCGGAGCCTCACAGGATGGGTTCCCAGCCTGGAGGCTGGGAACCAGTCAGCGATAGCTAGCCCCTAAGGGGGCGCTGCGCAAACGCTGCTGCCTAAGCGCAAAGCGCACGCTACGCGAACGGCAGATCGCATATTGAATGACTACACTGGCATCAACAACATAAGCTGCCATTAATGTTCACGATCCTCAAAGCAGCAGTTGCAACGTTGTGGGTGAATCGGGTGGCGGCGTCCAACGAATGCGATCCATCGCTGCTAAGGCTTCTTCCACAGAACGCTCATTTTGCTTCAAGTGCTGTCTACGCTTTAGCTGCTCATCCACAATCTCAGTTACAGCGTTGAAAGCAGAAAGCCCACAAGTGTATGGGTGACTCAGGAACCCATACACGTCCTTCAGG
This sequence comes from Scytonema sp. RU_4_4, assembly GCA_012031965.1. Taxonomy (GTDB): domain Bacteria; phylum Cyanobacteriota; class Cyanobacteriia; order Cyanobacteriales; family Nostocaceae; genus Brasilonema. The sequence continues at coordinate 51,261 of JAAUSC010000016.1, forward strand.
TGTGGGATGAATGCGTTGCACCTTTAGGTGCAGTGACACAATGTTTTCTAATTAATTTCTCAACATATTCGCTAGCGCTAATTTTATTTATTGCAGCTAGTTCTAATACTGAATACCATGCGGTATCTGTTAAGAGGATACCGCGTTGCTTTTTAGGTTCTTCATGAAGAACTGGTACATTCTTTATTCTTTTCTTGCCTTTTCCTGTTGACATTGCAAAGAACCAATATGTATACTAACAAGAACTTAGCAAATAACAAGGAGGTGAGTCAAGCGTGTTGATTCTAGAGTACAAGGCAAAAGGCAATAAAACACAATACCAAGCAATTGAAGAAGCTATTAAGACTACTCAATTTGTTAGAAATAAGTGTCTCAGATATTGGATGAACTCTTCTAAAGAAGACAACGTTAATAATGCTGCTATTAGCCGATACTCAACAGTACTACGCGCTGACTTCCCCTTTGTTGCAGCACTAAACTCAATGGCAGTACAGGCTGCTGCTGAAAGAGCGTGGCTTGCAATTTCTCGGTTCTATGACAATTGCAAAAAAGCTAAACCAGGGAAGAAAGGTTACCCACGTTTTCAACACGACAATCGTTCCGTTGAGTACAAAACTAGTGGGTGGTCACTGCACCCAACAAAGCGTAGAATCACATTCACTGATAAAAAACAAATCGGTGAACTCAAATTGATGGGCAAGTGGGATATTCACACTTATCCTGCTAAGTCAATCAAACGAGTTCGGATCGTCCGTCGAGCAGACGGGTTCTACGTTCAGTTTTGTGTTGATGTTGAGTGCAAAGAAGATGTTCCATCTACAGGTCAAGAAATTGGCTTGGATTTTGGCTTGGAGTACTTCTACACCGACTCAAACGGACACCACGAACCGAATCCTAGGTTTCTACGAAAAGCCGAGAAACAAATCAAACACTGTCAGCGCAGAATATATAAAAAGGAGAAAGGGAAGAACGGTAGAAAAAAGGCTCGAAACCGATACGCACGCAAACACCTGAAGATAAGTAGAAAACGTACCGAACACAGCCTATCGAAGGCGCGTCACGTCCTCCGGTCTAACGACTTAGTGGTCTACGAAAACTTGCAGGTTAAAAATATGGTGCGTAACTATCATCTAGCAAAAAGCATTAACGACGCTGGATGGAGACAGTTTCGGAGCTATTTAGAATACTTTGCCAACAAGTACGGAAAAGTGGCAGTAGCTGTAGAACCTCACTACACCTCGCAGCAATGTCCACAATGCGGCACGATGGTTAAAAAATCACTGTCAACCAGGACACACACCTGCAAATGTGGATGTGTTCTGCAACGTGACTATGCCGCAGCAATCAACATACTTTGTAAAGGCAAAGAAAAAATTGCTACCTCAGGGCATGGGGGAAGCAAGGTTTCTAAGCAGAAACCAAGAAACGCTAGGGGAGTTGGAAGCTCTACTCATGTTGGTGTAAACCTGCATGAGCAACTTCCGACGTTGAGCCTAGAATCCCACGGCTATAAGCCGTGGGAGTGTCAAAAACTCTTTGAGTGTCTCAAGTGTCATCTGTTGCAACCCGGCGATCGCTCATACCAAACTCCTTAAATTTCTCTACCCACTTTAAGACTCCATTTCGATTTTAAAAGACGTTCAGGAGCATCCATTATGAAATTTATCAAACTCCGCAACCTGGCATTTCCCAATTTCTTATTCTGACTTCTGGATTCTGACTCCTCGTTCCCTGGCTCAGCCAGGGAATGCGCTACTAGGAGGCTCCGCCTCCGGTACTTAGGTTGAGGCAGAGCCTCTTAGCTGGCATTTCCAGCCTGAGGCTGGAAACGAGATTATTGCCAGTTACCAATTAAAATATAGGGTGCCCAAAAGTAGGGATGTCTGTTCCTGGGATTTTTCAGGAGATTTACTTGAGCTTGACGCAAAGCTTTTGCTTTAGGCATTTTTTTATCAACTAAATTGTCGTAAAACTCAGTCATTACCGTCGCAGTCGTGTCATCCGCGACACTCCAAAGAGTTGCCAATGTACTACGCGCTCCTGATTGTATGGCAATTCCTGCTATTCCTAAAGTAGCTCGATTATCTCCTTTAGCTGTTTGACAAGCACTCAAAACAAGGAGATCAACTGCTTCTTGTTGGTTTGTCTCCCTCGTTCTCAGTACAGATTTTAACTCATTAACATTGACTTCACCATTCCAAGTCAGAATAAATGTATTGTCTGCCTGCGAACTAAATTGACCATGAGTTGCTAGGTGTACTACAGGTGCATTAGAAGACTTAACCGCATCTGTGAGCGCTATTCTAGTAAATTTACTGTTAAGTAGCTCTTGTCGAGCAGGAATTTTCACTTCACTTGCGATTTGACTCACTTCTTTTGTGACATAGGGTAAATCATTAAATCTTCCCGGATATTTTTGTTCAAACTCTTTAGGTAATTCGCTCAATCCAGCAACGACTACTCGTCTTTTTAATCTTTCTGCACTCAGAGGAGCGATGGTTGGTAATAACTGCAAACCTGGTGTTAGAGCAAGATTGTATTCTTTTTCAATCAGAAATTGTTTTCCATCGTAGAGTGCTGCCATTGGAATATTTCTTAGTACTCCATCTAAAATAAACACAATATTTGTGTCTTTTTTTAAATTAGAGTCTAATGTTTTTTGAACTAACCATTTATATAAATTCTCTAAATCTGGTAAAAATTCCCCACTGTTGCGATTTAACAGTTTTTGGCTGAGTTCTTCAATGGTTTGTTCCATTTTATCTGAGGTAATAAAATTACCAGATTCATCTTTGGGAAAATCAGATGTATAACGGCGCTTTGCTCCATTAGGAAGGGAGGCGATAACTGCCAAGCGGTCAGGCAATATTAAGGGATAAATAAAAACTGTGTTGTTTGTCTTATCAATCTCGTCAATCTGAACAGTTTTAGCATCTACACAAGCTCTGCGGAAAAAGTTATCTAGTTCTGCTACTTGTAGTGAGTCAATTACTTCTGTAGCTACCTTAATATTTTCTTCACTAAAGTTTCCTTCTAAAAGAAAACTCACATATTCTCGATATACAGGTTCTACTTCATCTCGAAAAGAAAATTGCACATCGCGGTTAACGACGGCTAAATCATTTCGCAGGGATTTGAGGTGATTTATTGCTTGTTTATAGGAGCCTTTCGCTTTATCATCATCACCTAAGGCTCTCAGGATACGACCTAATTGCCATCGCCAACGATAGGCAATATCAGAGGCAGAAATTCCTTCAGCAAGTTTCACAGCTTGCTCTGTGAGATTTTGAGCTTCAGACCATTGTTGAGTTTGCTCGTACAAGTTGCCGAGAGTACCTAAGGCGTAGGAATAGGTGCGATTATCTTGTAATTGTTGAGCTTGGTTCGCACTAACTTTAACTATCTCAGCAATTTCTCGCCAAGAAATGTTACTAGTAGTCTGCCAAAGCAACTCTGCAGGTTGAACGATCTCTGAGAAACCCGGTTTCTGTATCCGGCGAAGTTCCTGTGGTGAAACACTAGTATTATTCTTTTGTTTTAGTTTAATAAGACTTTGGGCAAAGTTAATATGAGCGTTAATACTGCTACGACTGGGTGGAATGGTAGCAATTCGAGATTGAATTTGAGACAACAATCTCTGGTAGATATCTGATAAATTATTTTGTATTTCTTGTGATATTGTTTTCTCTTGTTCGGATAATTCTTTTTTCTCTTGTTCTGATAATCTGTTTTTATCTGCCCCAGCTAATTGAAATTGTATTTTGCGCTGTTGGTCTAATAATTTGTCTGTTCTTAGACGCAAAAGCCGTAGTTCATTGAGTTGTGATTCTAGTTGAGTAAGAGGCTTGTCAGAAGTGCTTGCTGCTTGACGATAATAATTTAAAGACTCTTGAATATATCCTTTAATTTTATCTTCTTCAATTTCATTATTGGCTAAAGCTTGGGCTGTGTTGCCTAAACTTAGCTGAATTTCTGCAACCTTTTCTTTTGATTGCTGTTTTTGAGCGATGATTAAACTTTTGAGCAAAACTTGCTGTGACTTGCTTAAATTTCCCAGCACTCGCAGAGTGTTACCGAGATTAAGCAATCGAGTTGCTTTCATGATGGAGTCAGATTGCTTGTTTGTGCTTTGTTCTACAGCATCTAGAGTATTATTAGCACGACGGTAAAATCCTAATGCTTGGAGTGCCTGAGCTTGGTTAATCTGGCTACCAGTGGTACCCGCTTCATCGCCAATTTGTTTATAGACTACCGTCGCTTCTTCCCAGCTTTTCAGTGCTTGTTCTGCTTTACCTTGTACTAATTGCAACTTTCCTTTCGTGTTTAAAGCTTGAGCGCGGATAGATAAATACTCTTTGGAACCATTTTTGTTGTGTAATAGTGCCAAGCTGTTGTCAATCGCTTTTTCAGCATTAGCTAATTCTCCTAACTGTTGGTGAGCCAAAGAAAGATAGCTTAATGCCAAAGCTTGGTTCAGCCCATCTCCAACTGCTTGAAATGCCTGAGATGCCTGTTTGAAAACCTTAACAGAATCAGCAAATTTTTCTGCTTGATAAAGTTTCAAACCTTGTTGCAAGAGCTGTTTGGTATCAGTTTGCGATGGCGATTGGGTTTTAGCCCACCGCTCTTCGGGCGGTGCTCCTTTAGGAACCGGCGATCGCACAACTACTGCTACAGTCATTTGGGAAACTGGTTGAGCAGCCAGGGGAACGGGAGTCATGATTTGAGATAATGTAGCTAAAGTCAGAATGACAGACATAGTTCCTCATTTAAAAAGGTTGAGTATAAATAATAGAGAAAGAAAGTCCGTTCTCTTGCCAAGAATCTTTTTCAGCAGACGAGACAGAGACAAGAGGAATACCCCAATCAAAACGAGCAGTCAGGCGGCTCTGTTTCCATAACAGCCCCAATCCTGTTGATACAAGAGTCTCATCCTCAAGGGCTGTTCTACCAGCGCTAGAGGTATTCCAGGCAGTGCCAAAATCAATAAATGGGGTAATCTGAAGTACGCCCTGAATCTGCGGAATGCGTAAAATTGGATACTGTAACTCCACAGAACCCAAAAAACCATTGTCGGCTAAAAGCAAATCCTGACGATAACCCCGGACAGTAGCTTGTCCACCGACACCAATTTGTTCTGAAGGTAGTAAGGCTCTGTCTGCTAATTGAAGATTTCCACGTACAAGCAAGAAGGTTTCTGGTGCTAAAACTCTTACCCACTGTGCTTGTCCGCGCCAAGCGAAAAATTCAGTATCTGGATCTGTATCGTTAGTCGTGGCATCGAAGGCATTAACACCTATACTAAATTGCGATCGCGCTGCAATAACTTGTCTGTCACTGCGCTGTGTCCAGTCTTGAAACAATCGGACTGCGGATACTTTAGTCTTGCCATCTTCCGCACCCGGCGAAGGATAAGGAAATCGTTGTCCAAACAACGCTTCTAAATAACCAATATCACTATCGCGACGATTAGCGGTGATTCCCAGTGCAAACTCCTGAGTTGGGGTTTGGAATATAGGCTGACGAAAGGTCATTCCATACTCTTGGGAATTCCCATTAATATCTAAAATATCAAAGGGTTCTTCAATAACTTTTGTGGATGAAGTGCTGTAGTACAACTGCAAAGTGCCGTTACGGGCATTAACTGGCAAAGTATAGCTAAAATCCCAACTGTCACTACCATCGGTATTAGCATAAGAAATGCTTAAACCATCTCCCAATCCCAGTAAATTCGCTTCGTTCAGTTGGATTTGGCGCTGAAAGCTGCCGATAGTGGGTGCTCGATTGTTGTCTAGTTTAGCTTGGACAGAACGGGTTTTTGCCTCTGTAACCTTCACCTCTAAGATACTAGTGCCCGGACGCGAACCTGCTCCCAACTCCGCAGAGATATTTTTAATCAGTGGATTGAGTTGTAGCAGTTGCAGTGCTTCCACCAATTTCTTTTGATTTAAGGGTTTGCCTGTAGCAATTGCTAGGCGGCTACGCACGTAATTAGGGTTAAGCCGCCTTGTACCCCGGACTTGGATAGTTTCTAACTTACCTTCAACGACCATGATTTGACTATACTGCCCTCTACTTGAAAGTTTGATTACCTGGTAT
>JAAUSC010000366.1 GCA_012031965.1 Scytonema sp. RU_4_4
TGGTTTTTATTCATTATCGGGGATTGTTGTGAGTTGACACTCCCACGGCTATGAAAACTATGCGCTAAGGCGCACGCTACGCGAACGCTATCGCTTGTTTTCACATAAAGCCGTGGGATTCTTGGTTTATCCAGTCCACTTACCATGATTAGTTTCCCAATCATGTTCCCAACTTTTTAGAGAAGTCGGGAATCTTGTTGTTCACGAGAGTGCCCACCCTACGTTGGATTCGCGCTCATGACTATTTCACTGCAGCACAACTAGCAGGTGTTGGAGAGGAGCGTTGTACACCAGTCTTGGTGGGGTCATAAGCTACTAGCATCACCTCTCCTTTTTCATTGAATATCCATCCTCGTGCAGGGACTATAGGTTTGTCAGTTGCACTGGTGGATGGCTGCTTTTGTGTTGTACTTGTTGAATTCACCTTACTGGCGATAGGCTTGACTAAATCCACACGCACGTTATCACTACTGAGGATTTTATTGGGATTAGATGGAAATCCGCCACGTCCGATGATGGTAAATTCGCCACCTCCTCGTAGACAGGGATTTTGGGCAATTTGTTGTGCGGGGTCGATGACAGTTTCTAATTCAATGGTTGGTATATCCAACTGCGTAGTGAACCCGTAAATGCCACCGATGTTACTATCTTGGGAGGCAAAGATACCTACACCTGTAATGAAGATCTCCTTGAAGCCTGCTTGAGCGCTAGTGTCGATACTGCTCTCTTCCAATAAGATAGTAAAGCCTCTTCCACCACTAGCGTTAATACTGCCCGCATCATCCGTGCCTTCAGTAACAGTTGTGATGTTGCTTTTCTTCCGTAAAATGAGGTCACGGAAACTTAAAGTAATGTTACCTTTTCCTCCTATGGTAAAAGCGTCAATAGATGCGTTATTGTCCAGCTTGATATCTTTAGCCGTTCTAACTGTTATGTTACCTGCTGCGCCTTTCCCTTGATTACTGGCAGTTAGTCTACCCCCATTCTTTAGAGAAAGTGAGCCAGTATTGATTTGTATATCACCTGCATTACCCACGCCTTTCTCATCCACAGCACTGAAAATTCCAGTGGAGGTTTGTTGTCCATCCACGGAGACAGTATCTCTGGCATTAATCATCACGCTTCCTGCATTGCCTCGTCCAAAAGAACTAGCAACGAATTGAGCACCATTATTAAGCGTCAATTCATATGTATTGATATTGATATCACCTGCGTCCCCTTGCCCAGAAGTACTAGTACTCAGTCGAGCACCATTGGTAAGAGAAAGTGACCTAGTATTGATGGCGATATCTCCACTTCTTCCTTGAGCATTTTCAAAGACAGTCTCAGAACCAGAGTCAAGGTTAACTTTAGGACGACCCAGTTCAGGATCAATATCAACACTAATTTTTGGTGCTAAACTAGTACCTACTGTACTAGATATCACACTATTAGCACCATCAAGTGAAATGGTATCTGCTGCGTTTATAGTTATGTTACCTGCATTACCTATTCCTAAGACGCTGGCAGATATTTGAGCGTTGTCTCTAAGTGAAAGCGAACCTGCGTTAATTCTGATATTTCCCGCATTGCCTACTGCCTCAGATCCCACAGTCGTACTTATGGCAAAGTTATTGCTTTGATCAAGACCACCAATAAAAGTTCCATCAATGGCATTAATGTTAATATTGCCTGCATCTCCTTTTCCAAATGTGCCAGCAAAAAGTTGAGCGCCATCTCTTAACAAGAGTTCTCTAACGGCAATATTAATGTTCCCCCCCTTGCCTAGTGCAGTAGATTCCACAATACTGTAGACAGCACTTTTATTAGCAAAAGTGGCAGCGCGATTAGCGAAAATATTTATATTACCTGCATTTCCTAATCCATAAGTGCCAGAACTTATTAGCGCTTCATTAGTTAAAGATAGAGAATTAGTTATGAGGGTAATATCACCAGCGTTGCCCAATCCTTCTACTGACACAAAACTGAACACCCCACTACTGAAACCATTTTGATTCTGCCCATCTAGAGAGACAGTATCTCTGGCATTAATTGTCACGCTTCCTGCACTCCCTTGTCCACTGGTGCTGGTGATTAGTTGAGCACCATCATTTAAAAACAAAGAGCCAGTTGTAATATTGATATTGCCACCACTGCCCACACCTTGTGAATCCACAGTGCTGTATATGTATCCATTGACAAGTCCAACAGAACCCGATGCTTGCACCGACACATTGCCTGCGTCCCCTTGTCCACTGGTGTTGGTGATTAGTTGAGCACCATCAGTTAAAGACAAAGAGTCAGTTGTAATATTGATGTTCCCCCCATTGCCCACTGCTTGCGAATTTACATTAGTGTATACATAGCTGCTCTCTACAATTTTTATGTTCCCTGTCGCATTAAGTGTAATATCTCCCGCCTGACTACCAACTGCTCCAGAATCTGACTCTATCCCTGCATACAAGACACTTTCTCCCGATAGATCTAAATTTCTGGCATTAATCCCAATATTGCCTCCCCCGGTACCAGCTACATAAGCGATCGCACCATTAGTCAGTGCTACATCCCCTCGTTGCACTCCCACTGGAAAACTCAAACTTCCATCACCATTGAGTCCTACTGTTCCCGTCGCAGATAATCCTCCTAACTCAATCCGTCCTCCTGGAGCGTACAGTATTGCACCATCTAAGCTAACATTACCACCTACCAGTGCTAAGAAGTTTCCTTGTGGAACTTGAAGAAAAGCAGATTGAGTGGTGATACTTCCCGGATTATCCCGATACCTCAACCCAATTGGAATATTTATAGTTAACAGTGGTGGTGCTTGAAGGTCAGTCGCACTAAACTCAAACCCATTGTCAAATATAAAACTATTTGCCGTACTCCCCAAAAATGAACCACCAATATTCAAACTGGCATTTGGTCCAAAAACAATCCCTGCTGGATTGAGTAAAAACAAGTTCGCTGCGCCATTGGCTTTAATCAAACCATCAATATTAGAAATAGAACCACCCGTCACCCGGTTGATAATATTTTGTATATTAGTTGCATTGTTGAAGTTAGCCGAACCACCAGTAGGAACAGAAAATTCTTTGAAGCTGTGAAAAAGGTTTGTTCCCCTTGTTGTACCGTCGTTGATGTTGAAGTTTTTTCCATCGGGGCTGGTGACGGTGGTGGATACAGTTCCATCAGAAGTCACTTGTTGCGCTGTGACTGTATTTATAGAAGTTAAATTCCCTATGATGTATAGGGGTAAGGTGAATAAAATGAGCGAATGCGCTTTGCGTACGCTACGCGATACTCCTGCAGGAAGCAGCCCAAGAAGTGATGATGCTGCAAAGCAGCCGCTACACGATGCTCCCAAGGGAAGCTGCGCAGGGCGCGATCGCCAATCATGTTTCATAAATTTAAAATGGTTGTTAATCTTCTCCAAAGGATTCTAGTTGAGAAGTGTTTCTTAAAAAATCAAAGTTAATTAATTTACACAATTAGCAGGCTTGAGGAGGACAAAAGAGGAGGGATTAAAATGGAAAATCGGAAACTCGTCGTATATTTCTCATCAAAAAAGCGTCAAAGCCAATATTCTACCAGAAAAGGTTGTGCTTGCTGAATTCGGATAAAATCGCTGTCAGCAGAAACAAGAACGAGACTGTGCTGAATCGCTGTTGCTGCAATCCACAGATCATGATCATCAAATCCCAAATCTCTCATACTTGTACTCCGACGTTTATTTTTGTCTTTAGGGGCAAACTGATGAAAAACCGCTGCTTTGAGTTGACTGTAAAAAATGGCAGTTTCTTCGTCAATGAAATATAAGTCAACACCCATCAAAAATGCTTGAACAGCAGCAAGATTTTCGGTTTGTCGTT
>JAAUSC010000367.1 GCA_012031965.1 Scytonema sp. RU_4_4
TCCTGGTGCCTATGGCGCGGTGGAACCACTCTGATTCTATCCCGAACTCAGGTGTGAAACGCTGCAGCGGCGACGATAGTTGGTGGGTAGCTGCCTGCTACAATAGCTCGGTGCCAGGACTTTTTTTCTAACACAACAAAAGAGCCTTCTAAAACTTTAGAAGGCTCTTTTGTTGTGTTTCCCTTATCCGAAGGCTCAAAAGTTGCATTCTGCTAAGCCTAAATAGCGCACACCCTCTGGGTTAACTTCAAAACGGCAAGGCAAAATTTTTAAACCAAGGTCTATACCATGTCTCAATAGTTTACCATATACAGGATCAGCACTATCGCCAGGGGCAAACTCAGTGCAATCACTTCGATTTATAAAGTAAAGCATGACTGCGCGACTCTGGGGTAAGAGTGCTGTCAGTTCTCGCAAATGCTTTTGTCCTCGTGTTGTTTCTGTGTCTGGAAATAGTGCTAACTTTCCCTGCGCCCAAGTTGTATTTTTTACTTCAAGATATATGTAATAAGTATTTTCAGTTAATAATAATTGACTACTTTCTAAAAATAAATCGCTAGATGAGATGTTGATGTTTGTATGTGGAAATAAGAAGAAATCCACTCGACTTGATTTATTTTGTCCATAGGAAACCTCAGTGCGAATTTGGCTATAGTTTCCCAATTCTGGAAAAAGGTATTTTTCTAAAGCTAATTTGATGATTCTGTTAGGTAAATTAGTATTTATACCCACCCAAGTTGGTTTATTGTCATGTACCTGGATCATTTCCCAGGTATAGGGAAGTTTGCGCTTAGGACTATCACTGTAAGACAACTGCACTGCAGAACCAGGAGCACAAACTCCTGTCATTGGTCCTGTATTGGGGCAGTGCGCTGTTACTATTTCCCCAGAAGCGAGTTCAATATCGGCAAAAAATCGCTTGTAGCGTCTGAGCAAGACACCAGGATACAAAGGTGGGTAGCGGTAAAGGTAGTCTTTAGTCATTTTGGTCATTTTCATTAATAATTTGAAATGAGTCACCTGAAGATTGAAATATGAAGTGTAAAGTATGAAGTATTTCACTCTTGAATCTGTATCCTGACTTCATTCTTCAAACAAATGCCATGAATGACGAATTTTACAATAAAGGATTGGAAAGAGCCAAGCAAAAAGACTATGCTGAAGCCATTAATGAATTTACCCGTGCTTTGCAGCTAGCACCTTACTTTGCGGAAGCTTACTATCAACGGGGTTTAGCATACTATGATTTAGGAGAAATATTGAATGCTATTTCTGACTTCACACAAGCGCTAAAACTGAATCCCCAAAGTGTAGAGACTCATTACTGTCGCGCCTTAGCACGAGTGGCGCTGAAAAATCTGCCGGGGGCGCTTGCAGATGTAGAGCAAGCTATTCGTTTTAATGCAGATTATGCGGCTGCTTATAATTTACGGGGAACAGTGTACCGCAAACAAGGGTATATTCAAGATGCGATCGCCAACTTTAAAAAAGCAGCACAATTATATTTAGAGCAAAAAGACACAGAGAATTGTCGCCAATGTCTGGAAAAGATTAAACAGCTTCAACCAAAGGAAAAACCTGCTTTTGTACAACCAAGTCCCACAATTGCGTCACTCAAATCCGAAAAAGACTATTTTACGCAATTGCTGGAAAAAGCAGAAAGGGGAGACACCCGCGAAGCAATGGAGGATTTAAACTGGGCTTTGCAGGTTGATCCACAGGATGCACAAGCATACTGCTGTCGAGGGGTTGTGCGTTGTAAGTTGGGTAACTATCAGGACGCTATCTCAGACTTTAACCAAGCGCTGCGACTGAATTTTCTTGATGCAATCGTCTACCGTAACCGAGGAAAAGCGCGTTCTCATTTAGGCGATCATCAAGGGGCGATCGCTGATTTCAATCAAGCACTTCAGATGCAACCTCAAGATGCAATGCTTTATATTGCTAGAGGAAATGCCTATCGGACTATAGGAAATTATCTTGGTGCGATTCAAGACTACACCCAAGCACTGCAAATAAATCCTGATGATGCAACAGCTTATTACAATCGCGGTATTGCCTACGCTTGCTTGGAAGAAATGGAACGTGCTGTTGAAGATTATCAGCGTGCAGCAAGTATGTTTTGTGAAAAAGAAGACTGGGGAAATTACCAACAAGTCTTAGATAGTCTAAAAAAAATTCACTCTCCTAGCTCTAAATCAGGAAAAGCAAGGTATAGTTTGCTACGACAGCGCCTGTTGAGACTAGTTGGGGGATATTGGGAAATAGCCCAAAGATTGATTGATCAGGCGAAGTATGACTATCCTGGAATGTCAGAGGAATGGTATTTGCAAAAAGTCATTGGTGATTGGGAACGAGATCGAGGTTGAAAACTCCTACGGCTTTAACTATGCCTGCTATACACACTCACCAACTTGTCGATAATGAAAATTTAGGACATAAATGTTTTAGTTATGCATTTCAAAAAAATCTCCCAGGAAATAAAATTCCTATTTTATAGTGTAGATTCTCTACAAAAACTAAACGCTTCCAGTAGGGAGCCCTGAGGGTGGGCTCTCCCCCCTCGCGCAACTGGTACACACATGAAAAGTTTTTGAGTGGGTGATGGCACTCCGCTCACGCCCTCCTGCGGGCGATCGCTTGTCTTTTAAGTTGACACCAATGGCACTGTTTGAGCAATAACCCTCAGCCTATTCATTCCCACAGTGTACGTTCGTTAGCTTTCCGCCTTTCCCAAGCTTAATACCTTGCTCTGTTAGAAACTTGCGTTATTTTTTACTTTAATGCTCTATGTGGAAAACGAGCTTTGAGAATTTGAAAAATCTCGAAAAGTTGCCGCCTACCTGCGAAATGTAGGTTAATATTTTTTCTGTTAACTATAAACAAAAGAGAACTATTTAACTTGATAATTAACAGGATATAACTGTAATTATTATGTCCATTATCAAATCACTCAAATCTTGAAATATCAGGGGAAATAAAAGAACATAGTGAAGAGGATAAGGCAAAACAATGTCAAATCCCACTACAGAGAACTTGATCAAGGAAAAAATTTCACAATGACTAAGATTACAATTTCTCAACTGCAAACCTCTGACAGCTACATCAATGAGTTATCAAATACTGAGCTTGATGCAACAAAAGGTGGAGACGGAGAACTACTCGGTTACGGTGAATTAATTGGGGCTGCGGTTGAAACTGTGCAGGTTGGACTTGTTAACGTTAACGTTGCGGACTCCTTGAATAACAATAACGTTAGCGCTCTCAGCAGCGGGAATACTGGAGATGCACAAGTTACAAAATATGGTGGATACGGTTTGTTGCGCTAAAAAGTAATAGCACTAATCGTTTGCATCAATTTGAGAAATAAGATTTGAGTGATGAGCTTCTTCTAAAGAATCATATTCACTGACTTTATTTTTGAAATTTTTGCTCAGCCTTATCCTGCATCTTACTGAAATAAGATGCAGGCATTTTATTTGAGTGAGAAGTCTGTCATTAGTCTGGATATAGAATAACTAGATTATTCTATGAAAAGTCTGGAATGACTTGTATTTGCTCAATTTTTTGTTTAAGTCACTCTAAGAAGTAATTTACTATTCTTTTCTAACACAACTAGGATATAACTGTCATTTTTATGTCCATTATTAAATGATTCAAACCTTGAAAGACCAGGATAAATAAAAGAAAATAGTGAACAGGATAAGGCAAAACAATGTCAAATCCCACAACAGAGAACTTGATCAAGGAAAAATTTCACAATGGCTAAGATTACAATTTCTCAAATGCAAACCTCTGACAGCTATATCAATGAGCTATCAAAATACTGAGCTTGATGCAACA